>NZ_CP101508.1:2856299-3156532 GCF_024380015.1 Photobacterium atrarenae
TATGTCTGTCATTTTGAGTGTTTTATTCAAACTGCACCTTCCCACTCGTTTGTTATCTATATGATGTGTCTGCGATATTTTGAGTTATATGGCACGCACAACTTATTTCTAAATGTGATATGCCTCGCAGCATAATGAAGAAAAAGAGAACAATAAGCAACCACCCAGTCAAAAACACCACAATCTTTGGCCCGGACATTCAATAGCCAGTTCATAAATCTGAATTTAACACTAAACATGGAGCTTACGACCAAAATATTTTTGTTATCAGAAAGATAACAAATAGCATCAATCGCTATAAATCAGAATAATTACAATACAACAGCGAATCCGTAACCAAAATATCACCCGCGCCCATGATGCGCCGGTAAACATTGCATTTTCGACGTCCGGTGCTCCGCGATTCTGCCACTTCCCGCTATAATCCCCGCCTCGGACAGCGGGAACTACCCGCGAACCATGAGACGTTCCAGGGCCACAATGGCGTTTAACGGTCAACCCTTTCATGAATCAGAGCAAGCAGTACGCACACGCTCAGTAATACACAACGGACAACGGTAATATCCATGGCAAAAGGCTTTACATTCAAACAGTTCCATGTCGATGATTTCGGCTGCGGCATGCCGGTCAGCACCGATGGTGTGCTGCTCGGTGCCTGGGCGGCACTGCCGGCCGAAGGGGAGATTGTAGATATTGGTACAGGCAGCGGGTTGCTGGCGCTGATGGCCGCACAGCGCACCGCCAAGTCCCGGATCACGGCAGTCGACATCGACCCCCGTGCCATCCGTGCGGCCGCAAGCAACTTTGCCAACTCCCCCTGGCAGGCCCGGCTTTGCTGCATTACGCAGGATGTCACCGACTGGGGGGCGCAGCAGCCTGGCGGCCGCTTTTCCGCCATTGTGTGCAACCCGCCCTATTTTAACCACGGCCAGCAAGCCAGCTGCTCATCCCGAGCCACAGCTCGCCATACCGACACCCTGAGCCATAACTGCCTGCTGACAACCATCCGTCATCTACTGGACGGCAACGGCCAGGCGAGCCTGATCCTGCCGGAATATGAAGGCCGCCTGTTGCTACGAGAAGCCAAGGCGCACCAGCTTTTCTGCCACCGGCTGTGTGAGATCCGCAGCACCGAACGTAAACCGGTTAGCCGGTTGCTGATCGCGCTGTCAAAAGCCCCGCTGCCTGAGCCGGGCCAGCCACAGACTGAGCATCTGTCCATTCATCATCAGGGCCGATATTCAGCGGCCTTCTGCGCCCTGACCCGGGATTTTTACCTCAAACTATAAGGCTGTCCCGTGCCGGCAAACTGAAGCAGCAAAAGTTTTTAGCGGGAAACCGGTGATCGTGGCGGCAATAATCACTATAATGCCGCCCCTTATGTTTCTGGTCATGCGCCTGCAGCGTTGCACCCGCATGATCGGCGTTCGTCTTATTCCCGAGGAGAAACGACTGGTGAGAGACTTTTCCGAATTAGAGTTAGATAGCGAGCTGTTACGCGCGATTGAAAAAATCGGCTACGATCGCCCGACCGTTATTCAGGCCCAGGCGATCCCTCATGCCATGGACGGTCGAGATGTACTGGCTTCCGCTCCGACCGGCACCGGAAAGACGGCCGCTTTTCTGCTGCCGATGATCCAGCACCTGCAGGATTTCCCGCGCAAGAAACCCGGACCGGCCCGCGTCCTGGTACTGACCCCGACCCGCGAACTGGCCATCCAGGTCGCCGATCAGGCCCGTGCCCTGGCTCAGTATACCGACCTGAAAATTTTCACCATCACCGGCGGTATTTCCTACGACGAGCACGCCGAGCTGCTAGGCAAAACCCAGGATATCGTGGTTGCCACGCCGGGCCGCCTGATGGAGTACATTGAAGCCGAACGTTTCGACTGCCGGGCGATCGAATGCCTGATCCTCGACGAAGCTGACCGGATGCTGGACATGGGCTTTGGCAAAGCGGTCGAGCGGATCCACAACGAATGCCGCTGGCGCCGCCAGAGCCTGCTGTTCTCGGCCACCCTGGAAGGCAAAGGGGTCCGTGATTTCTCCCGCACCATCCTGAACGAGCCGGTGGAGGTCAATGCCGAGCCGCCACGGCGTGAGCGCAAGAAAATCCACCAAATCTACCACCGCTGCGATCAGATGGAACACAAGCTGGCCTTGCTGGAGCATATCCTCAAGCACCAGGCTGAGCGTACCATTATCTTTGTCAAAACCCGTGAGCGTCTGGCAACCCTGCGCGACCAGCTAGCGGCGATGAAGATCCCGTGCTGCTGGATCCAGGGCGAAATGGCCCAGGCATCGCGCAACAACGCCATCACCCGCTTCCGTGATGGAACGGTCAACGTGCTGATTGCCACCGATGTCGCCGCCCGCGGGATTGACCTGCCGGACGTCAGCCACGTGATCAACTTCGATATGCCACGCACGGCCGATATCTACCTGCACCGGATCGGCCGGACTGCCCGTGCCGGCAAGAAAGGCACGGCGATTTCCCTGATCGAAGCCCACGATCAGGAAATGATTGAGCGCGTCGGCCGTTACATGAAAGAGGAAGTACCGGAGCGCTTCATCGACGGCATGCGCCCGCAGCATAAAAAGCCATCAACGGTGAAAAAGAAGAGCAAGAAAAAAGTCGCCAAGAAAACAGCGGCGGGAAAAAAGAAGAAAGCTAAAAAGTAACGCTGACCGGGCTCGTCACCGAGCTCGCAGCCTGAACAGAAAAAAGGGCCGATCGGCCCTTTTTTTCAACGTCCGCATCTGCTTATGATTGCTCCTCGCGTTTAAACACCAGCTCTTTGGCGGTGGATTCATCCGCAGCAAAATAGTAGCCGGCAACATCAAACTGCTTGAGTTTTTCCACCGAATCAACTTGGTTGTCGATAATGTAACGGGCCATCAGGCCACGGGCTTTCTTGGCATAAAAGCTAATCACCTTGTACTGGCCGTTCTTGCAGTCTTTAAACACCGGCGTGATCACCTCACCGTTGAGCTGCTTGGACTTCACCGCCTTGAAATACTCGTTAGAGGCCAGGTTAATCAGGATGTTATCCCCCTGCGCCGCCAGTGCTTCATTGAGCTGGTCGGTGATGATCCCGCCCCAGAACTGATACAGGTTAGCGCCGCGCGGGTTCGCCAGCTTGGTGCCCATTTCCAGCCGGTACGGCTGCATCAGATCAAGCGGGCGCAGCAGACCATAAAGGCCGGAGAGCATCCGCAGGTGTTGCTGGGCGTAAGCAAAATCGGCTTCGCTCATGGTCTCGGCATCAAGCCCGGTATAAACATCCCCTTTAAAGGCCAGGATCGCCTGCCGGGCGTTGTCTGGGGTAAAGTCCGGCTGCCAGTCAGCAAACCGGGCCGCATTGAGGCCGGCAATTTTATCGCTGACCTTCATCAGGCTGGCAATATCCACCGGCGTCAGCTCACGACAGACGGCGATCAGTTCAGCGGCATGATCGGTCAGCAATGGCTGGGTGTAGCTCTGCGTCGCCAGCGGGGATTCATAATCAAGCGTTTTGGCAGGTGATACCACAATCAACATAAGACGTTATTCCCGAAAAGGTTCATTCCTCAAAAGGGTAACATTGCTGACAAAAAAAACCACGCGATAGTCGCGTGGCTTGACCAATTTCTGGGATAGGCTGCAGCGATTAGCGCTTGCCGGACTGATCCCAAATTCCCTCTTCGAGCTGGGCGTGCAGCTCGGGGTAATCATGACTGTCAAAGGTCGGCACTTTACCCAGACCCAGCTGCTTGTTGTAGTCTCGGGCCAGCTTCACCGCCGTGCCCGAGAGCAGCACTATCGCGATCAGGTTGATGATCGCCATCATTCCCATCGAGATATCCGCCATCTTCCAGACGGTCGGCAGATCGGCCACCGCCCCAAACATCACCATCCCCAAGACCACCATCCGGAAGACCGTCAGACCGGCCTTATGATTATGCTCCAGGAAGATCAGGTTGGTTTCGGCATAAGAGTAGTTGGCGACCAGCGAGGTAAACGCAAAGAAGAAAATGGCCACGGCAATGAACACGGCGCCCCAGTCGCCGACCTGAGAGCTCAGGGCTCGCTGGGTCAGCTCAATGCCGGTCACCTCACCATGCGGCACATACTCGCCCGACATCAGGATGATCGCCACCGTTGCAGAGCAGATCACAAGGGTGTCCATAAACACGCCCAGCATCTGTACATAGCCCTGAGAGGCCGGATGCGGGGGATAAGGCGTCGCCGAGGCGGCAGCATTCGGCGCCGAGCCCATCCCGGCCTCGTTGGAAAACAGCCCGCGCTGCAACCCGTTAATCATGCCCTGGGCGATCGAATAGCCCAACGCGCCCGAGGCCGCTTCCTGCAAGCCAAACGCACTGCGGAAAATCATCACCAGGATCTCCGGCAGCTTTTCCAGGTTCATCGCCATAATGAACAAGGCCAGCAGCAGGTAACACAAGGCCATGGCCGGCACCAGCACTTCGGCGGTACGGGCGATGGTACGCATGCCGCCAAAAATAATCACCCCGGCCATCACCACCAGGCCGACGCCGACATAGGTCGGGTTCCAGCCAAACGCCACATTCATGGCCTGAGTGATCGAATTGGCCTGCACCGAGTTAAACACCAGGCCGAAGGCAATGATCAAACAGACGGAAAATACCACGCCCATCCAGCGCATCCCCAGCCCCTTTTCCATGTAATAGGCCGGGCCACCGCGATAATTACCGTCATCATCCCGGGTTTTATACAACTGCGCCAGGGCACTTTCGGCAAATGCCGTCGCCATCCCCAACATGGCAATCAGCCACATCCAGAAAATGGCCCCAGGCCCGCCGAAGGTCAGGGCCACCGCGACCCCAGCCATGTTGCCGGTGCCGACCCGGGCAGCCAGACTGGTACACAAAGCCTGAAAAGAAGAGATCCCGGCCGGATCCGACTTACGGCTGTTCTTCATCACCCGGAACATGTGGCCAAAGTGGCGAAACTGAATAAAACCCAGACGGTAGGTAAAAAACACCCCGACGCCAATCAGCAGATAAATGAGCACGGAGCCCCATAACAGATCGTTGATAAAATTAATCTGGCTTGACACATCTACCCCTTGAAAATCATCAAAAACAAATCCAGCCCGTCATCACACTCGTGCACAGGTTGAATCCTTAACCGGGTTGCTTCGCGCAACCATTCTCATTGCTATTCTGTTGTGTGGTACTTTGACAGGTACATATTCACGTCGGTGACAATGCGCCCTGAATACAGCAGCCTCGTTGGAGAACCAATCGCAGAGCCGGCTGCTGGTGGCGCAGGATCATGCAAAGAACACCACAAAAAATCAATATGTTCACTCAGAATATCCCGCCAGCGGGCCAGTTTTCCCTACCAAAGCATACGATCAAGCGGCGTACCCGTTTCCCCCTGGGACTGAAAAGCGTCTATTTTTTGTACACCACCCTTCTCCTTCGGCATAAATTGCGATCACACGCACACAAAAAGTTCATCAATAAGTAACAAATGCGAAACATGGCAATTTTATTTTAAGTCTCAGTATGATATTTAACTTAGACCAACCTGTAAGAAAGAGGTGCTTTATGGATAGCTTTGCATTCGATGACATTCTTGCAACAGACACGCCGCGCCGTGCGGCCCGTAGCAAACCGGTCAAACGTAAATGGCGTGAAATTGAAGCGCTTAAGGACAAACAACGGCTTCGCAAAGAGTTGGCAGAAATTGATATGTTTCGCGATACTTCAGACGATATTGATTTCTGAAAGCCCCCTATAACTGTACGCGCCGGCAAGTAGCCGGCACGTTTTGTTTCGCCTGATACCAATCACACGAAGTCAGTGCTCAGAAATAGCCCAGAAAAAAATGCTTGAGAACAAGGCCGAATTATTTTGATAAGTAGTTATTCTACAGTCAAAAATTCTAACGCCGTTATCAAGCGTGTTAACAAGCTTGGATGGCCCGTGATTGACTATCATTGGTATTCATCAGCCTCGGGTATTGAGGCGCTCAGCCAAACCGCGATAGCGTTCCGAGACCTGATCACCAAACAGCGGATCACAGGCACACTCTTCATATTGTGCCGATACCGCCACCCAGTCCTGTGCAGTAAACTTATTTCGAATTAGTGGAAAGATGTGTTTTTCCTCGAATTCCAGATGGGCAATTTGCCGCTGCACAAAAATGTTGAGCTTATCGGCAAATACATCAAGCGGGATCACGGCATCCATCAGGATCATATCAACGGTATCCGAAAACTCCTGAGTTAGCCTGGCCAGCTCAGTATGCTCCAGTTCCAGATCTTTCATTTCGCGGCAGTCGTCATAATGGGACTGATAGTAGCGATACAACAAATCCTCTTTCGGGTGATGGCAACACTCAGCGTGTTTTTGCAGATACTCAACAATATCTTTGAGCAATTGATAGTTCACATCCTTGCCTTGCTGAATGGCCGCCAGCTTCTGCCTCAGTATGTTCAGCAGACGCATCATATAGCCATGTTCAGTGTGAATACTTTCCAGCATCATGGTCGTTCCCTCCCCAAAGACTTCTCCTCATCGTATTTTGAGTGTAAGCCCTTGTGGCCGATAATGCCTTGATCCTGATTATTAAATAATCAACTTACGCGAGGCGATCACATGCCATCCGCTCAGTGATCCGCCAGTGCCCACTGGATCTCTGTTTTGTTCATCTGCCGCAACAGGCCGTTGGTCTTGGAAAAATGCTGGCAGCCGAAGAAACCGCGATAAGCCGACAGCGGGGATGGGTGCGCCGAGGTCAGCACATGATGCTTATCGCGATTAATTTTCTTGCCTTTTTTCTGGGCATGGCTGCCCCACAGCAGAAAAACCACCCCCTCAAGCTGCTGATCGATCGCTTCAATGATCCGGTCAGTAAAGGTTTCCCACCCCATCTTGGCATGAGAGTGGGCTTTGCCCTGCTCCACCGTCAGCACAGTGTTCAACAGCAGTACGCCCTGCTCAGCCCAGGGGCTCAGGCAGCCGTGACGCGGGATTTCAAATCCCGGAATATCAGTCGCCAGCTCCTTATACATGTTGGCCAGCGACGGCGGCGGCTTGATACCGGGCTTGACGGAAAAACTCAGCCCGTGCGCCTGATCCGGGCCGTGATACGGATCCTGCCCCAGGATCACCACTTTGACCTGGGTGAAAGGTGTTAAGGCAAAGGCGTGATAGACCTCCGGCTCAGGCGGGTAAATGGCTTTTCCGGCCGCCCTTTCAGCCGCAATAAATTGTGTCAGCTGCTGAAAATAGGGCTGCGCTTGCTCCCGGGTAATAATGTCCTGCCAGCTCATCATAAGGCTGTGGTAACTCCTGCTCATTTCGCTCAAGCGTCTATTTTAGAGCGCTTTCTGACAAGAAGAAACCGATGCCCGAAGCAGGCTCAGCCGATGCCGGCTTCCTCAGCAGCAAAACGGCGCAGGGTGGCAATTTCCTCCGGCCAGCGCTCAGGCTGAATGGTTTCCAGCACCAGCGGGAGGCCATCAAAGCGACTGTCCTGCATCAGGTAGCGAAAACACTCCCAACCGATCTCGCCATCGCCAAGACACTGATGGCGATCAATCCGGCTGCCGAGTCCGCCTTTGGAGTCGTTCAGATGCATCCCCCGCAAATATTGCATCCCCACCACCTGGTCAAATTCAGCGAAGGTTGCTTCTGTCGCCGCAGCTGTGCGTAAATCATAGCCGGCCGCAAAAGTATGGCAGGTATCAATACAGACCCCGACCCGGGATTGATCCTCGACCTGCTCGATAATGGCGGCCAGATGCTCGAACCGCCAGCCCAGGTTACTGCCCTGTCCGGCCGTGTTCTCAATCACTGCCACGACATCCGGCACCGCGGCATGGGCCAGATTGATCGACTCAGCAATCAGAGCCAGGCACGCCTGCTCAGAGATTTTCTTCAGATGGCTTCCCGGATGGAAGTTCAACAGCGTCAGCCCCAGCTGCTGACAACGCTGCATTTCATCAATAAAGGCCTGGCGCGACTTCTCCAGTTTCTCCGCCTCAGGTGCGCCGAGGTTAATCAGGTATGAGTCATGCGGCAGAATCATCTCGGGCCGAAAGCCATGTTGACGGCAGTGGGCTTTGAACGCCTCAATCACATCTGGCGTCAGGGGCTTGGCAACCCATTGACGCTGGTTTTTGGTAAACAGGGCAAACGCATTGGCCCCGATTTGAGCCGCATTCTGCGGCGCATTGAACACGCCGCCCGCGGCGGAAACATGTGCTCCGATATACTTCATGGTGCTCCTTATGTCGGCAATCTCCCCCTGCCGGAGGTCGTCTTGATTGAATTCGTACGGCTTCAAAATGTAGTAATTTTACGAAATGTTGTTATTTTTAATTAAACGCTGCATTTATACACAAAACCAATAAGTACATATAAATACATAATTTATTGACCGAACTCAAAATTAACCCACTATAAAAGTATGGGATTATTTTTGTAAATTGATCTAAATCAACGACACCCTGCCGCAAACCGGTTATATATTACCCAGCTCGACCCCGAAATCGAAATAATTAAACGACATCCTGCGGAGGCGTAAGTCATGATCACTGGTATTCAAATTACAAAAGCAGCAAACGACGATCTACTCAACTCGATCTGGCTACTCGATACAGAAAACAATGAAGCACGTTGTGTTGCTGCGAAAGCAGGTTACGAAGCAGACCAGGTTATCCCTGCGACTGATTTGGGTGAGTATGAATTTCGTGAAGTTGCGATCGAAGCCCCGGCAAAAGTTGAAGGCGGCCAGCACCTGAATGTGAATGTGCTCAAACGCGAAACCCTGGAAGATGCAGCCAAGCACCCGGAAAAATATCCGCAACTGACTATCCGCGTTTCCGGCTACGCGGTTCGTTTTAACTCGCTGACCCGCGAGCAGCAACAGGACGTGATCGCCCGCACCTTCACCAACAGCCTGTGATCCCCGGCTAGAGATTTTATAGTACGGCACCTGAGGGTGCCGTTTTTGATCCGGGGTGCAGACCTGACAAACAAAAACACCAGCCGGGACAACCCGACTGGTGTTTTTTTAGCTCAGCTTCGGAAATATCCCCAAGCTCAAACCTGATTCAAAGCAGCTCCGATTAGTCCTGCACGCTGCGCAGGACGGCCTTGAGCTGGTCGAAATCATTGTCACGCTCGAGCGACAGCAGTGCCATGGCGTTGTGCTTAGCCAGCGGGCCCGGCAGCGCAATATCTTTACCCAGGATCTCATCGACCACTTCCTTAAACTTCGCCGGGTGGGCCGTGCACAGGAACAGACCGGTTTCACCTTCAGCCAGCTGCTCGGTCAGGACCCGGTACGCAATCGCGCCATGCGGCTCACACAAATAGCCTTCGGCATCCATCTGACGCAGGGTTTCACTCGCCTGAGCATCGGTGACCGCACCATAACCCAGCTCGTTCAGGCCCCAGCCTTTAACCTGGCATAGTTCTTCAATTCGCGGCCAGTTGTTGGGCTGGCTGACATCCATGGCATTGGACAGGGTCGGGACCGTCGGCTTCGGCGCCCACTCACCGTCTTTCAGGTAACGCGGGACGGTGTCATTGACGTTGGTGGCGGCAATAAAGCGCTTGACCGGTAAGCCGAGTGCTTTGGCCAGCAGGCCTGCGGTCAGGTTGCCGAAGTTACCACTCGGGACCGACACCACCAGGTTCTCGCGCTCGGCTTTCGGCAATTGGGCCACCGCTTCGAAGTAGTAGCAGATCTGGGCCATCAGACGGCTGATGTTGATCGAGTTGGCCGAATTCAGGCCCACTTCCTGACGCAGTGCTTCATCATCAAATGCCTGCTTCACCAGCGCCTGACAGTCATCAAAGGTGCCATCAACAGCAACTGTGGTGATATTACCGCCCAGGGTACAGAACAGCTTTTCCTGCAGCGGGCTGATCTTGCCTTTCGGATACAGGATCACCACTTTGATTTTCTCCATGCCGTAGAACGCATGGGCCACCGCCGCGCCGGTATCGCCGGAGGTCGCAGTCAGAATGGTGATATGGCCGTCATCGTCAGTGACTGCGGCCAGCGACTGGGCCATAAACCGCCCCCCGAAATCTTTAAACGCCAGGGTCGGGCCGTGGAACAGCTCCAGCGCATAAACCCCGTCTTTCACCTGGGTAATCGGTGCCGGGAACTGAAACGCATTCGAGACCATCTGCGCCACGGTTTCAGCGGCCAGCTCCTCGCCGATAAAAGCCGACAGGATTTTGCTGCTGCGGTTGACAAAATCCATCTCAAGCAGACTGTCGATATCGCCCAGCTCCGGCAGCTCGCTCGGGAAAAATAAACCTTGGTTCCGGCCCAGCCCCTGACGGACGGCCTGACCAAACGAAACCTGCTCTTGGTGCTCTTTTAAGTTATACAACTTCATGGTTATAGCTCACTTCCAGTTACTTGTGATCCCTGTCCGTCCAGCTGGCAGACATGGACAAATCCTTCATCATTCTGAACATAATGGGCTTCGAGCCAGCGTGCAATACGCTGAGCCACTTCAATATCGTTACAGACGGTAAACATGGTCGGCCCTGATCCGGAGATCCCGCTGGCCAGCGCCCCGGCTTCCAGCGCATACTGCCGCGCCTCGGCAAATCCCGGTAGTAATCGCTCGCGATACGGCTCCGCCACCACATCTTTGATCATCGCCGCCGCCAGCTCAGGCTGTTGGCTATGACAGGCATGAATGAAGCCGCCCAGGTAGCGGCCATGGGCAATGACATCCTGGCGACGGTACTGCGACGGCAAAATCGCCCGCGCTTCCGCGGTTGGCACCTTGATCCCCGGATAGGCCATCACCCAGTACCACTGTTCAAAGCACGGCACCGGCTGGCTGATGATCCCGAGCGCTTCGACCATGAACTGCAACCCGCCGAGATAGCACGGCGCCACATTGTCATAATGCAGGCTGCCGGAGATCTCCGCTTCCATCTCGCCCATCAGCGCCAGCAGCTCGGTTTCATCGAGCGGCAGATCGTGAAAACGGTTGAGTGCATCCAGCGCGGCCACGATTGAGCAGGCACTGGAGCCGAGCCCCGAGCCGATCGGCATATTCTTTTCCAGGGTCATCGCCACCGGCTTGAGCGGCAACGCGTGCTTTTCCAGCTCCCGGCCAAACACCTGCCAGCACCGGTAAACAATGTTTTCCTCGGCCACCTGTGGCAGCTTATCAACAAAGTTACCGACACAACGCAGGGAGAAAGGCTGCTCACCGGCAGCAACCTGCACCCGATCCCCCAGCAGGGTGCCATCCACCGGGGACACCGCGGCCCCCAGGACATCAAATCCGACACTCACATTGCCAATCGAGGCAGGCGCATAAACAACAACACTCATGTTAAACTCCTAGCTTCCAGCCTAAGGTCCGCATCAGATCGGCAAATACGCCGGCGGCTGTCACCTCGGTTCCTGCGCCGTAGCCGCGCAGCACCAGAGGGATCGGTTGATAGTAACGGCTGTAGAAGGCCAGGGCATTCTCACCGTCCTTGATTTTAAACATCGGATCATCCGGGTTCACAGCCGCGATTTTCACCGCGCAGCGACCGTGATCAATTTCCCCGACGTAGCGCAGAACCTTGCCTTCCGCCGCGGCTTCGGCCGACAGCTGGCTAAAGTAGGCATCGGCCTGCGGCAGGCGGGCCATAAATTCATCCACGCTACCTTCAGCGTCAAAGCCCGGCGGCAGCGCCTGCTCGACCTCGACATCGTCCAGCTCCAGCGCCATTCCGGCTTCACGGGCCAGGATCAACAGCTTGCGGGCCACATCCATGCCGGAAAGATCGTCTCGCGGATCCGGCTCGGTAAAGCCGTTATTGCGCGCGACGGTTGTCGCCTCGCTAAAACTCATGCCCTCATCCAATTTGCCGAAGATATACGACAGTGAGCCCGACAGGATCCCGGAGAAGCGCTCCAGCTCATCACCGGCCGCCATCAGGTTCTGCAGGTTCTCAATCACCGGCAGACCGGCACCGACTGTGGTTTCATACATAAATTTACGACGGGTGCCGCGGGCAGCCTGGCGCAGCTGATGGTAGTAGGCCATGCTGGCGGTATTGGCTTTCTTGTTCGGGGTGATCACGTGGAAACCGGCAGCCAGGAAGTCGGCATACTGCTCGGCGATGCCTTGATCTGAGGTACAGTCAATCACCACCGGATTGATAATATGGTGCCGCTGCACCAATTGGATCATCCGCGCCAGCGTCAACGGCTCATGGGCCTGGCCCATCAGATCGCGCCAGTTCTCCAGCGGCAGGCCGTTACTGTCGAGCAGCAAGCCTTTACTGTTGGCCAGGCCGCATACCCGAATGACGATTCCGCTG
Source organism: Photobacterium atrarenae (assembly GCF_024380015.1). NCBI lineage: Bacteria > Pseudomonadati > Pseudomonadota > Gammaproteobacteria > Vibrionales > Vibrionaceae > Photobacterium > Photobacterium atrarenae. Next base: position 2,868,636 of record NZ_CP101508.1, read on the forward strand.
GACGCCAGCTTCTCCTGCTGACGGCGGATCTGCTCAACCAGCTCGCCGCCGACCCCGCCGACCCCAATCACAAACACATCAAGGAAGTGCTTACTGTTGAACAGGTTCTCGTGACACGCTTTGACCGCTTCGGAAACTTTCTCCGCCGGGATCACTGCCGAAATCGCCCGCTCAGACGAGCCCTGAGCAATCGCAATCACATTGACATCCACTTCGGCCAGCGAGGTGAAGAAACGTGATGCCACACCGCGGGAGGTGCGCATGCCGTCACCGACCAGGGTGACAATGGCAGAGTGATCGAGAAATTCGACCGGCTCGAGCAGGCCTTCTTTGAGCTCAAGCTCAAACACATTGTGCAGGGCGTCGCGAGCCGCGGCTTTGTCGCCACTCTCGATACAGAAACTGATGCTGTACTCCGAGGAGGACTGGGTGATCAGCACAATGGACACCCCGGCCGCCGACATAGCACCAAACACCCGGGTCGCCATCCCGACCATGCCTTTCATCCCCGGGCCGGAGACGTTGACCATGGTCAGATCTTTGAGCGTGGTGATCCCTTTAATCGCCAGCTTGTCTTCCCCGGTATCCTGGCCAATCAGGGTGCCGGCCCCTTGCGGGTTGAAACTGTTTTTAATCAGGCAGGGAATGTGGAACTGGGCAATCGGCGCTATTGTTTTGGGATGCAGCACCGAGGCGCCGAAGTAGGACAGCTCCATGGCTTCCTGGTAGCTGAGTGACTTCAGCAGCCGGGCATCCGGCACCAGGCGCGGATCGCAGTTATAGACGCCGTCGACATCGGTCCAGATCTCGCAACACTCAGCGCGCAGACAGGCAGCCAGTACCGCCGCGGAATAATCCGATCCATTGCGGCCCAGCGTTACCAGCTCACCTTGCGCATTACCCGCGGTAAAACCCGGCATAATATTGACGTGGCCCTGCGGCAGCGGTGACTGGACAAAATTCTTGGTCGAGGCTTCAATATCGACATGGGCCTCGAGATAATCGCCGTGCGCCAGCAAGCGCTCGACCGGATCAATCAGGCTGGCCGGCTGACCTTTGGCCTCCAGCAGCGCCTTCATCGCTACAATCGACAGCCGCTCGCCCTTGCTGATCACTTTGGCATAGACATTGTCCGGACACAGACCCAGCAACTTCATCCCATGGACATACTGGCGCAGCTGGCCTAACGAGCTGGCCAGCTTGGCATCAACCAGGGCTTTGTCAAACGCCGGCTCCCGCGCTTTCAGCCCGCTCAGCAGCTCATGGAACACCCCTTCCAAATCCGCCAACTGCAATTCTGACTCGCCAGTTTTCACCGTGCTGTCGATCACCGACACCAGTTTATTGGTGACTTTACCCGGCGCAGACAGAACGACTGCCACTTCCTCTTGCTGGGCATTATTAGCAATGATTTCTGCCGCCCGTAAAAATCGATCCGCATCAGCTAACGATGAGCCGCCAAACTTTAGTACTCGCATTCCCTACTCCCGACTTCCGTATTCACTGACGACCTGACTGCATATTCAGTACGGTAGAAAGCAAATTTATTCAAAATAAAAAAGGCAAAAAAAAAACCCGCACATGGAAATGTGCGGGCTCTTTTTCGAATTCGTGTGCGTGTCAGCCCGCCCCAACACACACGGTGCCGGTAATAATGGTTGTGATGGTGGTGGTGCTGGACATAACAAACATAACTGTATTCTATAATCGCCAATTGCCTGTATTGGTTAACGTTTACCTGAATCCACAGACCGAGTCAACCCTGTTTGTTGTTCAAATTGTTTATTCGGCCTCCATTCCAGCCCGACTTTACCCGCACGAATACCTCACTACATGCGAACAGCGCATAAAAAACAGCACAGATAGATTGCAGTTAATGACGCCGCGTTGCATAGTAAGATTGATGATCAGCAACATCGGACCAGCTTGCCGTTTTCTAACTTCAACCACGAGAACGGTACACAAAGACGGGGCTTGGATGGCCCAGGATTGAGACAGTCAGTCCGTGCAAACTGTCTACTCTTTATTCGGAGGGATCCCGAATGGCAACAGGAATGGAACAACTCGTCGCCCATACAATCTTGCAAGGCTTTGATGCCATGTACGGACGCTTTCTGGACGTCACGGCCGGGGCTCAGGATCGCTTTGAAAGCCAAAACTGGCAGGCCGGGCATCAGGCGCTGAAAAAACGGATTAGTTTTTACGATCATCACGTCGGCCTGGTGACCAAACAAATCCAGATCATGCTCGGAAAGCGCTATGCCAATCGCTCATTTTTGATGGCGGTCAAATCCGCCTATGAAGACTTGCTGCTCGATTATCCTCGTTATGACATTGCCGAAAGTTTCTTTAATTCGGTCTATTGCCGCATCTTCGAACATCGCAATATCAACCGGGATAAGCTATTTGTGCACAGTTCGCAGGAAGGACGGATCCCGACCTACCCCACCTCACTGACCCGGACCTATCACAACGGCAGCGGCCTCTCCAGTGTGCTTGAACGGATGCTCGATGACACACCGTTCACGTTAAAATGGGAAGACAAACAGCGGGATATCGCGTTGATCGTCGATAAACTCCACCAGGAACTGGGCTGCGCCCTCGGCAGCCACCCGACGATTGAGATGATCCGAGAGCCATTTTACCGCAACAAGGCCGCTTACCTGATTGGCCGGATCTACCTGGCTGATGAGCACACGGTACCACTGGTGCTGCCGGTGCTGACCAACCGAAACCGCGAGCTCTACATTGACGCCTGCCTGTGTCACGTTGATCAGGTCAGTATTATCTTCGGCTTTGCCCGCTCATACTTCATGGTTTATGCCCCGGCGCCGGCCGCACTGGTGCGCTTTTTGGCCGAGCTGATGCCCAATAAAACCAAGGCTGAACTGTATACCGCAATTGGCTGCCAGAAACATGGCAAGACCGAGCTTTACCGCGAGTTCTTGCATCACCTGGCCCACTCCGATGACCAGTTCGTCCCTGCACCGGGGATCAAGGGCATGGTGATGTCGGTGTTTACCCTCCCGTCCTACGGGTTTGTGTTCAAAATCATCAAAGATAAATTTGCCCCGCAGAAAGCGATCAGCCATGCCGTGGTGCGGGAGAAATACAAGTTGGTCAAGGAGCATGATCGGGTCGGACGGATGGCAGACACCCAGGAGTACCGCCATTTCTCATTTGATCGCCACCGCTTCAGTGACGAGCTGCTGGAAGAGCTGCAGGCGGTCGCGCCATCAATCATCAAGGTCACCGACGACACCGTGATGATCGATCACCTCTACACCGAGCGGCGGATGATCCCGTTCAACCTCTACATCGAGCAGGCCAATGAGGCCGATTTACGCCATGCCGTAGATGAGTACGGCAAAGCGATCAAGCAGCTTGCCGCCGCCAATATTTTCCCCGGCGATATGTTGTTCAAAAACTTCGGCGTCACCCGTCACAAGCGCGTAGTGTTCTATGACTACGATGAGATCAGCTATATGAGCGAAATGAACTTTCGCAAAATTCCGCCGCCCCGCTATCCGGAGGATGAAATGTCAGCGGAGCCCTGGTACAGCGTGGGTCCCAACGATGTATTCCCGGAAGAGTTCCGCACGTTTTTGCTGATCAACCCGACTGTTCGCGCCCTGTTTGATGAACTGCACAGTGATCTGTTCGAGGCCGAGTACTGGCAGCAACTCCAACGCAATATTGCCAATGGCCAGTATGAAGATGTCTATCCCTATAACGAGGAGCACAGACTGCGGAAATAGCAGCGCTTTGGGATCCGACCAGCGCCTTGCAACCTGCCACATATCACATTCATTTCAATTGACCGTTTCTATTGTGAGAATTATGACCTAAGATTGAGTGTATGCAAAAAAGTGCAAGCAAATAATCATAACGAAGCAGGCACAGGGAGGGTGAAACCATGCAGCGACTATGGTTCACAATGGCCTTGCTGGCAGTGGCACTGCCAACCGCAGCCGCGGAAAAAAACAACTGGGACCCGGCCCTCGCCAACGAGAGCTCCGGATGGTTCATCTCGTCTCAGTCCAAAAGCGCCGAGCAATTTGACCTGTGGCAGATCGACAGCGGCTACGCGTATGCCCTCAGTCAAAAGACCGAGCTCTACCTCAGTACCCGCCTGAAAAGTGGCAACGAGTTTCAGAGCGCAACCCGTGGCTTGCTCTCCGGCGTCAAATATAATTTCTCCCCCAAACTCAGCCTGCAGAGCGCCGTGACTTCAGAGTCCGTCAATGAAGAGGTGGTGATGGGCGTGGAGGTTTCCAGCCAGTATGAAGTCCTTAACCGGGTCAATGTCCATGCCACGGTCGACTATGAAGCGCTGGAGCAAATCTACCAGGTCGGGATTGGGTTTCGCTTTTAATACCAATCGCAGTAAATAACTGGTCATCCTCGCTTGTTAAAATGCTCGATAACTGCGTTAGAATTTTTGATTGTAGAATAACTACTTATCTGGAAATTCTGCCTTGTTCTCAAACATTTTTCCTGCGCTATTTCTGATCACTGATTTACTTTGATTGGTATAGCTTCGGCTCCCCAAATTCGTAAAAAACGACAGGAACGAATATAAATGAGCCCTTTCGGTTCGTTTATATCCGTTTTTATTGTTCAATAAATCGAAAAACTGTGTTTATTTTTCTGCCTTAAAAGGCGATAAATCCAACTTGGCTTTACTCAGGAGGATCCCGTTGCGATCGGCATAGAGCATATCTCCCGGATAGACCAGGGTATGGGCCACCGTCAGGGTCACATTACGATCACCGGTTTGCCTTTTTTCGGTCTTAAACGGACACGGTCCCAGCGCCTTAATGCCAATATCGATCGTCGCCAGCGTCGCGACATCCCGCACCGCACCGTTGACGATCACCCCTTCCCAGTGATTTTTCTGCGCCAGCAGCGCAAGCTGATCGCCCAGCAACGCAAACCTGCAAGAACCATGGCCGTCAATAAACAAGACCTTACCCCGGCCGTCCTCAGAGACGATCTCCCGTACCAGGCTATTATCTTCAAAGCAGCGCAAGGTCACGACCTCGCCGTAAAACAAGCGGCGGCCGCCATAATCATGCGAAGTCAAGGGTAACCAGCGAACATCCTGTTCGTAGTGGTCGCATAAATCGGGTAGTAAATCTAACATCTCGTACTCCTTGATTAAGATTGCCGATACTTGTCTCTACTCAGTGTAGAAAAAGTCTTTAAAATCACCTAGTTTTATTGTTGTGACAGCATCGATCTGCACCGGCTCGAGATACAGTTTCCCCTGCTCGACCCAATAAAACGCATTCTGCCCCCAACGTCGGGCCAGTTGCGCCGCTCGCGCCCGCGACACCGGCACAGCAAAACTCGGTTCCAACCAGCTCCCATCCGGCGCACTGCAATCGAGTGGTTGCAGCCCATTTATTTCGTGGAGGAGTTCATTTTTCAACAATGTGTTCCGTTTTCGGTTTTGCGCTGGTGGAAGAACAATGCTTCCGGGGTTAAATGCTGTTAGAATTGCAAAATAGGGGTAAACGGGGCGTTGCCCGGCTTTAAATTGAATAGTCTGGTAGCAACACCAAAGCGAGATGTGTTCACACATATGGCGCTTCCCTAAGCAAGTGCGGCGGATAATTTTGTAGTGCATGTTAAACAAACTGGCTAATCGTAATACAATTCAGTCTGTTTGACATATATCAAGGAAGCACTGAAAAGCAGTCACGAAACAAAACGAGAACATTGTTATCGAGCTGTTAAGTGAATACAATCGTCGCCATCCCACGGAAATTGTAGCCAATGCCCCTGCGATTCAGGGCTTTTTCAGCAATTCCCATAAAGAATATATTGCTGGATTACGGATGGCGTACCAAACAGGCAACTCTATTAGTTAAGTACCCGGTGTTTTACCCAATACTTTGCCTGTCTGTGAATTTTTTTTATAGAATTTAACTATTCAGATTTTGACCAGATTCCGTTTTTAGAGATTTAGGTACTGCCAATGCAAACCCCTCACATTCTAATTGTAGAAGACGAGCACGTAACACGTAATACCCTGAAAAGCATTTTCGAAGCAGAGGGTTACGCGGTTTTTGAAGCCAACGACGGCGAAGAAATGCATCAGATGCTGTCGGAGCACCACGTTCATTTGGTGATCATGGATATCAACCTGCCGGGCAAAAATGGCCTGCTGCTGGCACGCGAACTGCGTGAGCAGGGCGACATGGCGCTGATGTTCCTGACCGGCCGTGACAACGAAGTCGACAAGATCCTGGGACTGGAAATCGGCGCCGATGATTACATCACCAAGCCATTCAACCCACGTGAGCTGACCATCCGTGCCCGTAACCTGCTGACCCGTGCCATGAACCAGGGCCTGCCGACCGAAGACAAACGTCTGGTCGAGCGTTACGAGTTCAACGGCTGGTCTCTGGAGATCAATAGCCGCTCACTGGTCAGCCCGAATGGCGATCAGTTCAAGCTGCCGCGCTCTGAGTTCCGTGCCCTGCTGCACTTCTGTGAAAACCCGGGTAAGATCCAGACCCGTGCTGAGCTGCTGAAGAAAATGACCGGTCGCGAGCTGAAACCGCATGACCGTACGGTGGACGTGACGATTCGCCGCATCCGCAAGCACTTTGAATCAGTCGCCGATACCCCGGAGATCATTGCCACCATTCACGGTGAAGGTTACCGTTTCTGTGGCGATCTGGGCGAAGAGTAATTCTCGCTTTCCGGCTGATCTTCAAATAAGGCTCCGAACGGAGCCTTATTTTTCTAACCTCATATTGCTCCCCGCTCAGTCGCCGGTTCGCAACGGTCCGATGATCACATCATGCTGGATCAGGCGCACTTCCTCGCCTTGATAGCTCAGTAACACTGCAATATCCACGGCACTGCCCGGCAGCCACTCGGGTCCTTCAGACAAACTCACCTCCAGCGTCAGCTCCCCTTCCGCCCGAATATCCAGATTTTCTTTCACCAACCACTGCTGACTGCCCTGCATCAGCAAGACACGCAGGATATCCAGCTTCGGCAACGGCTGCATTTCCTTGGTCTGCAATTTAACCGAGGCATGGAGCAGGTCTGAGGGGGCGGTGCCGTCGGCACCGATCACAGGCAGCCGGCGCAACCATAGACTGCTGTTCAGCGTCACCACCGTCTCACCCAAAGTCAGCTCACTGGGCGCGCTGCGCCACAGATCAGTCGGCAATGGCTCCGGCAGCGGGGTTGCCGCGGCTGGCTCTGCCGGGCGCTCGGGTTTTCCGTCCCCGTCCGTCTCTACAGCGACCTGCTCCTCATCCTCTCCCGCAGCTTCCGGGGCCGGACGCGCAGGCTCGCCAGCATCAGATACCGGCGGCGTCGGTGATTCAGGCTCACTACAAGCTGCCAGCCCCAAGCTCACCACCAGGGCCAGCATCACCTGAAGTTTCATGGTTACTTCTCCTGCCGGGCTAACCAGCCCCTCAGCACATTAAGATCATTCTGGTAGTCATCTTTGATTTCGTCGACCCAGTCGCTGATATTTTCCCACCACGCCGGCAGTTCCGGCGACTGGGCTTTCTGCGCCACCTGCTGGATATGCTTGAGGCCGATTGAGCCGGCCGCCCCTTTGATCTTGTGGGCTTCAAACTTAATGCCGTCCTGATCCTTGGCCATCATATTCGAGTCCAGGATCTCAATATACTCCGGCATTTTTTGCTCGAACATCGCAATACTGTCATACACTGGCTGGGTGCCGACAATCTCGACGTAGGAGCTCAGCATTTCCAAATCCAACAGCTGGTTGATCTGATCGTCACTCAGGTGATCGCCTGCCGGCGTCGGCTCGGCATCGGACGCCGCCTCCTCAGCGCTCTCTTCGTCATCCAGCGGACAAGTCAGCACCAGGCGAGAGATCACATCCGAAATCGCTTTCACGCTCAGGGGTTTGCTGAGCGCATCATCCATCCCTTTTTCCAGATACTCCGCCTTGTCTTTGATCACGTTAGCGGTCAACGCCACCAGCGCCGGCAAATGGTCATAGCGCTCACGCAGCTGGCGGGCAATATCAAAGCCGGACATGTCCGGCAGCTGAATATCCAGCAGCACCAGGTCATAATCATCCGGATTGAATTTCTCCAGCGCCTCATCGCCGCGCATGGCAATGGTGACCTCATGCCCTAAGCTCTCAAGCAGCGCCTTGGCCACCGTAATATTGAGCTCGATGTCTTCGACCATGAAGATACTCAGGCTCATCGGTGACGGGGCCGGCAGCGATTCCTCCGGCTCATGTCGCTCAACCACCGGGGCACAAATCGTCACGGTAAAGGTGCTGCCTTCACCGACTTCCGACGACACAGTAATATCCCCGCCCATCATCTGCACCAGCTGGCGGGAGACCGCCAGGCCAATTCCGGTACCGACGGCATGGAGGTTATCGCTGTCATCTTTGACCTGATAATACATCGCAAAGATCTTATCCAGCTCAGCGGGCGGGATCCCGATCCCGCTGTCTTCGACCTCAAACGTAATATGTGCCTGCTGGTCGACGACATCGCTGCTGATTGACAGCACCACCCCGCCTTCTTTGGTAAATTTGGTGGCATTGCTGATCAGGTTCCACAGCACCTGGCGCAGCCGGGTCCCGTCAGCCTCGATACAGGCCGGCAGCTCCGTCAATTGCTCCAAATCGAACCGTAGCCCTTTCTGCTCAGCCATCAGCGCCGAGATATTGCCCATCTCCTCAACGAACTCGGCAAAATCAAGCGGTTTGGGCAACAACTCCAGGCGGCGGCGATCGGACTTATCCATATCGATAATGTCATTGAAAATATTGCCCAGGGTGATCGCGCTGACATAAATCGTCCGCATGTAGCCGCGCTGCTCTTGATTGAGCCGGGTTTCCAGCAGCATTCGGCTCAGCCCGACAATCCCGTTCAGCGGGGTTCTCAGTTCATGGCTGATGGTCGAGATAAACGCAGTTTTATCCCGGCTGGCCTTCTCCTGGGCATCCTGGTACTGCTTGCGCTCAGTAATATCGCGGCCAAAGCCCATCAGTCCCAGACGCCGCCCCTCGCGGCTGTAGAACGGCACTTTACGCAGCTCAAACACCGCCTTGCGACCGTCGGGATATTCCAGCCACTGCTCATAAGTCAGCGACACGTTCTGGTTAAACACCTGCTGATCAGTTTCGACAATCTTACGGGCGATGTCTTCACTGTAGACATCCCACGGCGTCAGACCGACCAGCTGTTTTTCGGTCCTGCTGGTCAGCTCCTCCATCGCCCGGTTACAGCCGGAGAACTGGCCTTTTTCATTGCGGTAATAAATCAGATCCGGCGAGGCATCGAGGAAAGATTTGAGCAGGGCACTCTGCTCCGCCAGTTCCAATTGGGCATTCTCCCGCTGGTAGACCTCATTTTCGAGATCCAGCATCGCCTCTTCACGCGCTTCCTCGGCTTTTTTCCGCTCTTCAATTTCCTGATTGAGTTGGGTGATATTTTCCTGCAACTGCTTATTGAGCTGCATATCGCGCGAGCGCATCTCTTCAAGTTTGGTCACCAGCTTCGACAGCCGCTGGCGCGAGTCTTCCAGCTGATCGACCACCACCGAGAGAAAATAGACCGCCCACGGGGTGATCAACAACCCGAAAAACACCGAGCGGACAATATCGATGTTCAGCACTTCTCCCTGAAGCACCAGCGTCACCCCGACCTGAACCACCACCGCCAGGGCCACCAGCGCCAGCGCCAACAGCAGGCTGAAGCGGACAATGCCGAGCTTCACCAGCAAATCGACATAAAACTGAGCCAGCACCTTGATTTGTTTCATTCTTTATTCCTGCTCATGAAAGGCTACGCCTATGATAATCATCCCGAGGCAAGAACCAAAGGAGATCCCCCACAGATATCAATCAGCCTGCAAAATGCAGGCTGATTGATTGGATGTATTTCCGGCACTTGCCCTTATGCGTGGTCGCCGCCAGTCATCACCATGGTACAATTTCGCCCGGCCGCTTTGGCTTTGTAGAGGGCAATATCGGCCATTTCAACCAGATCCCCGTAGTCCTGGGTCGGCAGCGGCGTAATGGTCGCGACCCCCAGGCTCACCGTCAGCTGATTGCCCACGCCCGAGTATTCATGAACAATACCTTGCGCAGCCAATTGCTGGTGCACCTTCTCAGCCACCACCAACCCACCAGTCTGGTCGGTATTGGGCAGCAGGAAGGCGAACTCTTCCCCACCGTAGCGGGCCACTTCGTCAGTCTCGCGCCGGATCACATCACGAAAGACCTTGGCAACTTCCCGCAGCGCATAGTCCCCTTGCTGATGGCCGTAGTTGTCGTTAAACGCCTTGAAGCTGTCAATGTCACAGAGGATCAGCGTCAGCGGTTTCTGCTCGCGGATATGACTGTGCCAGAGTTTGCGCAGCTGCTCATCAAAGTAGCGACGATTGGCCACCTTGGTCAGGCTGTCGACAAAACTCATTTCCTCCAACTCCATGATCGCATCGGCCAGTTGCTGCTCGGCCATCCGACGCTCGGTCACATCCCGGGCCATCACCAGCACCCCCGGCACCCCATCAGTCGGATCCCGATAGGGGGTTTTCACCATCTCATACCACACCGGGGTGCCGTCTTCGAGGATCACATAGTCATCTGCTTTGACCGTCTTGCCCTCCTCAAGCACCTGGCGATCCGCTTCCTGAAACTCCTCCCACTTATCCGGCTCCAGCACATCCGCAGCCGATTTACCCAACAAGGTTTGCTGGGTATAGCCCAGCGCGCGGGCAAACGGCTCGTTACAACCGACATAAATCCCGTGCTCGTTATACAACCCAATGGGATCTGAGCTGGCCTCAAAAATCGTATTGAGCAGCGAGCTGCGCTGGGCCAGGGCCTGCTCGGTGATCTCCCGCTTCTCGATCTCCTGTTGCAGGCTCTCCTGCATATCATGCCAGTCCGTCACATCATGGCTGATCGACAGGGTGCCAATTACCTCGCCGTGATCATCGATCAATTGGGTTTTGTTGGTTTCGAGTAAGCGGCTGGTACCATCCGGTGCCGTGGTCCAGGTATGCAGCGGATGCAGGGAAGACGCCGTATTCTCATCTTCCATCACCCCTTCTTCAAACCGGCCGCGCCAGAAGCGATTGAAGGCTTTGTTGGTGCCGATGATCTCACCGCGGTTGTTCTGGTAGTACACCAGCTCGGATAAGGAATTGAGCACCTGCTGGAAAATCCGCTGCTCCTGTTCAAGCTGATCGGGCGAGGCCGGTTGCTGGGGCGGTTGAGACAGGTAGAGCAACCAGGCCGCCTGCCATTTAAAACGGATCGGTTGCCCGGAAACCGCCAGCGAGAGAGTATGGCCGGGCTTGATCCGGAGCGCCTCGGGGGCATTTTGAAACCCACGGCGATACGGCAGCGGCCGGAGGTAATCGCACATCATCTGGGCGGTGATCTCATCCGGGTAGCGATAGCGGCTACCCAGCTTGCGCACGCCGATCAGCTCACAGCAGCGTTTGTTAGCATAGAGCAGGGTGCCGTCCTTGCGCCGGATAATCGCCACCGCCAGCGGCAGGTCAGTGAAAATGGTTTGCAGCCGACGAAACGACGCCGCATCGAGATGCAGCACTAACATCACCAGCAACCCGCTGCCGATGACAGCCCCCGTAACGAGCAGGGCCGTCAGCAACACCGGGTTGCCGACACGATCAATTGCCTCAGCGGCCTGCCCGACCGCCGGGAACATGAATAGCACAGCCAGCCCGAGCAGGTGGCGAACAAAGAGCAACATGCTGATTTTTCTATCGTGGCGAAAAATGAGCCGATAATCTAACACATTTCATACAAGCGCTATAGCGCAGACCGAGAGATAAATGGTTGGTCCAGCACACTGCCCTGAGCGCCATCCCGGCTCAGTTGCCTGCTGATTTCCGTCATCGCCAGCCAGCGGTTCTCGCACCACGCAGGTGCCAGTAAAGTCGGTTTTCGGGCACTGGCCGACACCCGGTGGTACACCACATCCGCCGGGGTTTGGCGGATCATCGCACTGGCGATATCGACATAGTCAGCCAGGCTGATCTCGCCCAGCCGCCCGGCCTGCCAGGCCTTGGCCAGGGTACTGCCGCGGACAATATGCAGCGGATGCAGCTTGATACCATCCACGCCGGCCGCCACAACCTGGCGCAGTGTCTCCAGGCATTCGGCTTCCCTTTCGCCCGGCAGTCCGACAATCAAATGACAACAGACCTTCAACCCCAGCGCCCGGGCCTGCTCGGCAACCCGGGCATAACAGGCAAAATCATGGCCACGGTTAATACGTTTGAGAGTTCTGTCATGTGCGCTTTGCAGTCCCAGCTCGAGCCAGATCTCATAGCCCTGGCGACGGTAACCGGCCAGCAATTCAAGCACCGCCGGCGGCACGCAATCGGGCCGGGTACCGACGCACAGGCCGACAATATCAGCGGCGGTCAGCGCCTCTTCATACATCACCTTGAGCGCCTGGACCTCGGCATAGGTACTGGTATATGCCTGAAAGTAAGCCAGATAGCGCTTCGCCCGGTTCACTTCCCCCGCCCGCGCCTGAAGCTGCTCACGAATTGGCAGAAAACGGGCTTGCTCATCGGCAAACGAGGCGACGTTACAGAAGGTACAGCCTCCCCGGCCAATCGTCCCGTCCCGGTTCGGGCAGCTGAAGCCACCGTGCAGGGTCAGCTTATGGACCTTTTCCCCGTACCGATGCTTTAAATCCTGTCCGAACGTGTTAACGAGTTCATGCAGTTGCATGGCATTCCCCGAGTCATGAATGAGAGCCGCGCAGGTTAACACCAAAAAACAGCCGAATATTTGTGCCAAAACAATAAACACGTCGCGCCAAAACAACAAAAAGAGCTATGGATGACAGTCCGGTGTAGCACTCGAAGGGCGTGTAATTAAAAAACAACAAAATGAAACACTCTTGCAGCAAATTTAGCGGCATAAATGACTATTCAGGTCGGGTGCACTGCTCACATTATTCAAAATGAGAGGTATTATCGAATAAACAACCGATTACAACCGCTACCCATTCACCACCCCGGCAATTTTATGCAGACACCCCTTCAATAATTGTTGGTAATTAACAAATCAAAAATGTAGGATAGTTACAGCTGTGCGCATTTTATGAACAATAAAAATGACGGAATCACCCTACTTTTTAGTGATTTCTGTCACATCACCAGTGCAGCTGTAGCACTTTTGCTAACCAGGACAGAGGTGCTACAGAATTAAGTTTGCTATTGATTTGAAACATCATCCCACAGCAAACACACATTGCCCGGGCAGGACAAACCGTCCTTTTATCCCCTGCAATGTCATAACACCAATTAGGGATAACTCGGGCTTCTGGATTGAGGCCTGTTGAAACTGGAAGGAAGTATCTATGACAGATCAAGCGCAGAAGGCTCAGGGACTGTACGTGCCTGAACTCGAGCACGATGCCTGTGGTATCGGCTTTGTCGCCCATCTCAAAAACCGTAAATCCCACCAAATTGTCACCCAGGCATTGGATATGCTGGCCCGGATGGAACACCGGGGTGGCCAGGGATGCGATCCATGCAGCGGCGACGGTGCCGGTATTTTGCTGCAAAAGCCTCACGAATTCCTGCTGGAGGAAACCGTCAAACTCGGCATCCGCCTGCCGGCCTTTGACCAGTACGGGGTTGGCGTCGTCCTGTTCCCGAAGGACGAAAACAAACGCCAGCAATGCCGCGATATCCTTGAGCGCAATGCCAAGCGCCTGGATCTGGAGATTATCGGCTACCGGGTCCTGCCGGTCGACAATTCGATGATCGGCGCTGATCCGCTCAGCACCGAACCCCAGTTTGAGCACGTATTTATCACCGGCGGCCCCGGCCTGGAACCGGAAGCGCTGGAGCGCAAGCTGTACGTACTGCGAAACTACACCGTGCGCGTGTGTCTCGAAAGCGTTGCCAATATTGGCGATGATTTCTACATTAACTCTCTGTCATACAAGACGCTGGTGTACAAAGGCCAGCTCACCACCGAGCAAGTCCCGCAGTACTTCCTCGACTTACAAAACCCGACCATGGTGACCGCGCTGGCGCTGGTTCACTCGCGCTTTTCAACCAATACCTTCCCGAAATGGCGTCTGGCTCAGCCTTTCCGTTACATCGCCCACAACGGTGAGATCAACACCGTGCGCGGCAACCTGAACTGGATGAAAGCCCGCGAGGCGATCCTCGAATCGGATTTGTTCACCCGGCAGGAAATCGACATGCTGCTGCCGATCTGCCAGGAGGGCAGCTCGGACTCGTCAAACTTCGATATGGCGCTGGAGCTGCTGGTGCTGTCCGGCCGCAGCCTGCCGCATGCGCTGATGATGCTGATCCCGGAAGCATGGCAGGAAAACAAAAACCTGGATCCCAAACGTCGGGCGTTCTACCAGTATCACGCCAACATCATGGAGCCTTGGGACGGCCCGGCCTCGGTCTGCTTTACCGATGGCGTTCAGGTCGGTGCGACCCTGGATCGCAACGGCCTGCGTCCGTCACGCTATACCGTCACCAAAGATGACTTCCTGATCATGGCCTCAGAGTCCGGCGTGGTAGAAATCGAGCCGGAAAACATTCATTTCCGCGGCCGCCTGCAACCGGGCCGGATTTTCGTCGCCGATCTGGAGCAAGGCCGGATCATCTCGGACGAAGAAGTCAAAGATACCATTGCCTCGGCGCAGCCGTACGAGCAGTGGGTACAGGACAACCTGCTGAGCCTGAAATCGCTGCCGGATGCGGATAACCGCCACCATCAGCCGACGCCGGAGCGTCTGCTGCACCACCAGCAAGCCTTCGGGATCAGCTCTGAAGAAGTCAACGACATCATTGTGCCGCTGGCCAAAACCGGTTACGAGCCGCTCAGCGCCATGGGCGCCGACTGGCCGCTGGCCGTGCTATCGCATCAGTCACAGCATCTGTCAAACTACTTTAAGCAATTGTTTGCCCAGGTCACCAACCCACCGATCGACCCGATCCGCGAGCGGATGGTGATGTCGCTCAATACTTACCTCGGTAAAGATCAGAACCTATTGGCTGAAACCCCGGACCACTGCCAGAAAGTTGAGCTGGAATCACCGGTGCTGAGCAATGCCGAGCTGGAAAAACTCCGTGCCATCGACAACGAGCACCTGCAGGCTAAAACCCTGGATATCGTATTCCGCGCCAGCGGCGAGCCGGGCAAGCTCGAGCGCGCGCTGAAGCGGATCTGTCAGTACTCGGAAGATGCGGTGATCGACGGCTACTCGATCATCATCCTGACCGACCGCGCAGTGAACTCCAACCATGCGGCCATTCCGGCGATGCTGGCGGTCGGTGCGGTTCACCACCATTTGATCCGCAAAGGCCTGCGCGCCAAGTGTGACATCGTGGTCGAAACCGGGGATGCCCGCGAAACCCACCACTTTGCCACCCTGGTCGGCTACGGCGCCAACGCCGTCAACCCATACCTGGTTACCGAAACCCTGGTTGATCTGCAACGCACCCGCAAGCTGGATCCGGCGCTGTCAGTCGACGAGCTGTTCAACAACTACCGCAAGGGGATCAACAGCGGCCTGCTGAAGATTTTCTCCAAGATGGGGATCTCAACGCTGCAGTCCTACCACGGCGCACAAATCTTCGAAGCGCTGGGGATCAGCAAAGCGGTGGTCGACAAATACTTCACCGGCACCGTGTCGCGGATTGAAGGCCTGACCATTGACGACATCGCCAAAGAAGTACTGATCCGTCACCGGGTCGGCTACCCGACCCGGGAAATCCCAATCCAGATGCTGGATGTCGGCGGGGTTTATCAGTGGAAACAGCGCGGCGAGAAACACCTGTTTAACCCGGAAACCATTTCGCTGCTGCAACAGTCGACCCGCAACAAGGACTACGGCCAGTTCAAGCAATATGCCAAAGCCGTCGACGATCAGGGCGATGATGCCGCAACACTGCGCAGCCAGCTCGAGTTTGTCAAAAACCCGGCCGGCGCGATCCCGCTCATAGAGGTCGAGCCCGTCGAGAGCATCCTCAAACGTTTCGCCACCGGGGCGATGAGTTTCGGCTCGATTTCCTACGAAGCCCACTCCACCCTGGCCGTGGCGATGAACCGGATCGGCGCTAAGTCGAACTCCGGTGAGGGCGGCGAGGATCCAATCCGGTTCGAGAAAAAAGCCAACGGCGACTGGGAGCGCTCGGCGATCAAACAGGTCGCTTCCGGCCGTTTCGGCGTGACCTCCTATTACCTGACCAACTCGGATGAAATCCAGATCAAGATGGCCCAGGGCGCCAAGCCGGGTGAAGGCGGCCAGCTTCCGGGCGATAAAGTCGATGACTGGATCGGCGCGACTCGTCACTCCACGCCGGGCGTCGGCTTGATCTCGCCACCGCCGCACCACGATATTTACTCGATCGAAGATCTGGCGCAGCTGATCTTTGACCTGAAGAACGCCAACCGCGCCGGTCGCGTCAACGTCAAGCTGGTCTCGGAAGCCGGGGTCGGCACCATTGCCTCCGGCGTTGCCAAGGCCAAAGCGGACGTGGTGCTGATCGCCGGTTTTGACGGCGGCACCGGCGCCTCGCCGATGTCCTCAATTCGCCACACCGGCCTGCCTTGGGAGTTGGGCCTGGCGGAAACCCACCAGACCCTGCTGAAAAACGGCCTGCGCAACCGCATCGTCGTCCAGTCTGACGGTCAGATGAAAACCCCGCGCGATCTGGCCGTAGCGACCCTGCTCGGCGCCGAGGAATGGGGCGTCGCCACCGCCGCGCTGGTGGTGGAAGGCTGTATCATGATGCGTAAGTGTCACAAGAACACCTGTCCAGTCGGCATTGCCACCCAGAACAAGACGCTGCGTGAGCGCTTCGACGGCCGGGTGGAAGATGTCGTGACCTTCTTCCAGTACATGGCCGAAGGCCTGCGTGAAATCATGGCCGAGCTGGGCTTCCGTACCATCGATGAAATGGTCGGCCAGTCCCAGAAACTGAAGATCCGCGATAACATCGGTCACTGGAAGTACCAGAACCTGGATCTCAGCCCGGTGCTGCACATTGAGCCGGCCCGGGAAGAAGACGGCGTCTTCAACCAGCGTGAACAAGACCATGGTCTGGAGAGCGTGCTGGATCGCCGGCTCATTGAAGCGGCCGCACCGGCCCTCTATGAAGGCAAAGCGGTTGAGGCCACATTTGACATCATCAATACCGACCGCAGTGCCGGGACCATGCTGTCAAACGAAATCTCCAAGATTTACAAAGATCAAGGCTTGCCACAGCCGATGAAGGTCAAGTTCAACGGGTCTGCCGGCCAGAGCTTCGGTGCCTTCCTCGCCAAGGGCGTGACCTTTGAAGTGGAAGGGGATGCCAACGATTACTGGGGGAAAGGCCTTTCTGGCGGCACCCTGGCGCTCTACCCGGACAGCAAAGCCGACATTATTCCGGAAGACAACATCGTGGTCGGGAACGTCTGTTTCTACGGCGCCACCTCCGGTGAGTCCTATATCCGCGGCATGGCCGGTGAGCGGTTCTGTGTCCGTAACTCCGGCGCCAAAGTGGTGGTTGAAGGGGTCGGCGATCACGGCTGTGAGTACATGACCGGCGGTATCGCGGTGATCCTCGGCACCACCGGACGCAACTTCGCGGCCGGGATGAGCGGCGGCGTCGCTTACGTCTGGGATCAATTCGGCGACTTTGAAACCAAGCTCAATCCTGAGCTGGTCGATCTCGACCCGATTGAGGACGAGGACAAAATCCTGCTGCGCGAGATGCTGACCAAGCAAGTCACCTACACCGGCAGTACGGTCGCCCAGACCTTCCTCGATAACTTCGAGGACAACCTGACCCGGATGGTCAAGGTGATGCCGCGGGATTACAAAGCCGTTCTACAGAAGCGCAAAGCAGAAGCAGTGAACAAGGAAGTATTGGAGGCCGTCGATGGGTAAGCCGACTGGATTTTTAGAGTTTGGCCGTGAGTTGCCAAAGAAAGTTGATCCGAGCGTCCGGATTCAGGACAACAAGGAGTTTGTCCTGAACGAAGAATTCGGTAATAAAATCAATACGCAGGCGTCACGCTGCATGGACTGTGGGGTACCGTTCTGCCATAACGGTTGTCCGATCGGCAACATCATTCCGGAGTTCAACGATGCGGTCTACCGTGACAGCTGGGAAGAAGCCTGGCATATCCTGAGCTCGACCAATAACTTCCCGGAGTTTACCGGCCGGGTGTGTCCGGCGCCGTGTGAAAGCAGCTGTGTGCTCGGCATCAACCAGGATCCGATCACCATCTGTAACATCGAGAAAACCATCGTCGAAACAGCGTATCGCGAAGGGTATGCCAAACCCAAGACCCCGAGAAAACGCACCGGCAAAACCGTTGCCATTATCGGCAGCGGTCCATCCGGCCTGGCGGCGGCGGAGCAGCTCAACAGCGCCGGCCACAACGTGACCGTGTTTGAGCGCGATGAAAAAGTCGGCGGCCTGCTGCGCTTCGGGATCCCGGATTTCAAGCTCGGCATGGATATTATCGATCGCAAGATCAACCTGATGGCCGAAGCCGGGATCAAATTTGAAGTCAACGCCCATATCGGGGTCGACATCAATGCCCAGCAGCTGCGCCAGGAGTTTGATGTGGTGCTGCTGACCGGCGGCTCCACGGTTCCGCGGGATCTGCCGATCCCGGGCCGCGACCTCAAGGGTGCCCACTATGCGATGGAATTTCTGGCCCAGAACAACCGCCGCGCCAATAACATGGATCTGAAAACAGAAGAAATCCATGCCAAGGGCAAACACGTGGTGGTGATCGGCGGCGGGGATACCGGCTCGGACTGCGTCGGTACCTCAAACCGTCACGGCGCGGCCAGTATCACCCAGGTCGAAATTATGCCGATGCCGCCAGAAAAACGTCCGGTCAACCAGCCCTGGCCGGCGTATCCGATGATCCTGCGTACCTCAACCTCCCACGAGGAAGGCTGTGAGCGGCACTGGAATATTTTGACCAAGGAATTTATCGGCGATGAAGCGGGCAACCTCAAAGCGCTGCGCATTGCCGATATCCAGTGGCTGGAGGCCAAGCCGGGTGAACGTCCGGGCTTTGAGGAAGTGCCGGGCTCGGAGCGGATCATTCCGTGCGATCTGGCGTTCCTGGCGATGGGCTTTTTGCATCCGGAGCCGAACGGCGTGCTGGCCCAGCTGGATATTGCGCTCGATGAGCGCGGTAACGTCGCAACCCAGGGCTTCGCCACCAACCAGCCAGGTGTATTTGCTGCCGGCGATATGCGCACCGGCCAGTCCCTGGTGGTTCGCTGCATCAACGAAGGCCGTGAATGTGCCCGTGAAATCGACGCTTATCTGATGGGTAATTCCAACCTGGAGGCTAAATCCGATTCACTTATGCTGTCTGAAGCCTGATTTCATTCATTTTCATGCTAAATTTCAAGCCGACCGTTCTGGTCGGCTTTTTGTTGCCTAATCACCCGCCATACCTGTACCTCTCTTAACTGCTTGATGCGAATCCCTATTTGGTATAGCCCACCCACCCGCCTGAAACAGGAGCAAGAAAGTTCCAACTTTTCAGACAGTTCACGGGCTGGTTTTGCACGGGATAAATGTGAATTTATTGTTGCAATAAAAGTAAAAACACCTGAATTCCAATACGTTACACCACACCCTACTCGGAGATACGAGATTTTACTGCTCCTGCGATAGGAATTTGACCTTTCTTTAAAATATCGTTAACTTCAAAGAATGCTGGAAGCACAGATGGCGGTCAGGGAGATCGCCATAAATATGCAGTAAGACTGCCCGGAGCGGGCAGAAGCAAGGGAGAGTTGCAATGACACTGTATGACCCAACGCTGGAAAAGGATAACTGTGGCTTTGGTTTAATCGCCCATATTGAAGGCGAAACCAGCCATAAACTCGTCCGTACAGCCATATCCGCATTGGATCGTATGACCCACCGTGGCGGGATTGCCGCGGACGGCAAAACCGGTGACGGCTGCGGCTTGTTGATGAAAAAGCCGGACAGTTACTTTCGCACCGTCGCCGAAGAAGCGGGCTGGAAGCTGGCCCGTGAATATGCCGTCGGGATGATTTTCCTCAGTCAGGATCCAATCAAGGCCGAGCAGGCCCGGACCATCGTCAACGAAGAACTGGCCAAAGAGACCCTGTCGATTGTCAGCTGGCGCGAAGTGCCGGTCAATCCGGCCGTCCTCGGCCCGATCGCCACCGAATCCCTGCCGCAAATCGAACAGGTATTTGTCAATGCCCCGGCGGGCTGGAAGCCTCGCGATGTTGATCGCCGCCTCTATATGGCTCGTCGCCGGATCGAAAAACGTATCGACAGCGATCCGGATTTTTATATCTGCAGCCTGTCGACTCAGGTCACCGTCTACAAAGGCCTGTGTATGCCGGCTGACCTGCCGAAGTTTTATCAGGATCTGGGCGATATCCGCCTGGAATCCTCAATTTGTCTGTTCCACCAGCGGTTTTCCACCAACACCCAGCCGCGCTGGCCGTTGGCCCAGCCGTTTCGCTATCTGGCACACAACGGGGAGATCAACACCATCGCCGGGAACCGCCAGTGGGCGCGGGCACGGGCGTATAAGTTCTCCTCCCCGCTGCTGCCGGATCTGCAGAACGCAGCGCCGTTCGTCAACGAAACCGGCTCAGACTCCTCAAGCCTGGATAACATGCTGGAGTTGTTCCTGTCCGGCGGGATGGATCTGTTCCGCGCCATGCGGATGCTGGTACCGCCGGCCTGGCAGAATCACCCGGATATGGATCCGGCCCTGCGTGCCTTCTATGATTTCAACACCATGCACATGGAGCCGTGGGACGGTCCGGCCGGGATCGTGATGTCCGACGGCCGCTACGCCGCCTGTAACCTCGACCGCAACGGCCTGCGCCCGGCGCGCTACGTGATCACCAAAGACAAGCTGATCACCCTGGCCTCAGAAGTCGGGATCTGGGACTACGCTCCGGATGAAGTGGCCGAGAAGGGCCGGGTCGGACCGGGCGAACTGCTGGTGATCGACACCAAGTTCGGCAAGATCTGGCATTCTGCCGACATTGATAACGATCTTATGGGCCGCCACCCGTACAAGGAGTGGATGGACAGCCATGTCAAACGCCTGGTGCCGTTCGAGGAATTGGGCGACGATCAGGTCGGCAGCCGCTCACTGGACGATCAGGAACTCAATACCTACCAGAAGCTGTTCGGGATCAGTAACGAAGAGCTGGATCAGGTGCTGCGCGTGGTCGGTGAAAACGGCCAGGAGGCGACCGGCTCGATGGGCGATGATGCCCCGATGGCAGTGCTGTCTTCCAAAGAGCGCTCGGTCACCGATTACTTCCGCCAGATGTTTGCCCAGGTCACCAACCCGCCGATCGATCCATTGCGGGAAAAACATGTGATGTCGCTGGCGACTTGTATCGGCCGGGAAATGAATGTGTTCTGCGAAACCGATGGCCACGCCCACCGGGTCGCTTTCAAATCGCCGATCCTGCTGTATTCTGATCTGGTGCAGTTGCTGGAGCTGGACAACCAGTACTACCGCAACAGCATCATCGACATTAACTATGATCCGAGCGAGAAAGATCTCAAGCAGGCGATAGTCGATGTCTGTGATCAGGCCCAGCGACTGGTGGAAAACGGCACCGTGCTGGTGGTGCTCTCTGACCGCGGGATCAATCCGGACAAGCTGCCGATCCCGGCAGCCATGGCCGTCGGCGCGGTCCAGACCCGCCTGGTCGAGGCCAACCTTCGCTGTGACGCCAACATCGTTGCCGAAACGGCCACGGCCCGCGACCCGCACCAGTTTGCCGTCCTACTCGGCTTCGGCGCGACCGCTATTTACCCGTACCTAGCCTATGAGTCATTGGGCAAGCTGGTCGACAGCGGCGCCATCAGCAAGCCATACCGCGAGGTGATGGTCAACTTCCGCGACGGGATGAACAAAGGCCTGTACAAAATCATGTCGAAAATGGGGATCTCCACCATTGCGTCCTACCGCTGCTCGAAACTGTTTGAAGCGGTCGGCCTGAGCGATGAGGTGGTCGATCTCTGCTTCCGCGGCGTCTCGAGCCGCATTGCCGGGGCCGGTTTTGACGACTTCCAGCAGGATCTGTTCAACCTGTCGCGCCGGGCCTGGCTTAAGCGCAAGCCGATCGACAACGGCGGCCTGCTCAAATACGTCCACGGCGGGGAGTTCCACGCCTACAACCCGGATGTCGTCGGCACCTTGCAACAAGCCGTCAAGACCGGGGATTACCAGGATTACCTGGCCTTTGCCAAAGAGGTCAACGAGCGCCCGGTCGCGGCGATCCGCGATTTGCTCAAGCTCAAGGCCTCGGACAACCCGGTGGATATCGAGCGTGTGGAAGCAGCCACCGAGCTGTACCAGCGCTTTGATTCCGCGGCGATGTCGATCGGCGCCCTGAGTCCGGAAGCACACGAAGCGCTGGCGATGGCGATGAACCGCCTCGGCGGCTTCTCCAACTCCGGCGAAGGCGGCGAAGATCCGCGCCGCTTCAACAGCGAGCGCAACTCGCGCATCAAACAGATCGCCTCCGGCCGTTTCGGGGTCACCCCGCACTACCTGGTCAACGCCGATGTGCTGCAGATCAAAGTCGCCCAGGGCGCCAAGCCCGGTGAAGGCGGCCAGTTGCCGGGTCACAAGGTGACCACGGAAATTGCCAAGCTGCGTTATGCGGTGCCGGGGGTGACCCTGATTTCACCGCCGCCGCACCACGACATCTACTCGATTGAAGACCTGGCCCAGCTGATCTTCGATCTCAAGCAGGTCAACCCGAAAGCCATGGTCTCGGTCAAGCTGGTTTCCGAGCCCGGGGTCGGCACCATTGCCACCGGGGTCGCCAAAGCCTATGCCGATCTGATCACCATCTCCGGCTACGACGGCGGCACCGGGGCCAGCCCACTGACCTCGGTCAAATACGCCGGCAGCCCGTGGGAGCTGGGGCTGGCGGAAACCCAGCAGGCGCTGGTCGCCAACGGCCTGCGCCATAAGATCCGCCTGCAGGTCGACGGCGGTCTGAAAACCGGCCTCGATGTGGTCAAAGCGGCAATCCTCGGGGCTGAAAGCTTCGGCTTCGGGACTGCACCGATGGTGGCCCTGGGTTGTAAATACCTGCGGATCTGCCACCTCAACAACTGCGCCACCGGGGTGGCAACCCAGGACGAAAAACTGCGCCGGGACTTCTTCAAAGGTCTGCCGGAGCAGGTAATGAACTACTTCATCGGCCTCGGCCAGGAAGTCCGGGAACTGCTGGCTCAATTGGGCGTTGAGAAACTGACCGATTTGATCGGCCGCACCGATCTGCTGGAAGTGCTTGAAGGCTACACCGCCAAGCAAAGCAAACTGGATCTGGCAGGCCTGCTGCATGCACCGACGCCGGTTGAAGGCAAAACACTGTACTGCAGTGAGCCGAATACCCCGTTTGATCAGGCAGAGCTCAGCAATGCCCTGCTTGAAGCGGCGCTACCCGCGATTGAGAGCCGCAGCGGCGCCGATCTCCACTTCGAGATCCGCAACACGGATCGCTCGATAGGTGCCCGCCTGTCCGGCGAAATTGCCCTGCGCTACGGCAACCAGGGCATGGCGGCGCAGCCGATCAATGTCCACCTGTCCGGTACCGCCGGCCAGTCGTTCGGCGTCTGGAATGCCGGCGGCCTGAACCTGCTGCTGACCGGGGATGCCAATGACTACGCCGGGAAAGGCATGACCGGCGGTAAGATCAGCATCCGTCCGCCGGTGGGATCGGCGTTTAAGTCCAACCAGGCCACCATTGTCGGCAACACCTGTCTGTATGGGGCAACCGGCGGCAAGTTCTTCGCTGCCGGCACCGCCGGAGAGCGATTTGCCGTCCGCAACTCGGGCACCATCGCAGTGGTCGAAGGCGCAGGGGACAATGCCTGTGAATATATGACCGGCGGAATCGTGGCTATCCTCGGCAAAACCGGGGTTAACTTCGGTGCCGGGATGACCGGTGGCTTTGCCTATATTCTGGATGAAAACGGCGACTTTGCCGGTCGGGTCAACCCGGAGCTGATTGAAGCGCTGCCACTGGACGGACTCAAGATCCACCAGGAGCACCTGCGCGGGCTGATCGCCAGCCACCTGGAAGAAACCGGATCGAGCCGGGCCCAGGAAATCCTGGCCGATTTTGACCAGTGGATCCCGAGGTTCTACCTGGCCAAGCCGAAGTCAGCCGACGTTAATACCCTCTTGGGTCACCAAAGCCGCTCTGCCGCAGAGCTGCGCGTTCAAGCTCAATAAGGAGGGAAGCCGTATGAGCCAGAACATTTACCAGTTCATTGATGTCGCGCGGGTGGATCCGGCGAAAAAGCCGCTCAACATTCGTAAGATTGAATTTGTCGAAATCTACGAGCCATTTACCCAGCAGCAGGCCGGGGCCCAGGCCGACCGCTGCCTCGGCTGCGGCAATCCGTACTGCGAATGGAAATGCCCGGTCCACAACTACATTCCGCAGTGGCTGAAGCTGGCCAATGAAGGCCGGATCATCGAAGCGGTGGAGCTATCGCACCAGACCAACACCCTGCCGGAAGTCTGTGGCCGGGTCTGCCCGCAGGATCGGCTGTGTGAAGGGGCCTGTACCCTCAATGACGACTTTGGTGCCGTCACCATCGGCAATGTTGAAAAATACATTACCGACAAGGCGTTCGAGATGGGCTGGAAACCGGACATGTCGGACGTCGAATGGACCGACAAGAAGGTCGCCATCATCGGGGCCGGCCCGGCGGGCCTTTCCTGTGCCGACATCCTGGTCCGCAACGGCGTGAAACCTGTGGTGTTTGATCGCTACCCGGAAATCGGCGGCCTGCTGACCTTCGGCATCCCGTCGTTCAAGCTGGAAAAAGAGGTGATGATCAACCGTCGCAGGATCTTCACCGACATGGGCGTTGAGTTCCGCCTTAATACCGAAGTCGGCAAAGATATCGAGATGGCCCAGTTGCTTGAAGAGTATGATGCGGTCTTCCTCGGCGTCGGCACCTACAAAAACATGCGCGCGGGCCTGGCCAACGAAGATGCCCCGGGCGTCTACGATGCGCTGCCGTTTCTGATCTCCAACACCTACCGGGTGATGGAACTGGAGGACAGCCCGGAATTTATCGACATGCGCGACAAGAAAGTCGTGGTCCTCGGTGGCGGGGATACCGCGATGGACTGTGTCCGCACCTCGATCCGTCAGGGCGCAAAAAACGTCATCTGTGCCTACCGCCGGGACGAAGCCAATATGCCCGGTTCCAAGCGGGAAGTGAAAAATGCCCGTGAGGAAGGCGTGAAGTTCATGTTCAACCTCCAGCCGCTCGGGATTGAGCTGAACGAGCAAGGCCGGGTCAGCGGCGTCAAGGTGGTGAAAACCGCCCTCGGTGAGCCCGATGATGCTGGCCGCCGCCGTCCGGAGCCGGTTGAAGGTAGCGAGCATGTCCTGTCGGCCGATGCGGTGATCATGGCCTTTGGTTTCCAGCCCCACGCCATGCCGTGGCTGGCCGCCCATGATGTTGAACTGGATCAGTGGGGGCGGATCAAGGCACCGAAAGCTGGGGCTTTTGCCTTCCAGACCAGTAATGCCAAAATCTTTGCCGGCGGCGATGCCGTGCGCGGCTCGGATCTGGTGGTCACCGCCATCGATGAGGGTCGCAAGGCCGCCGAAGGCATCCTCGATTACCTCGAGGTTTAAAAGCCGCGCTAAGCTGAAGCGGGAATGGCCGTCAGTGCCATTCCCGTTTTTTATTTGGTACAATTTGCCCATTCTGACTCCCGTCCGGGAGCTTCAACTGACCTAGATGAGAACGAATCCATGAAGATCGGCATTATTGGTGCGATGGAACAAGAAGTCGCCATCCTGAAAGCACAACTGACCCACTGCGAAACCCACACCAAGGCAGGTTGTACTTTCTATACCGGAACCCTGAACGGTGCCGATGTGGTGTTGCTGCAATCCGGCATTGGCAAAGTGGCTGCTGCCGTGGGCACCGCCGTCTTGCTGGAAGTGTTCCAGCCGGATGTCGTCCTCAATACCGGCTCTGCCGGAGGCTTTGACAGCTCACTAAATGTCGGCGATGTGGTGATCTCGACCGAAGTGCGCTACCACGATGCCGACGTGACCGCCTTTGGTTACGAGATCGGTCAGATGGCCCAGCAACCCGCCGCTTTTGTCTCAGATGCCAAGCTGATGGATGTTGCCGAGCGGGCACTCGCAGCCCTGAGCGACACCCACGCGGTCCGCGGCCTGATCTGTACCGGGGATGCCTTCGTCTGCTCTGCCGAAAAACAAACCTTCATCCGTGACAACTTCCCGAGCGTGGTAGCGGTTGAAATGGAAGCCGCAGCCATTGCTCAGGCCTGTCATCAGTTCGACGTGCCGTTTGTGGTGGTGCGCGCTATCTCTGATGTCGCCGATAAAGAATCGCCAATGAGCTTTGAAGAATTCCTGCCGCTGGCCGCGAAAAGCTCATCGGCCATGGTCACCAAAATGGTAGCGCTGCTGGATCAGTAATGAATGAGCTGCTGGCGGTTCTGAATACCCATCACGCCCTGCTGGTTTTGTGGGGCGCTTTGGCCATGCAATGGCTGCTCCCGATCCCGGGGCCACTCCATCCATTGCAGTTCTGGCAGTTGATCGCGCAGCGGATCGCTGAACGGGTCAACCATCCGGATGAATCCCGCCAGCAGCAACTGCTCGCCGGCAGCCTGGCCTGGTTGCTGATGTGGCTCACCGTGCTGGTGTTGCTGGTCGCCGTGGATCAGCTGGTGTGGATTGAAAGCATCTATCAGCTGATCCTGCTATGGCTGGCGCTGGACTGGCGCAATACCGCGCAATTTAGCAAGCGCTTTATCCGCGCCTACAGCCGCGAAGATAAAGCCTATTGCCGCCAGTTGCTCGAATCGCCGCTCAATCGCGAAACCCGCAACCTTTCGCTGCTCGGTCTGGGTAAGGCCGGCGCCGAAACTCAGCTGATGGCCTATGGCCGCTTAGTCGCCGGCGTCCTGTTCTGGTTCGCCCTGACCGGCGGGATCGGCGCCCTGATGTACCGCCTGGCAGTCAGTCTGGCCCGTACCTGGTCGCCCAGCCGCGCCGAATATCACACCTTTGGCTTACCGGCGGTGCGGATCCTGGCGGTGCTCGATATTATTCCGCTGCGCCTGTTCGCCCTGTTGATCTGTGTCGGTCATAACGGCAAAAATGCCCTGCTGGGGATCCGCCAGCAAGGGGAAAACTGGCTATTGCCCGGCCCCGGCTGGCTACTGGCCGCCACTGGCCATAAACTCTCGCTCTCGCTGGGTGGCCCGGCGATCTACAACAGTCGCAAAATGGAGCGGCCGCGCCTCGGCGGCCCCATCGCCCCGGCAGCCCTGCACCTGAGTCAAATCAACTTGATGATGAACCGCCGCCTGATGGCCTGGGTCATCATTCAAAGTTGTCTGCTCATCCTCATCCAAGGAGTCACCTGATCGTGCGCCTGCTCCCTTTTTTATTACTGCTGTTGCCAGCCAGCCTGCTGGCTGCGCCCGTCGAGCGGGTGATCAGCCTCTCGCCCCACACCACCGAGCTGGCGTATGCCGCCGGGCTGGGTGACAAACTGGTCGCCGCCAGCGACTACAGCGACTACCCCGAAGCCGCCAAATCCTTAGAGCGCGTTGCCAACTACCGCGGGATCAAACTCGAGCGCATCATCGCGCTCAAACCGGATTTAATTCTGGCCTGGCAAGGCGGTAACCCGCCACGTGAAATGACCAAGCTGGAGCAGCTGGGACTAAAAATTTTCTACTCCAACCCCAAAGCGCTCGAAGACATTCCGCAAACCCTTGAAGCGCTCGGACAATATGCCGACGCGCCAGACCAGGCCCGTCAGGCAGCCGCTGTGTTTCGCGAAAAACTGCATCAGCTTGATGCCCGCTATCGCCAGCAACGACCGGTGCGCTATTTCTACCAGCTCAGTGCATCTCCGATGATCACCGTGGCCGACAACAACTGGCCGAGCCAGGTCTTCAATCACTGTGGCGGCGAAAATATTTTTGCGAGCAGCAAAGCCGCCTACCCCCAGGTTTCTGAAGAGCAGGTGGTGGTCCGCCAGCCGGAAGTGATTTTCGGAACGCCCCATGCCGGTACTCAAACCGGCCTGTGGCAGAAGTGGGACGGCAAGCTCCCGGCAGTCAATGACCAGCATATCTACAACCTTGAAGCCGACTGGCTCAACAGGCCCACGCCACGCACCATCAAGGCGGTCGAGCAGGTTTGCCACTTCCTGGATCGGGTTAGACAGGACAAACCATAGCCATCTGGCTGCCGCCAGCACGATTCCCTGTGAATAAGCTCACAAAGCAAGCGCAGTAAGTTGTACCGCTTGCATTTCGCCGTACAATCTCAGCCGATTTTTATTCTGACTTCGCAGCGCTTAGGGACAGACATGCTTATCTACTTTCTCGATATGTTCGGCACCGCCGTCTTTGCCATTTCCGGCGTGTTGCTGGCGGGCCGGTTACGGATGGATCCCTTTGGCATTGTCGTGCTGGCCAGCGTAACGGCGATTGGCGGCGGGACTATCCGCGATATGGCCCTGGGCGCCACCCCGGTGTTCTGGATCACCGATACCAATTACCTGTGGGCGATCTTCATCACCTGTCTGGTTGCGATTGTCGCGATCCGAAAACCCCGGCAAATGCCCTGGTACTTCCTCCCGGTTGCCGATGCCATTGGCCTGGCGGTGTTTGTCGCCATCGGCGTCGAGAAAGCCCTGCGATTCGGGGCCACCCCGATGGTGGCGGTCATCATGGGGGTGATGACCGGTTGTGGCGGCGGGGTGATCCGAGATGTGCTGGCACGGGAGATCCCGATGGTGCTGCGAACCGAAGTCTATGCGACGGCCTGTATTCTGGGCGGCATTGTCCATACCACAGCCCTGCAACTCAACGCCGATGTCAATGTTGCGACCCTGGCCGGGATCGCGACCACCCTGACGATCCGCCTGGCCGCCATTCGCTGGCACTTATCCCTGCCGACGCTTGCGCCCAGAAACTGATTTCCCTCGCATAACTGCAAAATACCTTACATCCATACGCATCAAAACCGCCGAGTACGGCGGTTTTTTATGATCATTTCAAGTTAAATAAATAAAAAACTTTATTTATTAACGATAGTGGCTATGGTTATTAGTAAGCAAAAAACATTACTAATAACCGGAGGCACCATGATCCCCTACGTCGAACATGCCAATCTCACCGTAACCGATATTGACCAGACCATCGCGTTTCTGCAAACCGCCCTGCCCGCTTTTCACGTGCGCCATCGCGGACAAACCGACACTTATCCGTGGTGCCATATCGGCACCGAAAGCAGTTATCTCGCGCTCCAGGGAGTGGCCGGTCGTAAAAGCATCGACCGCGCGCCCTACCGGGACAACGGCATCAACCACATCGGCCTGGTCACCGAGGATGTGGACGGGATCAGAGCGCGGCTCCTGGCGGCGGGATATCAGGAAAATGGCCAGCCGAGCGAGCATCCCTGGCGCAAGCGGATCTACTTCTGGGACCCCAACGGGGTTGAATGGGAATTTATCGAATACCTCAGCGAAAATCCGGGCGAACGCAACGATTATCGCCTGTAATCACAGTATCCCCGACCACGTCTGGTTACGACAAACGAGGAAAAAACATGTTTCATCCCGTCTCGAATACCTGCATGCACCTGGTTCGCCAGGGGCAGCAGTTTGATCCCGTCTACGGCAATGGCCTGTCCAACCACTTGCCAATGGCGCTTACCGCGCTCGCCTGCCAAGGGGCGTCAGATGAGCAACTCACCGCGTTTTACCACCGCTACATCAAGCAGTTAAACCCGCTTCGACCAGCCAACGATTTGGGTACCCAACACCCACGTCAGGGAAACCCAGCTGATTTCGGCCACTTTTTATCCCACTACCGCCAGCAAATTAGGCAGCAGGGGCTCGAGCCAACGGTGCGTGAAGCGCTGGCGCAACGCCTGCCGGGACTGATCACGGCCGCATTTCATGGCGTGATCCGCCTCAGCTATGCGGTCGCCCTGCGAGATAACGAAGAAGTGGCACTGGCGCTGGCGTACTGGGCCAGTGAATATCAGACCTTGGGTCCGCTTGAGCAAACCGATGAATATGATGCCCAGCAGCAACTTCAACTTGCCCAGCAGCAATTTGCCGACTTCGCATTCCAGCCCGGGATCATCACCGATCGCGTCGACGAACTAAGCCGCCTCCCGGCCTATCAGCGGCTCGCAGCACACCCTGCAACCCTCTCGTTCGAGCAAGTTGCCCGGATCACCATCCGCTACTACCTTGCTTCAGACAATTTTGTCCTGCTGCACGGCGTAACCGGCTTCCAGGCGCTACACCGGCTCTTACCTTACCTCGACGATCCCGAGTTGGCCCTGCGCTATTACTGGCAGGCCTATGTTGCCGCGATGTGCGTTGCCCGAACGGCCCAGGGCCCGGTTGATCAAGCCAGCTGCCCGGCAGTCGAGTGGGAGCACTGGCATGCACAGAGCTGCCGCAGCCGCGATGATCACACCATCAAGCTGATCTACAGCGCCAGTTATCTCTATCAGCACTTTCCATGGCCGGAATATCCGGCTGCCATCAAGATGCGGCTGGCCAAGGAAGCCCCTTAGCCGCCGTCATCCATTAGTGATTGGCAAGCATTGTTTGCTGCAAACCGGGTCACCCGCAGCCAGCTGCCCCTTGGCCTCCCCAAGCTACGGGCATGAAAAAAGGCGCCAGAGGCGCCTTTTCATCATTTTCATCGGGGTTCGGCTGAATTACTTCAGGGTCACCCGGGCAAATTTACGCTTACCGACCTGGTAAACCGCAGTACCTGCCGCCGGAACCAGTTTGGTATCTTCAACTTTATCGCCGTCAATCTTGGCTGCACCCTGGCGGATCATCCGCATCGCATCTGACGTTGAGTTCACCAGACCCGCTTCTTTCAGCAGGTTGGCAATCGCCATCCCGGCTTCAAATTCAAATTCAGGCATTTCATCCGGCATCGCGCCTTTCTGGAAACGGTTGATGAACTCCTGCTCCGCCGCATCCGCATCAGCATCGCTGTGGAAACGGGCAATGATCTCTTTCGCCAGCAGGATCTTGATATCACGCGGGTTCTTGCCGTTGGCAATATCGGTTTTGAACTGGTCGATCTCTTCCAGCGGACGGAAAGACAACAGCTCGTAGTAGTTCCACATCAGATCATCGGAAATCGACATGATCTTGCCGAACATCTCGCTTGGCGACTCCGCAATCCCAATGTAGTTGTTCGCCGACTTGGACATCTTCTTCACACCGTCCAGGCCGACCAGCAGCGGTAGGGTCAGGACGATTTGCGGCTTCTGACCATTGGCTTTTTGCAGCTCACGGCCCATCAGCAGGTTGAACTTCTGATCGGTCCCGCCCAGTTCCACGTCCGTTTTCATCGCCACTGAGTCATAGCCTTGCAGCAGCGGGTACAGAAATTCATGGATAGCAATCGGACGGCCTTCGTTGTAACGCTTTTTGAAATCGTCACGCTCCAGCATCCGCGCAACCGTCTGGTTGGCCGCCAGGCGGATCATACCTTCAGCGCCCAGCTCCGACAGCCAGCTCGAGTTGAATTCAATTTTGGTTTTTGCCGGATCCAGGATCTTAAACACCTGTTCTTTGTATGTTTCTGCATTACGCAGCACATCTTCGCGGGTCAGTGGCGGACGGGTGGTATTTTTACCGGTCGGATCCCCTACCATGCCGGTAAAGTCACCAATCAGGAAGGTCACATCATGGCCCAACTCCTGAAATGTACGCAGCTTGTTCAGAATTACGGTATGGCCAAGGTGAATGTCCGGCGCCGTTGGGTCAGCCCCCAGTTTAATACGCAATGGACGATTCTCTTTTAGCTTGGCAATCAGCTCTTCTTCCGGAATCAGCTCATCAACACCACGCTTAATTTCAGCTAAGGCTTTTTCAATGCTGGCCATTCTTGTTCGCTCCCACAGAATTGGCAAAAAAGTGATAATTGACCATCTTACTTGAATAGAGATGTTTTTTGAAACCAGTTAAACTTGCTGTTGTCTTATTTTTCCCTTTTCGCAAAAAAAATACCAATTGATGCTAGTATCGAAACTTCGCCGACTGCCAAGGATGCACCAAACGCTGATCACTGTGCTCAGCGCTCTCGTGGTGCTGCTCCTCCTGGTTCCGAGCACAGAACACCAAGGCCATCCGGAGCGGAAGTTTGAAGTGGGCAAACTCTATCCACTCGATATCGATCTTGAAGCCAACCAGCTCCGCCCGATGGCGCAGGATGAAAAACCTGTAGTCCCGGAGCTGAAATGGAAAAATCACACCGTCAAATCAGGTGAAAGCCTGGCTGTGGTGTTTGATAAAGTCGGCCTGTCGCCACGCGCCCTGTTTCAGGTTGTCAATGCTGATGAAGGCACTAAAACCCTCTCTCACCTGCGCCCCGGCGATCAACTGAAATTTGGCTTTGACGAGAATAACCAGCTGGTCCAGCTGCGCCAGCCGAAAAGCGCGACG
Organism: Photobacterium atrarenae; assembly: GCF_024380015.1. NCBI lineage: Bacteria > Pseudomonadati > Pseudomonadota > Gammaproteobacteria > Vibrionales > Vibrionaceae > Photobacterium > Photobacterium atrarenae. Next base: position 2,901,198 of record NZ_CP101508.1, read on the forward strand.
GAGACTCTGGTGATCACCCGAGCCGGGGACAGCTACCATTCCCGCACCGACAGTAAATCCATCGATACCCGGGTGAACTTTGCCCGGGCCATCATTACCTCCAGCTTCTGGAATGCCGCCGAACAGGCCGGCCTGACCCCGAACCAAATCATGGAACTGGCCGGCATTTTTGGCTGGGACGTCGACTTTGCCCTGGATATCCGCCAGGGCGACAGTTTCTCAGTTTTGTTTGAAGAGCAGTTCGTTGAAGGTGAGCTGATCGGCCGCGGCAACATTCTGGCCGCCACCTTTACCAACCTCGGCGAAACCTTTACCGCAGTGCGTAGCAATAAAGACGGGAAATATTACGACGCTGACGGCCGAGCCATGCGCAAAGCCTTCCTGCGCTCTCCGATCAACTTCCGCTATGTCAGCTCAAACTTCAACCCGCGCCGCCTCCACCCGGTCACCGGGCGCGTCAAAGCCCACCGTGGCACCGACTACGTCGCGCCGGTCGGCACCCCGATCTGGGCCGCCGGAGACGGCGTGGTCATGAAATCCGGCTATAACCGTTTCAACGGCAACTACGTCTTTATCCGCCACAGCTCGACCTACATTACCAAATACCTGCACATGACCAAGCGCCTGGTCAAAACCGGGCAGCGGGTTAAACAGGGCCAGACCATCGGCACCTTGGGCAGCACCGGCCGGGTGACGGGTGCCCACCTGCACTACGAATTTCTGGTCAATGGCGTGCACAAAAACCCGCGCACCGTCAAGTTGCCGGAAGCGCAGTCGCTGAAAGGGGCCGAGCGTACCCAATTCAAGAAATTTGCCGCCGAGCGGCTGGGGCAGTTGTCCCAGTTCAGCCAGTTCCTGGCAGACAACAATACCTTGATCAACAGCAGCACCGACCGCGGATAAACGGGCTCAAATCGCAGCCATGAAAAAACCGTCACCTCGCAGTGACGGTTTTTTTGTCGGTCAATCCGGCTGAGCCGGAACTGACAACAACCGAAGATTACACGCTGAATGATGCGCCGCAGCCACAGGTGGTTGTGGCGTTCGGGTTATTGATAAAAAAGCGGGAGCCTTCCAGGCCTTCAGTATAATCGACGGTCCCGCCGATCAGGTACTGCAGGCTCATCGGGTCAACCACCAGCGTCACCCCGCTATTTTCAATCGTGGTGTCACCGTCATTCACTTTTTCATCAAAGGTGAAGCCATACTGGAAACCGCTACATCCGCCACCTGTGATGTACACACGCAGTTTCAGCTCCGGGTTTTCTTCCTCGGCGATTAGCGCTTTGACTTTATTCGCTGCAACATCGGAAAAATTCAGCGGCAAATTGGCATCGCTCATTAAAAACCTCTCAAACACATACGGGAGTTGATCTGATTATCTAATACCTGACTGACGCGTTCAAGTATTGACCACCGTCTGCCGGGGGCTTTGACCGATTTTTTCCTGCCGCATCTTGCGGTGCAACAGTTGTGAGTAGATCGGCTTGCCGCCAAGTACCTGAGCCAGCAGGGTCGCGCCCAGGGTGGTAATGATCAACGGCAGGATCAATTGATAGTTGTTAGTCATCTCAATCACCAGCAAGATCCCGGTAATCGGCGCCCGCACCGTGGCGGCAAACAACGCGCCCATGCCGGCAATCGCAAACATCCCCGGCTCCAGCGCCAGCGCCGGGAACAGCTGCTGGGCCAGCACACCGAAAGCGGTGCCGAACAAGGTGCCAAGCGCCAGCATCGGGGCAAAAATCCCACCCGGTGCCCCGGAACCGAAACACAACAACGTAGTCACTACCCGGCCGATAAACAACAATAACAACAGGTGGGTGCTGTAATCGCCCCGGGTCGCACTCGGGATCAGGGCGATACCACCGCCGGTCAACTCAGGCAAATACAGCAGCAACAACCCAAAGCAGCCGCCGAGTAAACTGCCGACGACCATCGGCCGCCAGCGCTGTCCCCGGTAGAGCCGGGCAAACCCGTCCTGCGCCAGCGTCACCAGGCGGTTGAACACAGCTCCGAAGATCCCGAACCCCATACCGAGCAGCAAAAACAACCACAGTGTATTCAGATCCGGCGCCGCATATTGGGGCATGGTGATCACCGCACGCTGGCCCTGGATACAGCGAAAGACAATATTGGCCACGATGGCGGAAATCAGCACGCACTTGATCGAAATCAGGCTGTAGCGAAACTGTGGCCGCATCTCCTCTACCACAAACATGATCCCGGCCAAGGGCGCATTAAATGCTGCCGCCAGTCCCCCGGCAGCCCCCGCAGCCAACAACGCATGCTGGCCTTCATGATCATGAAGGCGAAACAGATCGGAAACCATCCGTCCGAGGTTGCCGCCCATCTGCACTGACGGACCTTCCCGTCCCAGTACCATCCCCGAGCCCAGCGCCCCAAGCCCGCCGATAAACTTCACCGGCAGCACCCGCCACCAGCGTACCGGCCGAAGATCATCCATCGCCCCTTCAATTTCGGGGATCCCCGAGCCGGCAGCTTCCGGCGCAAAGCGCTGCACCAGCCAGTAACCAAACCACGCCAGGGCGGCACTGATCAAAAAAGCCGATAACCATAACGGCAGGGCGCTGCTGAGCACATCGCGCAGCCAGCTCGTGCGCTGCGCGGAGACCCAGTGGACAGCGATTTCAAACAAGGTCGCCACCAGACCGGCGGCAAGGCCCACCAGCGCCGAGAGGCACAATACAGAAACCGGGGTTTTATCACGCGCGAGAAAGCGCCGCACCAGTCCGCCCGATTGCAGGCGTTCGGGGGCAGCGGTGCCTTGGGTGTTATCAGTCATCAATCCGTCGTCTTGCTTGCAAAGTTGCCCGGCAGGGCAGGCTGGAAGGAAATTAGGGTTCGCAAAAATATTAACCAAGCCGGTCACAGTTTCACACATTCAATGTTGCAAACTAGTTTTCCATTTGTATCAACGTCTCCAATGCCCAAAGCGCTCACATTGCGGGAATTCATTCGCCAAGTTCCCGGAAGATTAGGTACAATGCCGGGCATTCATATCCGATCTCAATGGAAAACAGGACAGCATAATGAGCAAGTCAGCAGATCTATTTGCCCAAGCACAGAAGACAATTCCTGGCGGCGTCAACTCTCCCGTCCGCGCCTTTGCCGGTGTCGGCGGCAGCCCGCTCTTTATTGAACGCGCCGACGGTGCCTACATCTTTGATGCTGACGGCAAAGCTTATATCGACTATGTTGGCTCATGGGGTCCAATGATCCTGGGTCACAACCATGTGGCAATCCGTGATGCGGTGATCAACGCAGCCCAGCAAGGCCTGAGCTTCGGCGCGCCGACGGAAATGGAGGTGACCATGGCGGAGCTGGTCTCCAAGCTGGTCCCGTCAATGGAAATGGTCCGCATGGTCAGCTCCGGGACTGAAGCGACCATGAGCGCGATCCGCCTGGCGCGCGGCTTTACCAACCGCGACAAGATCCTCAAATTTGAAGGCTGCTACCACGGCCACGCCGACTGCCTGTTGGTGAAAGCCGGCTCCGGCGCGCTGACCCTGGGCCAGCCAAGCTCGCCAGGGGTTCCGGCTGATTTTGCCAAGCACACCCTGACCTGCACCTATAACGATCTGGATTCTGTGCGTGAAGCCTTTACCGCACACCCACAAGACATTGCCTGTATCATCGTCGAACCGGTTGCCGGCAACATGAACTGTATCCCACCGGTTCCGGGCTTTCTGGAAGGCCTGCGCGACATCTGTGACGAATTCGGCGCACTGCTGATCCTGGATGAAGTCATGACCGGCTTCCGCGTCTCAGAAGGCGGCGCCCAGGGCTACTACAACATCAAACCGGATCTGACCACGCTGGGGAAAGTGATTGGCGGCGGGATGCCGGTCGGTGCCTTCGGCGGTCGTCGCGAGGTGATGGAATATGTCGCGCCAACCGGTCCGGTTTACCAGGCAGGCACCCTGTCCGGCAACCCGGTCGCGATGGCAGCCGGCCATGCGTGTTTGAGCGTACTGACCAAAGAAGGCAACGAAAAACGCCTGGCCAACAGCACCAAGCGTCTGGCGGAAGGCTTTAAAGCCCTGGCAGAGAAACACGGTATTGCCCTGCAGACCAACCAGGTCGGTGCCATGTTCGGCTTCTTCTTTACCGATCAACCAAGCGTCACCACCTTCAGCGACGTTGCCAAGTGCGACATCGAACGCTTCAAGCGCTTCTTCAACCTGATGCTGGAAAAAGGTGTCTACCTGGCACCGTCTGCCTATGAAGCCTGCTTTACCTCACTGGCACACGGCGACAAAGAAATTGACGCCACCCTGGAAGCGGCTGACTACGCGTTTTCTGTGCTGGCTCAGGAAGCAGCGGCCTGATCCGGCAGCTCACCGCTCAACCCAACGCCGCCTTCGGGCGGCGTTGTGCTATTATCCCCCAGCCCCGGAGCTTCGTCCCGGTTACTGCCAGTAAAACAGTGCCAGTCCGGCCAGGATCACCACCACCCACAGCACCAGCGGCACCCGACGCTTCGCTTTGCTTTTACAGCCGCAATCACAACACCCCATCACCCGCCCCTTATAAAAAGATATAGTTTACAAAAGATTGCCTCGCCGGAGATCGAATGCAATCATACAATCAGTTCCGTATTCATAACAGGAAGGATTGCCATCGTGTCTACCCCGTTCAGAGCTGAGTCACGCCACTGGATGCTCATTGCCGCCCTGGCCCTGGCCGCCTATGCCAGCTACCGGCTGATTGAGCCCTATCTCGGCCCCATCGTGATGGCGTTTATCATTTCCCTGCTCTACTACCCGTTGCATGCCCGGGTGGAACGCAAGCTCCCCACTCACCCCAATGCTGCCGCCATGCTTTCGTGTGCCCTGCTCACGGTGATGATCGTGATCCCGGTGCTGGTCATCTTTACTTCGATCATTCAGCAAGGCTCCACCTTCTCGAAAGAAAGCTACCAATGGCTCACCTCCGGCGGTACCAAGGAAGTCCTGTCCCATCCGATCACCGTCAAAGTGCTGGCCCTGATTGAACAATATTCGCCGTTCGAGCCGCTTGATGCCCAGGCGGCCCTCCAGAAAGTCGCGACCGCCGCCTCCAAGTTCGGCGCCCAGTTGCTCAACATCAGTGCCCGCCTGCTGGGGGATGCCACCAACTTCTTACTCAGTTTTATGCTGATGCTGTTCGTGCTGTTTTTCCTGCTCCGGGATCATAAAAAAATGGTCACGGCGCTACGCCACGTGATCCCGCTGTCACGCAGCCAGGAAGATGCTGTCCTGACCGAGGTGGAGCAGGTGGCCAAATCCGCAGTGCTGGGCTCGTTCCTGACTGCCCTGGCGCAAGGGTTCGCCGGTGGCTTTGCCATGTGGCTGGCCGGTTTCCCGGGCCTGTTCTGGGGCTCAATGATGGCCTTCGCTTCCTTTATTCCGGTCGTCGGCACCGCCCTGATCTGGCTGCCGGCGGCGCTGTACCTGCTGCTGATTGGCCAATGGCAATGGAGCCTGTTCCTGGTCGGCTGGGGGATCATCGTCGTCGGCTCAATTGATAACTTCCTCCGGCCGCTCCTGATGCAGGGTAACTCCGGCATGAACACCCTGCTGATCTTCTTCTCAATCCTCGGCGGCCTGCACCTGTTCGGCCTCATCGGCCTGATCTACGGCCCGATCATCTTTGCCGTTACTCTGGTGCTGTTCAAGCTCTACGAGGTGGAATTTCACGACTTCCTGGCCAACCAGGACAAGAACTGAGCCTAACCTCCCGCAACAGCGCCATCCTCCGGCGCTGTTCGCCTTTCCATCTCTGGTGATTTGTGGAACAATTCGCGCCCAGAATTCTGCAAGACGAGATTGAGGCCACGATGTCCTATACTGCTGCAAGCCAGGTGGTTGCCCGCCAACTTGAGTTTTTTGAAAACCGCAAGGTGCTGGTGATCGGCGAGCTTGCCGACAGCTTTGCGCTGGAACTGACCCAGGTCGCCAGCACTGTGGCAGTATTTACCACCCATTACGGCTACTCCCGCCAGATGCAGCGCCACAGCCAGATCGAAACCTGTTTCGGGGCCGAGCTGACCGCCGATCTGGAATGTGACATGATCCTGATGTACTGGCCGAAAGCCAAGGCCGAAGCCGAATACCTGCTCACCATGGCACTGGCCAAGTTCGGTCCGGGCACCGAGGTATGCATCGTGGGTGAGAACCGCAGTGGCGTGCGCAGCGCCGAAAAACTGCTCCAGCCATTCGGCAGCCTGACCAAGTATGACTCTGCCCGCCGCTGCAGTTTTTACTGGGGCCGCTGTGAACAGGCACCGCCTCAATTTGATCTCCGGGACTGGTTTCGTAGCTATGACGTCAATGTCGCCGGCACCGCGCTAACGATTCGCTCGCTGCCGGGTGTCTTCAGTCACGGCGAGTTCGACAAGGGCTCCGAGCTGCTGCTCAATACCCTGCCGCCGCTGCAAGGCAAGGTACTGGATTTTGGCTGCGGTGCCGGAGTCATCGGTGCAGTGATGAAAACCCGCAATCCGGGCATCGACCTGGAGCTGTGTGACGTCAGTGCTCTGGCGATCGAATCGGCCCGCGAAACCTTCCGGGTCAACCAACTCGAGGCGACTTTTACCCCGACCGATGTCTATGCTGCGCTCAGCGGGCCTTACGACTACCTGATCAGCAACCCGCCATTCCATGCCGGCCTGAAAACCTTCTATACCGCCACAGAGACCTTCATTGCCGAAGCGCCGAATTACCTGGCGCCGAATGGCCAGATGATCATTGTTGCCAACAGCTTCCTGCGCTATCCACCGCTGATCGAAGCCAGCCTGGGCCATTGCGACACCCTGGCCGGCACCAATAAATTCAATATTTACGCCGCAAAAAAATGATCCTTCCGGGCTGAGCCATGAGTCAGCCCGCACCTTGGCCACGCGGAAAAAGCCGTCACTTGTGACAAAATTCGGGCAATAATGGCTCATTCCACCGTTAATCTTGTTAAATATGTGTTTCGGAACACGCTTCCACCCCCACTTCCTTGAACACTCAAAAAAACTCGGTATAACGGGGGATCTGGCTGTTTTGTAGGGTCACTTCGTGCTGAAAGCGCATCAAAATTGTCAAAACAGCCGTAAATCACGTCAGTTTTGACGGAAGCGCTGATCTGGTCCCGCGCTTCACTTTCGTATTCACCAGATGAACTTCAGGCACAGGAATGCAGAAAACAGCCCGTTTCAAGCGCCTTAAGCATACTCTTATGCTGGCGTTTCTCGTCCTCAGTATTACCCCGCTGACCTTGTCAGCCCTGTTTTTTCTCAATTCTCACACCAATGATCTGGTTGAGCAAAGTACCAACCACCTTGCCTCATTGTTGGAGAACAAGCAGAAACAGCTGAGCAGCTACTTTGCCGCCCGTGAGTCCGAGGTCCAGAGTTTTGCCCGCTCCGAGCTGGCCAACGCCAGCGGCGGCCGGTTTTACGGCCTGGTCGGGGCTTACCACCAACTGGGGGACATTGAGACCCTGGTCAAGGGCATTGGCAACCGCCGTTACTTTACCGACACCCTGACCGCCAAAACCGACAACAGCAGCTATAGCGGCAACTATGTCGGCCATGAACGCTACCGTCTGATGTACAAGCGCTATAACTGGGCCTATGCCGAATATCTCAAGCGCTCTGATTTCACCGATATCCTCCTGGTCGATCTCGACGGCAATATCGTCTACTCCGCCACCAGCCCGGATAAGTTCAGTCTCAACCTGGCTTCAGCGGCCACTGCCTTCCCGGCCTTGCACCAGACCTTCACCACCATCCGTGACCAAGCCCGCCGCGCCCAACAGGAACCGGAACTGGTCCCGGTGGTCTTTACCGACTTCAGCTCCGTTGCCGGCAGCGATGAGCACGCCGCCTGGTTTGCAGCGCCTATTATCCAGCAGGGCTATCTCCACAGCTATGTGTTTTTCCAGCTCGCCAGCCCATCAATCGCCGAGTTGATCACCGACACCGGCAGCCGCACCAGCCATGTTCAGACCCTGCTGATTGGCACCGACCATGACTCCCGGCTACCGGACAGCCAGTCGCAACCGGGCGACCTGTCCAGCCCGAGCATCGAGCTGGCCCTCAGTGGTGAGCGCGGCGTCGGCAGTTTTTTGAACTTCAACCAGATCCCGGTCCTCAGTGCCTTTGCCCCGGTCGATGTGCTGGGCAACACCTGGGCGTTGGTGATTGAGCTGCCGGAAGAAGAGGCTTTCGCCCGGGTCCACCAGCTGGAGAAAATCTTTGCCGGCGCTATGCTGACCGCCATCATATTGGTGATTCTCGCCTCGCACTGGCTGTCGAACTCCATCACCGCTCCGCTGCTGCGCCTGACCTGGGCTGCCGAGCAGGTCTCTGCCGGCGATATGGACCAGGCCATTGCCAGCACCGACCGTAGCGATGAGATTGGCCGCCTGGCGGTCAGCTTTGCCCGCATGCAGCGTTCCATTCGCGAAAAAATCACTCTGATCCGGGAGCAAAATACCGAGCTGGAGCACAGCCTGCAGGTGATCCGCCAGCAAAACGATGAGCTCCAGGTTGCCGATAAGCTCAAAGATGAATTCCTCGCCACCACCTCCCACGAATTGCGCACCCCACTCCACGGCATGGTCGGGATTGCCGAATCCCTGCTGGCCGGTGCCAGCGGACCGATCCAGCCGGCCCAGCGCCGCCAGCTGGAAATGATCATCAACAGCGGTCAGCGCCTGACTAACCTGGTCGATGATCTGCTCGACTATCATAAGATGCGTTATGGCGATTTGGACATCGACAAGCAGGCGGTAGATCTGGCTTCGGCGGTTCGCCTGGTCCTGGAACTCTCCAACCACTTGCTCGGCAGCAAGCCAATCCGGATCATCAACCAAATTCCCGATGACCTGCCTCTGGTTCTGGGGGATGAGCAGCGGCTTGAGCAGGTGCTTTACAACCTCGTCGGGAACGCCATCAAGTACACTTCCGAAGGCAAGATCATCCTCTCGGCCACCGTGCTGGATCATCAGCTCCGGATCCAGGTGGTTGATACCGGCCAGGGGATCCCGCCTGAGCAGCTTGAGCATATTTTTGAGCCGCTGATCCAGGCCAATACCCAATCCGGCCATTACCGCCAAGGTGCGGGCCTGGGGCTGTCGATCAGCCGCCAGCTCATCGAGCTGATGGGCGGTCGGCTTTATGTCAGCAGCCAGCCGATGGTCGGAGCCACGTTCAGCTTCACCCTCAACCTCGCATCAACCGCTGACATCGCGGAAAGTCGGCAGGCCAGTGCCGGCAAGCATTTTCAGTTGCCGGCGATTGAAGCTGCCAGTTGCGACACTGAAGCCCTGCCGGAAAACCCGGATGGCGAATTACTGCTGGTGGTTGATGACGAACCGGTCAACCTACAGATCCTCAATAACTTCCTGCGGCTTGAGGGCTACCGGGTGCTGACCGCCGACAACGGACGCGAGGCCATGACCCTGGTCGAGGCCGAGCAACCAGCACTGATCCTGCTCGATATCATGATGCCGGAAATGTCCGGCTATGAAGTGTGCCAGCAGCTGCGTCAACGTTATTCGCTGATCGAGCTGCCAATCATCATGCTGTCGGCCTTGGGGCAGGTTCAGGATCGGATCAAGGGGTTTGAATCCGGGGCCAATGACTATCTGACCAAACCCTTTAACAAAGAAGAGCTGACGGCCCGGATCCATGCCCACCTGCAAGCAGGCAAAACCGAGATCCAGCGTCAAAAAAATCAGGCCCTGGAACAGGAAATTGAGCGTCGTGAAGCCGTCGAAGCCGGCCTGCTGGAGGCCCAAAGCCGGCTACTGGGCCTGCTCGAGTCCACCCAGGAAGCCATTTTATGTGTCCGCCAGGACGGCCGGATCCGCTACGCCAACAGTGCCGCCGGAAAGCTGCTGCACCGGGCACCGGAGCAATTAGAGCGCCATAGCATTGACGATTTCCTCGCCACCCACTTGCCAGAAGAAATCAGTACCAGCCATCATTATCACGGCAGCCTGTTGTTCCGTTGTGGCGAGACGATGACGGCGTTTGAAACCGATGTGATCCACCTGCCGGAAAGCGCCGGTCTACAACGGATGCTGATCATCGATCACCATGGCCCGACGACACAGCAGCGCATCGAAATGCTGGAAAATGCCATTGAAGTGATCTGCGGTTTTGCCGCCGATGGTGATCGCAGCAACCTGCAACAACTGCGTGAGCTGGGAGACGAATTTACCCATCTGGCCGACAAACTGGACGGCCAGGAGCAGGAGAAAGCCGACACCATCCGCGCCCTGCTGGTCGAGACCATGAAAGCCACTCTGCAGTACTGGGAAGAAACAACGCAGAAAACCAAGTTCGAACTGGCTGAAGAGAGCGGCCTGTGGCGGGTCTATCTCGACCGCAGTACCCTGCAAACCCGGACGCTGGATAAGTACCTGCACCAGGAAACCCTGCCCAAATCACCACGCTGGCGCACCGTGCTCAATACCATCGACTTTGTGCTGGCACGTTGCCAGACCCCCTCAGCAGAGCGCCATCAGTTAGAACAAATGAAAGAGCAGCTCCAGTTGCTCCTGAGCCAGTAAGCTCAGCGGTGCAGTCAGCCCTCGCTGTACCGCTGAGCAAGGCTGCCTCTGCCCTGAAACCGGCATTTTTTAAGCTTGATAATTAAGCTCTCCGCCCCCCTGAACCTGTCAGAACTCCCGACATAAATGCAGTGTTTTTTTGCTCAAAAAAGGGACAACCACAGCCTGTTATGCCACCTGAACACCTGCAGCACTGGCTGGTTTTCGTTTCTGAGAAGCCAATCACAACAAATCCCTCAATAAAATTTCCAGCGGGAAATAACTATACGAAACCACAATGCGTTACATCACACGCCTGAAACCAATCAACAAAAAACCAGTAAAAAACACACCTTAATCGATAGCGACTACTTACAAACATCTATCAGAGGTATCAAATAAAATGCGAAGGAACGCACAACACATCCTGGCTACTGAGCAAAATAACAGAGAGGTTTTGACGGATTTAACAGGCCACCGGCATCTTTTAACGGTTTTAACGAGATGGCAGATTGACGGAAATGTCAATCAGGGGTTTCCTTAAGGCACTAAGAGCCTACAAGGCCATTCGTCACGGCGCTGTACCCTGCCAGGACGAAGTAGGCTCAAAGCACCCTTCGGGGATTTTTTCCATAAGTGAAACTTAAGCGCAATCAAGTAAGGAACAGCTATGCTTGCCAATATCAACAAGAAAAAACTCTCGCTTGCAGTCATTGCTGCAGCGTCGACCATGCTGACCGCCCCCATCGCTTCTGCATCAGAGCGAACTGAGCTGACCATGGTTCCGAAGTTCTTCCCAACCTTTGTCCGTAACTTTAACCCTTTCCTGGAAACCCAACTCGATACCGCGCAGGACTTTATCTATGAGCCACTGGTGGTGTTCAACGAGCTCCAGGGCAACAAGCCGGTGATGCGTCTGGCCAAAGACTACTATATGTCTGACGATCTCAAGCAAGTCACCTTTGAAATCCGCGACGGCGTCAAATGGTCTGACGGCAAACCTTTCTCAGCTGAAGATGTGGCATACACCTTTAACCTGCTGAAGAAGCACCCGGAGCTGGACCGCACCGGGATCAATGTCCGCCTGAAGTCGATCAAAGCAGCCGGCAACAAAGTGGTGTTTGAACTCACCGAAGCCAACTCAAACGTCCCTTACCTGATCAACGAAGTCTCCGTCGTTGCCAAGCACATCTGGAGCAAAGTTGACGATCCAACCCGCTTTACCAATGAAAACCCGGTCGGGACCGGTCCATTCACCGAAATCGAAACCTTCACGCCACAACTCTACACCCAGTGCCGCAACCCGAACTACTGGGACAATGACAACCTGGAAGTTGACTGTCTGCGCCTGCCGCAAATCGCCGGTAACGATCAGTTCCTCGGCCAGGTCCTGAGCGGTAAGTTTGACTGGACCTACTCATTCATCCCAGATGTCGACAGCACCTATGCAGCGGCCAGCCCGGATAACAAATACTGGTACCCTGCCGGCGGAACCCAAGCCTTCATGCTGAACTACAAATCGCCAAAAGACGGCAACCGTGAAGCGATCAACAATATCGACTTCCGCCGTGCCTTCTCGATGGCAATCGACCGTGAAACCATCATTGATATCGCCTTCTACGGCGGCGGTGTCTTGAACGACTACGCTTCAGGCCTGGGCAAAGCCTTCGCCGCATGGTCCGACGATAGTGTGTACAACAAGTACAAGCCGTTCATGACTTACAACGTCGAAAACGCCAAAGCCTTGCTGAAAAAAGCCGGCTTTAAAGATACCGATGGCGACGGCTTTGTCGAAACGCCGACCGGTAAGCAAATCAACCTGACCATTCAATCACCAAACGGCTGGACCGACTTCAACAACACGGTTCAGCTGGGTGTAGAGATGCTGCAGGAAGTGGGTATCAATGCCAAAGCCAGTACGCCGGACTTCTCTGTCTATAACCAGGCGATGCTGGATGCAACCTATGATGTCGCCTACACCAACTACTTCCACGGTGCCGATCCGTATACCTACTGGGACAGCGGTTACCACTCACGCTTCCAGGCCAATGAAGGCATGCCGCGCTTCGCCCTTCACTACTGGACCAATGCGAAACTAGACAAGCTACTGAACGGCTTCTACAAAACGGCAGATCGCGATGAGCAGTTGAAGATTGCCCATCAGGTTCAGAAAATTATTGCGGAGAACCAGGTGACGATTCCGGTCATGTCCGGCGCCTACACCTCGCAGTACAACACCGCGCGCTTTACTGGTTGGTGGAACGAGAAGAATCCGAAAGGACGTCCGATGCCAATCACCAACACGCAAGAGCGCCTGCTGCAAGTCCTCGACTTGAAACCAAAAGCATAATTATTACTTAATTTGCGGTGCGCGCCTTGCGCACCGCCTCTTCAACCTCCCCCTCCTGTCGAACATGGCCTCCGGTCAGGGGAAGGTGTGTCTTAAATCTGGTCGGAACGCTGGATGATTAAGGTGTGAGTTATGGGATTTTTTCTGAGACGACTGAGCTTTTATCTGATTGCCCTGCTGGTGGCAATTACGATCAACTTTATTATTCCCCGGGCAATGCCGGGCGACCCGGTAACCATGATGTTCGCCAATGCCTCGGTGCAGGTGACCCCGGAGCGGATTGCCGCGATGAAGGAGCTGCTGGGCTTCGTCGATGGGCCACTGTACTACCAATATCTGGTATACCTCAAAAGCATCCTGTCCTGGGATCTGGGAATTTCAATCCAGACCTACCCGCAAACCGTCAATGACATGCTGGGCGGCGCCGTCGGCTGGTCCCTGTTCCTGGCCGGCACCGCAGTCATCCTGGCTTTTTGCATCGGCTCGACCCTGGGGATCTTCGCGGCCTGGAAACGCGGCAGCAAATACGATGCCTTTATCTCTCCGGGCATGATGGTGGTGCAAGCCGTCCCCCCCGTGGTGGTCGCGATGCTGGTGCTCTACACCTTCGCGATTGGTACCAAGTGGTTTCCGTCCACCTATGCCTATACCGCTGGTACTACCCCCGACTGGACCAGCTGGGCCTTCTATAAAGACGTGGCCTACCATGCAGTCCTGCCGCTGTTCTGTGCCACCATCATTCAGATCGGCGGTTTCCTGATCAACATGCGGAACAACATGATCAACCTGCTCAACGAAGACTACATCACCATGGCCAAGGGCAAGGGCCTGAACGAGAACCGGGTGGTGTTCAAGTACGCGGCGCGAAACGCCATGCTGCCGAGTGTGACGGCCCTGTCGATGGCCATCGGGATGGCGATTGGCGGCCAGCTGATCATCGAGATGATTTTCAACTATCCGGGTCTGGGCACCGTGCTGCTCAACGCCATCAATGCCCGTGATTACCAGGTACTACAGGGCCAGCTGCTGATCATGACCCTCTTTATGCTGTTCTTCAACTTCCTGGCGGACCTGCTGATTGTCGCCCTGGATCCTCGTCTGCGCAAAGGAGGGAAATAACCATGAAAGGCCTGATGAAACTACTCCGGAGTAACCCGAAGGCAATGGCCGGGCTCACCATTATCGTGCTGTTCGTCCTGGCCGCTGTATTTGCCCCGCTGCTGGCCAAACACGCACCGGACAAACGCACCGGCAACCCGCATGAATATCCGGCATTTGTGGTGAAAGCCGCGCAACACAACCCTGACGGCTGGGTGGCGGAAAACCTGGCCGACAACCGCCGTACCCTGCGGATGTCGAAACAAGCCGACCACGCCCTCGGCACCACCCGCATGGGCCGGGATATCTGGGCCCAGGTCCTGTACGGGGCGCGCACGTCACTGGCCGTCGGCTTCGGGGCCGGGTTTATGGTCTGCTTCCTCGCCACCGTGGTGGGTGTGTCTGCCGGGTACTTCGGCGGCCGGGTCGACGATGTCCTGTCGGCAGCCATGAACATCATGCTGGTGATCCCCCAGATGCCGCTGCTGTTTGTGATTGCTGCCTTTATCGGCCAGGCCGGCCCACTCACCATCGCCATCGTCATCGGGATGACCTCCTGGGCTTGGGGCGCACGGGTCGTCCGGGCACAAACCCTGTCGCTACGGGAGAAAGAGTTCGTCAAAGCCGCGGAAGTGCTGGGCGAGTCCTCCTGGCGGATCATCATGGTGGAAATCCTGCCCAACCTGATCTCAATTGTCGGCGCCAGCTTTATCGGATCGGTGATGCTGGCCATCATGACCGAAGCGACCCTGTCCTTCCTCGGGCTGGGGGATCCGAACTCGATCAGCTGGGGCATCATGCTCTACAACGTCCAGGCCTCCTCGTCCATGCTGGTCGGCGCCTGGTGGGAACTGCTGACCCCATGTATTGCCCTGACCCTGATTGCTATCGGCCTGGCGCTGCTGAACTTTGCCGTTGATGAAATTGCCAACCCGCAGCTGCGCTCACACAAAGGCATGCGCCGCTGGAAGAACCTGGCGCAACAGAACAAGAACAAAACACCGGCAACTGTGGCGACACAGCCGGCCCTTGAAGGGGGAGAAAAATAATGACCAACCCACAAATCTCCATCCGCAACCTGTGCGTCGACTACATCACGGATGCCGGCGACGTCCGGGCCGTCAACAATGTCAGCTTCGACATCGGCAAGGGCGAGGTCTTCGGTCTCGCCGGCGAATCCGGCTGCGGCAAATCCACCGTCGCCTTCTCTCTGATGCGCCTGCATAAGCCGCCGGCATTTATTACCGGCGGGGAAGTGCTGTTCGACGGCCATGGCGACATCCTCCAGTTCAGCGAGGATCAGATCAATGCCTTTCGCTGGAGCGAGATCTCCATGGTGTTCCAAAGTGCGATGAATGCTCTTAATCCGGTCCTGACCATGGAAGAGCAGTTCTGTGACGTGATTATGCGCCACACCAACTTCACCCGACAGCAAGCGATTCGCCGTGCCGAAGGGTTGCTGGAGATTGTCGATATTCACCCGAGCCGGCTGCAGGATTACCCGCACCAGTTCTCCGGCGGCATGCGCCAGCGCCTAGTGATCGCCATCGCCCTGGCCCTGAACCCGAAAATGATCATCATGGATGAGCCAACCACCGCGCTGGATGTGGTCGTTCAGCGCGAGATCCTGCAAAAAATATACGCCCTGAAGGAGGAATTCGGCTTCTCCATTCTGTTCATTACCCATGATATCTCGCTGATGGTCGAGTTTTCCGATCGCATCGGGATCATGTACTCCGGCGAGCTGGTGGAAGTGGCACCGTCAAAACAGATCCTCGAAACCCCGTTCCACCCCTACACCGAAGGACTGGGGAGCTCGTTCCCGCCGCTGACCGGGCCGAAAACCCGGCTGACCGGGATCCCGGGCAACCCGCTCAACCTGCTGGAAGTGCCGAAGGGCTGCCGGTTCCAGGCCCGTTGCAGCAAGGCCCACGAGGCCTGCTTCAGCCAGCCGACCCAACTGACCCAGCTTGAGCCGAACCGTTTTTCCAACTGCCATCTGTTCACCAAACGCAGTTAAACCAGAACAAGAATCGAGGAGATCAAGATGAGTGCACCCGTTGGACAGCCGATTGTCGAAGGCAAAAACCTGATCAAAGACTTTCAGGTCAACAGCAACTCTTTGAAAAAGCCCATGATGCGCGCCATCAACGACGTATCATTTAAAATGTACAAAAGCCGTGGCCTGGCCGTAGTGGGAGAATCCGGTTCAGGCAAGTCCACCACCGCCAAAATGATTGCCAAGATGTACGCCCCAACTGACGGCCATATTGAATACTACGGCCGGGATATCGGCAACATCACCAAGCGCCGCGATCTGATGCAGTATCGCCAGGGCGTCCAGATGGTCTGGCAGGATCCGTTCGGCTCGCTGAACCCGACCCACACCATTTTTCACCATATTGCCCGCCCGTTGCTGATCCACAACAAGGTCAGCAAGGGCAACAAGAAAGAGCTGACAGAGCGGGTTCACAGCCTGCTGGATCAGGTCGGCCTGATCCCGCCGAAAGAAACCGCGGCCAAATACCCCCACCAGCTCTCGGGTGGTCAGCGTCAGCGGGTTAACCTGGCACGCAACATCGCGGTCGGCGCCGAAGTGGTGCTGGCCGATGAGCCGACTTCCATGCTGGATGTCTCGATCCGCGCCGGGGTGCTCAACCTGATGGAAGAGATGAAGTTCGAGCGCGATATGGCGCTGCTCTATATCACCCACGACATCGCCACCGCGCGTTATATCGCTGAGGATCTGGCCGTGATGTACGTCGGCCACATGGTGGAGTGGGGCGATACCGAGGAAATTATTCATGATCCCCAACACCCTTATACCCAGTTGTTAATCTCTGCCGTCCCGGATCCTAGCAAGTCAATCCACGAAAAGCTCAAGGGCAACAAAGGAGAGATCCCGCTCTGGACCCCGGACAGCACCGGCTGCCCGTTTGCCGGGCGCTGCACCCATGCCACAGATAAATGCCGCGAGCAGCTGCCGGGCGTCACCCAGCTATCTGACAACCATTTCGTCCGTTGTTACCTGTACGAACACTAAGGAAGGGACCATGCAGCTGCTAACGAACCACCTCGGCTATGATCGCTTGGGTGCCAAACAAGCGATTGTCCTGGCAGCACCGGAGCTGGCACTACCGCACGCGGAACTGCTACGCTGCACCGACGGCCAGTCCGTGATGGAGATGCCGGTCCGGGTAGACGGTCAAATCGACCAGTGGCACACCGGCCACGCCTACTCGGTCGATTTCAGTTCATGGACGGCGTGCGGCGACTATCAGGTGCGGATTGGCGACATCGTTTCGTCGCCGTTCACTATTGCCGAAGGCTTGCTGCTGACCCGGACCTTCAGCGACGTCCTGCACTATTTTAAGTCCCAGCGCTGCGGCGGGATCTTTGACCGCGCCGATCGCAATGCCCCGCTGCTTGGCAGCGGGCAAACTGTGGATGTCCATGGCGGCTGGTATGACGCCTCCGGCGATGTCAGCAAATACCTCAGCCATCTCTCTTACAGCAACTATTTCAACCCGCAGCAGACCCCGATGGTGGTCTGGAACCTGCTGAAATCCTTTGAGTTACTGGACGGCGAAAGCGGGATTGCCGATATCAGCCTGATTCGGCTGGCCGAAGAAGCCATCTTTGGCGCTGAGTTCCTGCTTCGGATGCAACACCCGGACGGCTACTTTTACATGACGGTCTTCGATCAGTGGAGCAAATCCACCGCCAAGCGAGATATCTGTGCCTATGCCACCCAGAAAGGGATCAAATCGGACGACTATCAGGCCGGATTCCGTCAGGGCGGCGGCATCAGTATCGCAGCCCTGGCAGCGGCCGCACGCCTGTTACTGACCCCGACGGCCGAACGTCTGGGCCTGACCGAACGCAAACTGAGCCGCACCTGCCTGGCAGCCGCAGAACACGGCTACTGGCACCTGGTCGAGATGAACCGCAATTATCTCAATGACGGCGTGGAAAACATTATTGATGAATACTGCGCCCTGCTGGCCGCGGTAGAGCTGCACCGGGCCACCCAGGACCAGCGCTACCTGGAGCAAGCCCGGCAGTGGGCCGATAAACTGGCCGCCCGCCAGCAATCGGACACGCAGCAACAGCATTTCTGGTCGGCCACACCGGACGGCAGCCGCCCTTATTTCCATGCCGCCGAAGCCGGCCTGCCGGCCATCAGCCTGATGCAGTACCTCGATATCGAGCCGGCACCGGAGCACCACCAGCGGCTCAGCCAGGTATTGACTCAGGCCCTTGAATTTGAACTACGCATTACCGGCGAAGTCACCAATCCGTTTGGCTACCCGCGCCAGTATGTCCGCCCGGTGGATGGCGAGAAGCGCAGCCAGTTCTTCATTCCCCACCATAACGAAACCGGTTACTGGTGGCAGGGCGAAAACGCCCGTCTGGCCTCGCTGAGCGCCATGGCTTATCTGGCCCAGCGCCATCCTATCGCCCCTGCCCTGAAAGCGGCACTGAAAGTCTACGGGCACCGGCTGACCGACTGGATCCTGGGCCTGAACCCGTTCGATATGTCGATGCTGGACGGCCACGGCCGCAACAACCCGGACTACCTGCCGGAACTGGGCTTCACCAATGCCAAAGGCGGGGTCTGTAACGGCATCACCGCAGGATTCGATAATGAGCGGGATATTGCCTTTAAACCCGCGCCGCATGATCAAAACATGGATCAGAACTGGCGCTGGGGGGAACAGTGGATCCCCCACGGCGGCTGGTACTTACTGGCCATCACGACGCAATTTAAGGAGCGACACCATGACTGACACCATCCGTTATTACGTCGGGGTTGACGGCGGCGGGACCTCTTGCCGCGCCCGCATCTGTGATCCGGACGGCCACCTGCTCGGCGAAGCCAAAACAGGCAGTGCCAACATCATGCTCGGCAGTGCCGTGGCCATGGGCTCGATTCAGGATGCCATTGCCACCGCCGCCGCCCAGGCCAGCCTCACTAATGCCGATTTTGCCGCCATGTCCGTCGGCCTGGCGCTGGCGGGTGCCGAACAAAAAGAAGCCTGGTATGACTTTATGGCCCAGCCGCATCCGTATGGTGCCATCACCTTAAATACCGACGCCTACGGTGCCTGTCTGGGAGCCTGGAAGGGAGAAGAAGGCGCCATTTTGATCGCAGGCACCGGCTCCTGCGGCATCTTGCTCAAAGACGGTGCGCAACAGGTGGTCGGTGGCCGGGAGTTCCCGATTTCCGATCATGGCGGCGGTGCTGTGATGGGGCTGCGGCTGATCCAGCAGGTCCTGCTCAGCGTCGACGACATGGTACCGCAAACCCCGCTGGCCCAGCAGGTGTTGACCCACTTCAATCACGATGTGGATGCCATCGTCAGCTGGTCGAAAACCGCCCGTCCGTGTGATTACGGCCAGTTCTCACCGGCCATTTTCGCCCATGCCGCCGAAGGCGACACCTTAGGCATTGAGATGCTGCGCCAGACCGCCGCCGATGTGGAAATGCTGCTGACGGCACTGTTTGCCCGCGGTGCCGATCAGGTGTGCCTGATGGGCAGTATCGGAGAGCGGATTGTGCCCTGGCTGGCGCCACCGTTTGCCGACCGCCTGGCCGAGCCTCAGGGCGATGCGATGGATGGTGCGCTGGCCATGGCCAAAGGGGCCCACAACCTGTACCCGTTATGAAGGACAAACCATGAGTTATCGTCTTGATCTGACCGTGATCAGCCAATGCGAGCAACAGTCTCGCTTTGGCCTGACGTTACACAACCTCAGTGATCAGGCGCTGAAAAACTGGTCCCTGCACTTTACCTTTGCCCGCTGGATCCCGGTTGAAACCCTGTCTTCCGGGCAACTGGAACAGCTCGGCAGCTACTGCGTCCTGCGTCCGTCCCAGCCAGAGACGCTGGCAGCCAATGGCCATTTCTATACCGAATTTACGCTGGAGACCACGCCGTTCCTGCTCCACGACCAGGGGATCCAGGATGCCTTTATCAATACGGCGCCGGATGATCACCCGGTGCAGCCTCTGCCGGTCGAAATCACCTCGCTGAGCCTGCTGGAGCCGCCGGTCGAACAACTGTCGATCCCGCTGCCGCCGGCCAAGGACATTTCCCTGATCCCCCTGCCGGATTCGCTGATCCGCCTGAACGGGGAATTCAGACTCAATGCCGAGGTTGCCGTATCGGTACCAACCGATTTAGCAGCAGGTTGCGCACGCTGGCTGCAAAGTGAATTAGAAACTCTGCTGCACGAAGACATCCAGGTCGCACCGCAAGGGCAAATCCGCTATCACCACGATGACACCCTGGCCGAAGGAGCCTACCTGCTGGAAGTCACGCCGAACACGATCTGGCTGCGGGCGGGCTCCACTGCCGGGTTCACCCATGCCACGGCCAGCTTGCTGCAACTGATCCCAACGACACCGGCGCACCACGTGCAGGCCTCATACCTGCTGCCTGCGGTCAGTATTTCCGATCAGCCGAACTACTCCTACCGGGGCATGATGGTCGACTGCGCCCGGCATTTTCACCCGGTGCGTCGTCTCAAGCACCTGATCAATCAGATGGCGCGCTACAAGTTCAATTATCTGCACTGGCACCTGACCGACGATGAGGGCTGGCGGCTGGAAATCGAGGCCTATCCGGCCCTGACGGACATCGGTGCCTGGCGCGGACCCAATGAGGTACTCAAGCCCCAGTTCCTCAACATCGACCGGCGCTACGGCGGCTATTACACCAAGGTCCAGGTCCGGGAGCTGATTGCCTATGCCGGCGATCGGGGGATCACTCTGATCCCGGAAATCGATATTCCCGGCCACTGCCGGGCCGCGATCCGCTCGCTGCCGGCGTTGCTGGTCGATCCTGAAGATCGCTCCCAGTACCGCAGCATGCAGTGCTACCCGGACAACGTCCTGTCGCCGGCACTGCCGGGCACGTATACCTTCCTCAAGACCGTACTCCAGGAAGTATGCGAGCTCTTCCCTGGCCCTTACGTTCATATCGGTGGCGATGAAGTGCCGGAAGGCGCCTGGAGCGACAGTCCGGCCAGCCAGGCCCTGATGGCGCAATACGGCTACCGGGATCGACTGGAACTTCAGGGGCACATCCTGCAGTTCGCCGAAGAAGTGTTGCGTAGCCGCGGCAAACGCATGATGGGCTGGGAAGAGGCCACCGAAGGCAACAAAATCAGCAAGCAGACCGTCGTGCTCTCCTGGCAAAGCGAAGAAGCCGGGCTAACCTGTGCCCGGGATGGCTTCGACATCATCATGCAGCCGGGCCAGTACACCTATCTTGACATGGCCCAGGGGTTTTCGGCCGATGAGCCCGGCGCCAACTGGGCCGGCAGCCTGCCACTGGACACCGTCTACAGCTACCGCCCACTGGCCTCGCTCGAGGCCGACGATCCGGTCCACCAGCATATTCTCGGGATCCAGGCCGGCTTATGGTCCGAGCACATCACGACCCAAAGCCGGTTCGAATACATGATTTACCCGCGCCTGCTGGCCGTTGCCGAACTGTGCTGGACCCGGCCGGAACTGCGCCACTGGCAAGACTTCAAAGCCCGACTCAACGGACAGCTTCGCTATCTCGACCAGGTCGGCATTAATTACCGTCGCTGTGAGTGACCACTTGCAGCTAAGAAAAATCATAAAAAGGACTGATGCACCATGAAATACGGCTATTTTGACAATGACAACCGCGAGTATGTCATCACCCGCCCAGACGTCCCGGCGCCCTGGACCAACTATCTGGGAACCGAGAAGTTCTGCACCGTGATTTCGCACAATGCGGGCGGTTACTCGTTTTATCAATCGCCGGAATATAACCGGATCACCAAATTCCGTGCCAACGCCAGCTTCGATCGTCCGGGCCATTACGTGTACCTGCGCGATGACGTCAGCGGGGATTACTGGTCCATTTCCTGGCAACCGGTGGCCAAAAGCCTGGAAGAGGCGACCTATGAAGTGCGTCACGGCCTGTCTTACTCCACCTTCAAGTGTGACTATAACGGCATCTCAGCCCGCAAGACTTTGTTTGTCCCAAAAGGGGAAGACACTGAAATCTGGGATGTGGTGATCAAAAACAACAGTGATGCCCCGCGCACCCTGTCGGCGTTCTCGTTTGTCGAGTTCTCGTTCAGCCATATTCAGTCGGACAACCAGAACCACCAGATGAGCCTGTACTCATCCGGGACTTCCTACGAAGATGGGGTGATCCTGTGCGATCTGTACTACAACACCGATGACTTTACCGGCTTTTACTACCTGGCTTCCAGCTTCGATCCGGACAGCTTTGATGGCCAGCGCGACGCCTTCATCGGCCCTTACCGGGACGAGTCCAACCCGCTTGCCGTCGAGCAGGGCCGCTGCAGCAACAAGGTCCAGACCTGTTACAACCAGTGTGGCTCGCTGCATAAACAATTTACCCTCCAGCCGGGTGAAGAGATCCGCTTTAACTTCATTCTAGGGATCGGCAAGCACGAAGCCGCCCGGGTGCGCGCCAAGTACCAGGATTTTGCCGAAGTTGATGCGGCGCTCGAGGCGATCAAAACCCACTGGGACAGCCGTTGCAACAAGTTCCAAGTGAAGTCACCCAACGAAGGTCTGGACACCATGATCAACGCATGGACCCTGTACCAGGCTGAGACCTGTGTGGTATGGTCCCGCTTTGCCTCTTTCATCGAAGTCGGTGGCCGTACCGGTTTGGGCTACCGCGATACCGCTCAGGACGCGATCTCAGTCCCTCACTCGAACCCGCGCTCGACCCGGAAGCGTCTGGTTGATCTTCTGCGGGGGCAGGTGAGAGCCGGTTACGGTCTGCACCTGTTCGATCCGGACTGGTTCGATCCAGAAAAAGCCGACGTGAAACCATCGAAGTCACCCACCGTGGTCCCAACCCCAAGTGACGAAGACAAGATCCACGGCATCAAGGACACCTGTTCTGATGACCACCTCTGGCTTGTACCGACCATCATTAACTACATTCAGGAAACCGGCGAAGAAGGCTTCCTTGATGAAGTGATCCCTTATGCCGATGGCGGTGATGCAACCGTTTACGAGCACATGAAAGCAGCGCTGAACTTCTCCGCAGAATACGTGGGTCAAACCGGTATTTGTAAGGGTCTGCGCGCTGACTGGAATGACTGTCTGAACCTGGGTGGCGGCGAATCTGCGATGGTTTCCTTCCTGCACTTCTGGGCCCTGCAAGAGTTCGTTGCCCTGGCGAAGCACAAAGGCAAAGCTGCAGATATCGAGAAATATACCGAAATGGCAGCGAACGTGCGTGAAGCATGTGAACAACACCTGTGGGATGACGAAGGTGGCTGGTACATCCGGGGGCTGACAAAAGACGGTGACAAAATCGGGACAGCACAGCAAACCGAAGGCCGTGTGCACCTTGAATCAAACACCCTGGCAGTGCTCTCTGGTCTGGCGTCTCAAGAGCGCGGTGAGAAGGCCATGGATGCCGTGGATGAAAACCTGTTCTCTGAGTATGGTCTGCACCTGAACTCGCCATCTTTCGCGACACCGAACGACGACATCGGCTTCGTGACCCGCGTATACCAAGGCGTGAAAGAAAACGGCGCCATCTTCTCGCATCCAAACCCATGGGCCTGGGTGGCGGAAGCCAAACTGGGGCGTGGTGACCGTGCCATGAAGTTCTATGACGCGCTGAACCCATACAACCAGAATGACATGATCGAGAAGCGAGTTGCTGAACCTTACTCTTACGTGCAGTTCATCATGGGCCGCGACCACGAAAACCATGGCCGTGCAAACCACCCATGGCTCACGGGGACGTCTGGCTGGGCATACTTTGCCGTGACGAACTTCATTCTGGGCGTGCAAACCGGCTTCAATGGCCTGACGGTTGACCCATGTATTCCGACAGCTTGGCCGGGCTTCGAAGTCAGCCGCCAGTGGCGTGGCGCGACCTTCAACATCAAGGTCGAAAATCCGGATCACGTCAGCAAAGGGGTTGTCTCGGTCACTCTGAACGGTGAAGCGATTGACGGCGCAATTCCGGAACAACCGGCCGGCTCCGTCAACACCGTCACGGTGATCATGGGCTAACCCGGATCGGGGGTGACTGCCCACCCCCGCTTTTTGAAAACCATGTTGAAAACCATCTTTCAAGCCAAGGCTTGATAAGAAAAAGGAGTGCCACATGATCAAATTTGGAACCGGCGGCTGGCGAGCCCTGATCGGCGAAGAGTTTACCCAGGCCAATGTCCGGCGAGTCGCCCAGGCGGTTGCCAATATCATCATCGCTGAAGAAGCCACCGACCGGGGCTTTGTGATCGGCTATGACCGACGCTTCCTGTCCGACAAGGCCGCGGTCTGGTTTTCTGAAGTGTTGGCCGGGAACGGCATTGTTGTCAGCTTTATCGACAAGTATGTCCCGACCCCGGTGGTGATGTTCCAGTCCCGGGCGATCGGCGCCCGCTATTCGGCCTGTATTACCGCATCGCACAACCCGGCCGACTACAACGGCATTAAGGTCTTTATCGAAGGCGGCCGGGACGCTGACGAAGTAATCACCGAGAAAATCGAAACACAAATTGCCGGGCTCACGGATGCAGATATCCGGCACCTGGATTTTGCGCAGGCCAAAGCCTCCGGACAGATTGAGCTAATCAACCCGATGAATGAATTTGTCGATAGCATTATCGACTTCATCGACATCGAGGCGATCAAAAAAGCCCGGCTGCGCGTGCTGATCGATCCCATGTTCGGGGTCGCCAAAAACGCCCTGCAGACAGTACTGATCACGGCCCGCTGCGATGTTGATGTGATCAACGACGGCCAGAACCCGTCCTTCGGCGGCCTGATGCCCTCGCCCAGTGCCGCGACCCTGTACCGACTCAAACACTTAGTGGCCCACGAAGGCTATGACATCGGCATCGGGACAGACGGCGATGCCGATCGCCTCGGCATCATTGATGAAAAAGGCAACTTCATTCACCCCAATGAAGTCATGCTGCTGCTCTATTACTACCTCCTGGAATACAAAGGCTGGAAAGGCTCTGTGGTGCGCAACATTGCCACCACCCACCTGCTGGATAAAGTCGCCGCAGCCTACAACGAACAGTGTTTTGAAGTGCCGGTCGGCTTTAAGCATGTTAGCGCTCAGATGGATGCCGATGACGCCCTGATTGGCGGCGAGAGCTCCGGCGGCCTGACGATTCGCGGCCATATCAAAGGCAAAGACGGCGTCTTCGCCTCGAGTCTGCTGGTAGAAATGATCAGCGTCACCGGCAAAAAGCTGTCAGAAATGCTCGATGAAATTTACGACAAATACGGCTACGCCTACACCGCAGAAGGTGACTGTCATTTCCGACCGGAAGAGCGCCAGCGCCTGTACGACAAGATCTATGTCGACAAAGCGCTGCCGGATTTCGGCTATGCCATCGAGAAGGTCAGCTATGCCGACGGCGCCAAGGTCTATTTCGAAAACGGCGGCTGGGCCCTGGCCCGCTTCTCCGGTACCGAGCCGCTGCTGCGCCTGTTTGCCGAAATGGAAGACCGACAGCAGGCCGAGCAGGTAGTCGCACAGTTGAAAGCTTTTCTGGACGTTTGAAGCAACATGGCGCCCTGAAGCACCACTGCCGCTTCAGGGCGCCGGAATCGTGAAGTCCTGTTGAAGCAGCTTAGCTGTTATTTTCGCAAGCCTTTGGTTTCGGGCTTTTGCGTCAAGGGTAGCCCGGCTACCCTTTTCTTTTTCTGCTGTTTGATCATCACTCACGTCGCCTCCATGAAGCCGAATCCTCGAACGGCAGCGTGACAGACTGCTCTCTCAAGGCAATTGGCAACAGCTAACAAATGGACTACGACGTGCATGGATGCACTAATGTAGCGAAAGCCATGGATGGCCGAGAGTTGCTGCTCTTGTATTGCGACTGCGCATACAAAAAATCCCCGGCATTGCTGCTAGGGACTTGATGATTGGCGGAGGGCCGGGCTGGCGATCCAGCGGGACTCAAGCCGAAGGCTCGTGAGAGTCCATTCAAAACTCTGCAAAATGATAAAAAGCCCCGCTATTTCTAGCGGGGCTTTCAAAGAAGTGGCGGAGCGGACGGGACTCGAACCCGCGACCCCCGGCGTGACAGGCCGGTATTCTAACCAACTGAACTACCGCTCCACACGGCACTTAATCGAAGTCTTACTGTGATGGCTTCAATCAAGTTAATGTTCAAAGCCTGGCGATGTCCTACTCTCACATGGGGAGGCCCCACACTACCATCGGCGCTGTTACGTTTCACTGCTGAGTTCGGCATGGGATCAGGTGGGTCCATAACGCTATGGTCGCCAAGCAAATTCTGTTTATCTTACGCCTTCGGCGGAAGATACAATCTCGGAAAATCTGACCAGTATTCTCAAACACTCCATTCAAGTGCTTGCGGAGTCCGTACTTCGTAAACAAAACCCCTTGGGTGTTGTATGGTTAAGCCGCACGGGCAATTAGTACAGGTTAGCTCAACGCCTCACAGCGCTTACACACCCTGCCTATCAACGTCGTAGTCTACGACAACCCTTCAGAAGGCTTGAAGCCTTGGGGATGACTCATCTTGAGGCTCGCTTCCCGCTTAGATGCTTTCAGCGGTTATCGATTCCGAACTTAGCTACCGGGCAATGCGTCTGGCGACACAACCCGAACACCAGCGGTTCGTCCACTCCGGTCCTCTCGTACTAGGAGCAGCCCCTCTCAATCATCCAACGCCCACGGCAGATAGGGACCGAACTGTCTCACGACGTTCTAAACCCAGCTCGCGTACCACTTTAAATGGCGAACAGCCATACCCTTGGGACCGACTTCAGCCCCAGGATGTGATGAGCCGACATCGAGGTGCCAAACACCGCCGTCGATATGAACTCTTGGGCGGTATCAGCCTGTTATCCCCGGAGTACCTTTTATCCGTTGAGCGATGGCCCTTCCATTCAGAACCACCGGATCACTATGACCTGCTTTCGCACCTGCTCGAACCGTCATTCTCGCAGTCAAGCGGGCTTATGCCATTGCACTAACCTCACGATGTCCGACCGTGATTAGCCCACCTTCGTGCTCCTCCGTTACGCTTTGGGAGGAGACCGCCCCAGTCAAACTACCCACCAGGCACTGTCCGCAACCCCGATAAAGGGCCGACGTTAGAACATCAACACTACAAGGGTGGTATTTCAAGGACGGCTCCACAGATACTGGCGTACCTGCTTCGAAGCCTCCCACCTATCCTACACATGTAGGGTCAATGTTCAGTGCCAAGCTGTAGTAAAGGTTCACGGGGTCTTTCCGTCTAGCCGCGGGTACACAGCATCTTCACTGCGATTTCAATTTCACTGAGTCTCGGGTGGAGACAGCGTGGCCATCATTACGCCATTCGTGCAGGTCGGAACTTACCCGACAAGGAATTTCGCTACCTTAGGACCGTTATAGTTACGGCCGCCGTTTACCGGGGCTTCGATCAAGAGCTTCTCCGAAGATAACCCCATCAATTAACCTTCCGGCACCGGGCAGGCGTCACACCGTATACGTCATCTTTCGATTTTGCACAGTGCTGTGTTTTTAATAAACAGTTGCAGCCACCTGGTATCTGCGACTGCCAGCAGCGCCAAGAGCAAGTCTCTTTACCGCCGGCAGCGTACCTTCTCCCGAAGTTACGGTACCATTTTGCCTAGTTCCTTCACCCGAGTTCTCTCAAGCGCCTTGGTATTCTCTACCCGACCACCTGTGTCGGTTTGGGGTACGATTCCTTGCTATCTGAAGCTTAGAGGCTTTTCCCGGAAGCATGGCATCAATGACTTCAGCACCGTAGCGGCTCGACATCAGGTCTCAGCCTTGTAATCCCGGATTTGCCTAAGATTACAGCCTACACCCTTGAACCTGGACAACCGTCGCCAGGCCCACCTAGCCTTCTCCGTCCCCCCATCGCAATAGCAAGAAGTACGGGAATATTAACCCGTTTCCCATCGACTACGCCTTTCGGCCTCGCCTTAGGGGTCGACTCACCCTGCCCCGATTAACGTTGGACAGGAACCCTTGGTCTTCCGGCGAGGAGGTTTTTCACCCCCTTTATCGTTACTCATGTCAGCATTCGCACTTCTGATACCTCCAGCATGCCTTACAGCACACCTTCAACGGCTTACAGAACGCTCCCCTACCCAATACATAAAATGCATTGCCGCAGCTTCGGTGTATCGCTTAGCCCCGTTAAATCTTCCGCGCAGGCCGACTCGACCAGTGAGCTATTACGCTTTCTTTAAATGATGGCTGCTTCTAAGCCAACATCCTGGCTGTCTGAGCCTTCCCACATCGTTTCCCACTTAGCGATAACTTTGGGACCTTAGCTGGCGGTCTGGGTTGTTTCCCTCTCCACGACGGACGTTAGCACCCGCCGTGTGTCTCCCGGATAGTACTTACTGGTATTCGGAGTTTGCAAAGGGTTGGTAAGTCGGGATGACCCCCTAGCCTTAACAGTGCTCTACCCCCAGTAGTATTCGTCCGAGGCGCTACCTAAATAGCTTTCGGGGAGAACCAGCTATCTCCAGGTTTGATTGGCCTTTCACCCCTAGCCACAAGTCATCCGCTAATTTTTCAACATTAGTCGGTTCGGTCCTCCAGTGCGTGTTACCGCACCTTCAACCTGCCCATGGCTAGATCACCTGGTTTCGGGTCTAATCCCAGCAACTGCACGCCCAGTTAAGACTCGGTTTCCCTACGGCTCCCCTATACGGTTAACCTTGCTACTGAAATTAAGTCGCTGACCCATTATACAAAAGGTACGCAGTCACCCCATCACTAAGCCACCTCTGCTTGATTTTTGTGGGTTGACCAACGCTGCGCGTTGTTAACCACAGTCAAACGGAAGTAATTGCTGTCACTAAGGCACAATAGCTTAGTGATGGGGCTCCTACTGCTTGTACGTACACGGTTTCAGGTTCTGTTTCACTCCCCTCACAGGGGTTCTTTTCGCCTTTCCCTCACGGTACTGGTTCACTATCGGTCAGTCAGGAGTATTTAGCCTTGGAGGATGGTCCCCCCATCTTCAGACAAGATAACACGTGTCCCGTCCTACTCGTTTTCACCTTAAATGCGTTGTCGGTTACGGGGCTATCACCCTGTGTCGCGGCACTTTCCAGAGCCTTCACCTGACGCATAAAAAGCTTAAGGGCTAATCCGGTTTCGCTCGCCGCTACTGCCGGAATCTCGGTTGATTTCTCTTCCTCGGGGTACTTAGATGTTTCAGTTCCCCCGGTTCGCCTCAATACGCTATGAATTCACGTATTGATAACTGCTGCTGCAGCTGGGTTTCCCCATTCGGAAATCGTAGACTCAAGTGGCTCTTACTGCCTCATCTACGCTTATCGCAAGTTAGTACGTCCTTCATCGCCTCTGACTGCCCAGGCATCCACCGTGTACGCTTAGTCACTTAACCATACAACCCCAAGGGGTCTGTATCGCAAACAACCAAGGTTTCCATCAATGACTTGACGGATTAGTTTGTTTTGCCGGACTCTTTGTCTGTCTTCACTTTGAAAAGTGAAAGCAAACATACACAAGACACTTGAATGTGTGTTGCTTGAGAACTCGTTCCATCTTTCGATGAAACTTTAGTATTGAATGTCAAACATTCAATTTACTAGTCAGCTTTCCAGATTGTTAAAGAGCATGTGTTTGTATCCCGAGGGATAGACACTTTCTAACGGCACTCGTAAGTATGTTTAGAAAGTGGCGTCCCATAGGGGAGTCGAACCCCTGTTACCGCCGTGAAAGGGCGGTGTCCTAGGCCTCTAGACGAATGGGACACTGTTGTCTTTTACTATTAACCAAGCAATCTGTGTGGACACTGCATCAAACAATGCGTCATATCGTTAAGGAGGTGATCCAGCCCCAGGTTCCCCTAGGGCTACCTTGTTACGACTTCACCCCAGTCATGAACCACACCGTGGTAAACGCCCTCCCGAAGGTTAAGCTATCTACTTCTGGTGCAGCCCACTCCCATGGTGTGACGGGCGGTGTGTACAAGGCCCGGGAACGTATTCACCGTGGCATTCTGATCCACGATTACTAGCGATTCCGACTTCATGGAGTCGAGTTGCAGACTCCAATCCGGACTACGACGCACTTTTTGGGATTCGCTCACTATCGCTAGCTCGCAGCCCTCTGTATGCGCCATTGTAGCACGTGTGTAGCCCTACTCGTAAGGGCCATGATGACTTGACGTCGTCCCCACCTTCCTCCGGTTTATCACCGGCAGTCTCCCTGGAGTTCCCACCCGAAGTGCTGGCAAACAAGGATAAGGGTTGCGCTCGTTGCGGGACTTAACCCAACATTTCACAACACGAGCTGACGACAGCCATGCAGCACCTGTCTCAGAGTTCCCGAAGGCACCAAAGCATCTCTGCTAAGTTCTCTGGATGTCAAGAGTAGGTAAGGTTCTTCGCGTTGCATCGAATTAAACCACATGCTCCACCGCTTGTGCGGGCCCCCGTCAATTCATTTGAGTTTTAATCTTGCGACCGTACTCCCCAGGCGGTCTACTTAACGCGTTAGCTCCGAAAGCCAGAATTCAAGACCCCAGCCTCCAAGTAGACATCGTTTACGGCGTGGACTACCAGGGTATCTAATCCTGTTTGCTCCCCACGCTTTCGCATCTGAGCGTCAGTCTTTGTCCAGGGGGCCGCCTTCGCCACCGGTATTCCTTCAGATCTCTACGCATTTCACCGCTACACCTGAAATTCTACCCCCCTCTACAAGACTCTAGCCTGCCAGTTCCAAATGCGATTCCGAGGTTGAGCCCCGGGCTTTCACATCTGGCTTAACAAGCCGCCTGCATGCGCTTTACGCCCAGTAATTCCGATTAACGCTCGCACCCTCCGTATTACCGCGGCTGCTGGCACGGAGTTAGCCGGTGCTTCTTCTGTCGCTAACGTCAAACAACCAGGCTATTAACCTGGCCGCCTTCCTCACGACTGAAAGTGCTTTACAACCCGAAGGCCTTCTTCACACACGCGGCATGGCTGCATCAGGGTTTCCCCCATTGTGCAATATTCCCCACTGCTGCCTCCCGTAGGAGTCTGGACCGTGTCTCAGTTCCAGTGTGGCTGATCATCCTCTCAGACCAGCTAGAGATCGTCGCCTTGGTGAGCCGTTACCTCACCAACCAGCTAATCTCACCTGGGCTAATCCTGACGCGAGAGGCCCGAAGGTCCCCCTCTTTGCTCCGAAGAGATTATGCGGTATTAGCCATCGTTTCCAATGGTTATCCCCCACATCAGGGCATATTCCCAGGCATTACTCACCCGTCCGCCGCTCGCCGCCCTTAACGTTCCCCGAAGGTTCAGTTAAGTCGCTGCCGCTCGACTTGCATGTGTTAGGCCTGCCGCCAGCGTTCAATCTGAGCCATGATCAAACTCTTCAATTAAAGTTTTGTTGTTTCCGAAGAAACGGCTCAGTGATTACTGATAAATTGACTGTGCCGATATAGCCGAAGCCATGTCGTTTTGGTCACTCAGTTCACTGATAAATCTTTTGACTATCATTTCACGAGTGCCCACACAGATTGCATGGTCAAATTGTTAAAGAACAATTCCTCATTCGCTTTCGCCCTGAGGAGGTGCGCCATTCTAAGGATTCAAAGGGAAGTGTCAAACACTTTTTGAAACTTTATTTTTGAAGGCTTTCACCACTCCGACTCGTTGCTTGCTTTCTTATTTAAGAAGCAGCTCTCCGTGTCGGTGAGGCGGCATTATAGAGACTTGGTTTAGGTTGGCAAGCCATTATTTCAAAAAAAACAGCCCCGCCAAACCAATCGCTCACAAAGCAGGCAAACCAGCCGTTATTGACTGGTTTGCAAGCAATTTGGGGAGGCGATGTAAAACAACGAGCAATCAGCACACCATCTTTAATCGGCGTCATCCTTGGCGGCGGCATAACGAAACGATAAAACCCCAATCGCGAATAACGCGAAAGGGATCGCAGCTGCGGTATATTCGACCCAAAGTTGCTCCGCCAGACTTTTAGATAGAATCAGATGTCCGAATACCACTAGCGCCGCGCAAATAATAGCAACAACGATTAACTTGATTTGATCACGCTCAGGATGAGTTTTCATACCTTTGTCTCCTTATCCAAACGACAAGGTCATCAAAACACACCCCGAAACGATCGATGTAGAACAGTTCAGCTTGAATTACATTAGTACAGGTGTTGTTTTAGCGCTTTTCACACAATTCTGTTAAATAAGCCGCTAATTGGTACAGCGCCGTTTGATGTTTCTCATCCCACGGATAAGCACAATTAATCCGCATACAATGTTGATAGCGATGATCCGCAGAAAACAGGGTCCCCGGTGCAATACTAATCTGATACCGCTCCAACAAGTCCGTGAGGAGCTCTGATGTATCTATTGGTTTCGGCAAAACCACCCACAAGAAATAGCCGCCAGCCGGACGTGTTACCTGGGTCCCGGCCGGAAAGCTTTCCTCAATCGCCCCAAGCATCTGCTGTTGCCGCTGTACCAG
This sequence comes from Photobacterium atrarenae, assembly GCF_024380015.1. NCBI lineage: Bacteria > Pseudomonadati > Pseudomonadota > Gammaproteobacteria > Vibrionales > Vibrionaceae > Photobacterium > Photobacterium atrarenae. The sequence continues at coordinate 2,933,702 of NZ_CP101508.1, forward strand.
AGTCCGCCGTAATCGCCGGAGGTGATTATCATATCCCCCATGGTGAAGATACTGCGCCAGCGCCAGCTGGTTCGGTGCCCCAACCGACAAGGTCGACATGAACTGGAGCTCTTCGACTTGCCTTGCGTAACGACCGGCAGCAACCCACCCCACCCTGAGTCCGGGCGCCAGACACTTGGAAAAAGACGAACAATGCAAAACCAATCCTCGATCATCCAGCGCTTTGAGCGGCATTGGCTTTTCGGCACCAAAATAAAGCTCGGCATAAACATCATCTTCGATCAGCGGAATATCATGCCGGGCCAGCACCTCATACACTGCCTGCTGTCGGCTCACCGGCATTGTCGCGCCTAGCGGGTTCTGGAATTTACTCATCAACCAACAAGCTTTGACATTATTCTGAGCAATGGCCTGCTCGAGACCTTCCGGAGACATGCCATCACGCGGATGCGTCGGGATTTCAACCGCCTTCAGGTTTAACCGTTCAATGGCCTGCAGGGCGCCATAAAAAGCTGGCGACTCAATCGCTACACTGTCGCCTGGCTGGGTCACGGCTGCCAGGCATAAACCCAACGACTCCATAGCTCCCGACGTGATCACGAGCTCATCGAGAGAAACCTCAATTCCGTCCCTCAAATAACGCTGCGCAATTGCCCGCCGTAAATCCAGACTCCCCGGCGGCAGATCCGAAATACTGCTATTGATCGGCATGGTTTTTATGGCCTGGCTCAGCAAGCGTCCAATCGCCGGGACCGGAAACAGAGACGGATCCGGAAAAGCAGAACCAAATGGCACCACATCAGGCTGTTTACACGCCCGAAGCACTTCGAACACATGCCGGTTGATCCGGATCGAGCGATTTACAATTTGCGGCGTCGCCTGCTCCGGCTCAGAAAGGCGATTAAAATGCGCCGCGACAAAGTACCCGGCTTTCGCCTTGGCATAGATCCATCCTTCGGCTTCCAACTGCTCATAAGCCTTCAACACCGTCATCACACTGACAGATTGTGCCTTACTCATCACCCGAACCGAAGGAATACGCTCACCCGGCAACCAAATCCTTTCTTTGATTTGTCGCTTCACCTGATCGACGATGCCGCCATAACGGCTAGTGGGGATTTGCGATGACAAGATGCCTATTCTCTTAATTACTTTCAGATAGTTAGAATAGTAACGACTTCACCCCAACGGTCAGAGAAAGAAGGCCGGGTTTATCCGGTAAGTGTGATAAAGGACAGAAAATGAGAGAAGCGCTGCGATACTGACGGCCTGTCCTGCCCATCTCCCACCCGAAATCTCGGTGCGTACATCAGGTTCGGTTGACGGGATGAAACTCAGCGCTTGAGCCCCCAGCCACCAAAGATGGAGCTTCTGCCAGGCATCGTACCCTCCCTTTCATGGCGATTGAAAACCGTATTTGACACGAAACTCGAGCAAACAGCCAAATTTCAGATATAGGCTCTAAAAAATCATGTTTCCCGTGATGAAACCCTGATTATTTCGTTTTCATGAAATTACATGAATTTTTAGAAGCAACACTTGGTTTCATTATTCAATACCCGGCGAATTAGCTGGTGATACTTTCTCAATAGCGATTTATTGCTCGAAGCATGTCAATTAGTATTCCAGCTCTAATCATAACTAAAACAGTACGATTCTCATGCGGCCATATGGAGCGCCGTCATGAATACACATACAGGGAACAGGGCACGTCATGAAGTACAACCTGGCAATCTACGCCATGGTACCTGCTTTGCTGTCGACAGGGATTTATGCACAAGAGTCAACGCAGCCGTCTCCTCCAGGGAAAAAGTGGGGAGCTTCGATTGGAATTGACTACAGCAGAAATGCCTATGACAGTAACAGTTATCTGGCAGAGCGTAACCTCGCGGCATCTGCAACGATCACTTACAACTTAAACGACAACACACAATTCTCAGCACTCATCTCCGGGCGACACAGTTTTGACGGTGAGAGAGGCGACTATTGGGATGATTTCTGGCTCACCGCCACCCGTCGCAACCTCTGGACACCAACAGACAACCTGTCAATGTCCGTCGGTGGCCGTGTGCTGATTCCGATCTCCGACACCTCCGTTAAAAACGATCTGCAAACTGCAATTCGCGGTGACGTGAAATTTACCCTGGTGCTGGATCATTGGCTGTCGGGACTCACCGTCAGTGATGCGATCCGGCTACGGAAAAACTTCCATCAATACACCACAGCCGGTGGTCATCCGCTGGAAGAATACCGTTTCAGCAACCTCCTGACTGTCGATTACACCAAAGCCAAATGGTTCTTCAGCACTAACTTTGTCAGTGCTGAGTCCTGGAGCTACCGCGGCACTCGCTACTCACCCAAGCTGACCTATGCTGCCGAAATCGGCTATCAAATCACCACCCCATTCAGTGCCGCGCTCGGTATGACCAATAGCGCGACTTACTACGACCCGGACCGAGGGCCGAGTCCACTTAACGATTTGTTTGATCTAGAAAAGCCGACCTACTACATCACGCTGAATTACACCCTGTAAGCAAAGAATAAAAAAGGTAAACACAACATGTATAAGAAGTTAGCGATAGCCGCCATGGTGAGCATTGCGCTCTATGGCTGCGGTGCCGAAGAGCGAAGTTATGACACACTCCCTCGGGCAACAGAGCAAATCTCCAAGAGCTCGCTGGATACCGAATCTCTGTGGCTGTATATGCCATCCACCGGGGCAACACCCCGTTATGCCGTTACCCAACGTGGTTTCTTCCAGGGTACCCCAAAACTGGTCAAACTCCGCTTTGACAAACAAAACGGGATTATTGCCGAGGAGATCGACCGCGACACCATCAAGCCCGGCGAGGAAAGCCGTTACGCCGACGTGATCAACCAGGCACCTGTACTCAAGATCCCGGGTACCTTCCAGCAATACCGCTGTGCCGAGGATAACTACGATGAGTGCACCAACAAGGAAGAGCTCAATGAAGATGCTGACCTGAACTGGGAAGAAACAACCCATTTCACCCCGGATTATGCCGGGATTGAATCCTTGGCGGTCGATACCGTGGATGCCTGGTGGACGGCTGATAACGTCGATGAAACTGCAGATCCTCGTGTCACTCACTGGGAATACGATGCCGAAAGCGGCACCATTAATGTCGAAGTGGAGCGCACCTTTTCCGCCAGTCCGGACGACGCCTACTTGTTTGGCAACAACCTGGAAGACTTATCTTTCAAAACCCGTTTTTTCTACTCTCTGGTTAAGCTCGACAAACTCGCATCTCCTGACTACCAAATAGTTCAGGCCCCGGGCCGTGACTCGTTACGCTTTGGCTTCTTTAATGTGGAAAAAAGCCAGCGTTCGTTAACCGGAGAATCAGGCCTGCAAGGTCAGAGCTTTAACTTACTCAAGCGGTTCAATCCGAATGCCCCAATAGAGTACTACTTGAGCGACAGCTACTTTGACAAAGAGAACAAGCTTTATCTGGATGTCACGCTAGAAACGATCCGTGAGATCAACCGTACCCTGAAAGGAACCGGCGTTCCGACAATCAAAATCATGAATGAGAGCCAGCCGGCTGGTGTTCATACCGGCGATCTACGTTATAACGTGCTCAACCTAATCACTGATCCAGTCGACAACGGTCTGTTGGGCTATGGGCCTTCGGCCTCAAACCCGCTGACCGGCGAGATCGTTCATGCCCACGTCAACCAGTATGCCGGCGTGATCCGTTCGACCTCCCGGCGGATGTGGAATGAGCTGGTCATGCGCTATAACCGGGAAGAAATTGAACGCCCGGCTCAGTTTATTCCTCAAGCGCCGCCAAGCGACAACACTGCAAGTATAGTGGCAAACGATAACGATCATAACGGCAGTTCTCTGATATCTGTAACCGCAGCAACAAGTGCCCCATTGGTTCAGTCTGAGCCCCGCTTTATCAATGGGGTACCACGCTGGTTGACACCACCTGAACAAGAAGCAGATACGTTGAGCAGGGCTAGTGCCGACTATCAAAAGCAACTCAATAAAATGGCCGAACAAAACATGTACGCGGCTGAATTTATGTGGGTCAGCACCAAGTCGAAAGGCCTTATCAAAGGAATTGACTACTTGAGCGGTGGTTACTTTGATAACCAAGGCCTGGAGCCCTCAGCTCAAGACTACACCGCGAAAGTCAACACTAAGCTGAAGTCGTGGAATCATCTGAACAAAGACCAGCAGCAAGAAGTTAGTGATGCCATCACCAGACACATGTTCAAATCAACCCTGGTGCACGAACTTGGCCACAACTTGGGCCTGCGTCATAACTTTATGGGTTCAGTCGATAAGGCCAATTTCTACCAGCAGGATGAAATCAATACCCTAGGGTATGAAAAGGTTCCGGCTTACAGTTCTGTCATGGACTACGGTGCATCAATTTTTGATGAGCTTCCGACATACGGTAAATATGATATTGCCGCACTGCGCTACGGTTACGGGCGAAAAGTAGAAACACTCCAGCCTGATAATATCAATGGGCAAACTTCCGAAATGGTTAGCCTTAAAGCGTTCGATAAAACGTTGGAAAACAACTATAACGCATATCCGCGAGGAATCCTGGATGAACTGGCAGAGCACCTGAAAAATGACTCGCCTGATACAAAACTGAAACAGTATAACTTCTGTACAGATGAAAACGTGACCAGCCAGACCACCTGTAACCGCTTTGATGAAGGCACCAATGTTCTGGAGCTGACTCAATTCCGCATTCAGAAATACTGGGACAACTATGATCTAGTGAATCGTCGTGATAACCGAGAAAATTTCTATGATTTCAACCTTCACAATTATTCTCTGCATCGCATCAACCAATTTTCACAAATCCGGGATGTCATTGAAGACCTTGGCCGATATGACAATCTGATTGCTATGGTCAATAACACCGCAGGAGAAAACAGCTACGGTAGCAATGTATCCGAGTTTTATACCCGCTCTTGTACACCAGCTTATAAGCGTAAGTCATTAAATGAATCTCAAAAAATAATCTGTGACACCTATGATGCAAGTTTACTGGCCGCAAACTTCTTCATTCAGATCCTGGAAACACCAGATAAGGTTTGTGAAGTAAAAATAGACATGGACGGTAGCTCCCCGAGCTATAAATTTATTCCACTATCCAATTTGTGGCTTCAGTATCAAGGCGCGATTCAGCACAAAACAGACTTACCGCGTTCTTGTTTTGATCCTGAACTGACATCGGTCATGGAAAATGGCTTCCAGAAAATCACCGTTCTGTCTGAAACTCGGGATGGTCGCCCTCTAGATAATATGCGGGCTAACAACCCATACCAAAATAGTCACAGTGCCGTTGATTTGCTTGGTGTATGGCCGGACAAATTACTGGCTGCACAACTGCTGGTTAAACGGAGCGGCCTTTACCACAGCAGTAACGACAAGTCGAATATGGCCCTGATCGACATTTCCAGCACTCAAAGTGGCACTCAGGGTACACCACAAAAGCTGAAAACTTATCTGGGCTACTTAGGCTTTGGTATGGATTCATACAGGGATCCTATCTTTATCGATAAAGACGGCGTAAGAAAGGATACGATAAAACGCTATGTGCCTGATATTAAACGCTCGATTGATATCCCTGGATATCTGGTTGGTTTGAAATGGTACTTTCAGCTTTCGCAGGAAACTGTTACGCCACTGTATTCCGCGCTGCTTCATAACCTTGTTGCTTTCGGTTGGGGACAAGAATATGGGTTATCTGACAGCTCAAAAGATCTGATCGATGACATTACGCTAACTCAGCCAAGCATGGGCAGTGATGAAAATGATAGCTTCCAGTTTAGCTGGAAAGCCCGGAACTACCTTATTACCCGACGTAATGGTCTGGCGAAGCATATGGCAGAAAAAGCCCTGCTTATCAATGGTAAGGATGTTGAATTAGCAAAACTGGAGAAGGCCAACCCACGCACTAAGCGCAACCTAAACACGAAAGGACTTCGAAGCCTGAAAGATCTTCAAGTGATTCTGTTACGAGACCCTGCGGCAATTGAGGAGCTCGAGTCGGCCACGCACTTTGAATCACTTTTCAGAGGGAAAGGTTTCCCAATCATTACCGAACCAGCCAAGTTTACTTTTAATAAAGCAGATGACTGTTATTCACCAGCAACCGATAACAGCCGCTGCCATAAAAAAGAGAACTTACACGCTGCCTGGAATGCCATGCGTGTCTATAAGGATATTGATCCAGACTACCTCAATATATTACTGGATAGCGCGAAAAACTACGCGTCATATATTAGCCAGGAAATCAATGAGATTCCTGAAGATGCCACAATTTATGACATCGACCCGGAAATCATCTGGCTATGGGATCGACGCGAATACATCCAGTATCGCTATGCGCTAGAGCAGCTGCCGGTCCTTCCGGCTTACTACTAAGTCACTCAACCCAGCCGGATATCTCGCATATCCGGCTTTTCTACTCATTCTGTGCGATCAACAGCCCAGCTCATCAGATGCCGCCACCGCTTGCCCGGACAGCATCTTTCGGTGAGGTCCAGCCCTCAGGGGAAGGCGTGCGCTATGCGAACACAGAAGAAAACCGGCCCAGGGTAGGAATACCCAACCGCCGGTCAGCCTGACTAAGGATGAATAGGAGTCTGCTTTGCTCGCTTATTTTAGCCGACGATTACTACTGATCATTCCCACCTTTATTGGTGTCACCTTGCTGGTCTTCGCCCTGACCCGGTTTGTACCCGGCGGTCCGGTGGAGCGAATGATTGCCCAGATGCAATCCCAATCCATGGAAAGCGGCGGCGGAAACCAACAGGGATCACAAACGCTGTCTGAGGAGCAGATTGCCGAACTGAACGCCTTCTACGGGTTGGACAAACCGATGTTTGAAGCCTATACCGAATGGCTGGGCAAGCTGATCACCCTGGATCTGGGAGAATCCACCCGCTATTACGAGCCGGTGTGGGACATGATCAAAGAACGCCTGCCCGTCTCCCTCTTCTACGGCCTGCTGACGTTCCTGATCAGCTACCTGGTGTCGATTCCGCTCGGGATCCTCAAAGCCATGAAACACGGCTCCCGGTTCGACCATGTCAGCTCGGTGATGGTGTTTATCGGCTACGCCCTGCCCAATTACGTGGTCGGGGTCTTTCTGCTCTCATTCTTTGCTTTCCATCTCGACTGGTTCCCGATGGGTGATTTCGTCAGCGATGATTTTGACGACCTGTTGTGGCCGGATAAAATTGCCGACCTGTTTGCGCATGCTGCCCTGCCCCTGCTGTGCTACATCATCGGCGATTTCGCCATTCTCACCATGACGATGAAAAACAACCTGCTGGAAAACCTGGCGGCAGATTATGTCAAAACCGCCATAGCCAAGGGGCTCCCCTTCCGGCAGGCCGTCCGCAAACACGCCCTGCGCAACAGCCTGATCCCGATTGCCAGCCATCTGGGGAACGTGGTTTCAGTCTTTGTCGCCGGCTCGTTTCTGATTGAGGTGGTATTCAATATCGACGGCATCGGCCTACTGGGGTACGAATCGATCATCGAGCGGGACTACCCGGTAGTGATGGGGATCCTGGCGATGTCGTCCCTGCTGCTGATGCTGGGCAACATCCTCTCGGATCTGTGTGTTGCCCTGGTCGATCCACGGGTTAAATTCGGGAGTTAAATGATGGCACTCAATCCACTGACCCTAAAGAAAATCAACCGCTTCCGCTCGATCAAACGAAGCTACTATTCTTTTGTCCTCCTGGCGGCCCTGATCCTGCTCTCCTGTGTCGCTGAGCTGCTGGTCAACAGCCGGGCCCTGGTTGTCTCCTACCAAGGCGAGCTGTACTTCCCGACTTACTCAGCAGTAAACACCGGGGAGACCTTCGGCCTGAACTACGGCTACGAGGCCAATTATCGCGACCTGAAACAACACTTTGCCACCGAAGGAAAAGGCAACTGGGTGTTGATGCCGGTGATTCCCTGGAATCCTTACGAGCAGGACTTCGACGGGACAAGCTATCCGCCGAACCCGCCGTCGCTGGACCGCCAGCATTATCTGGGCACCGATGAATCCGGACGCGATGTCCTGGCACGCCTGATCTACGGTTTCCGGATTGCCATCTGGTTCGCCTTATTGACCCTGACCCTGTGCTACACCATTGGTGTGTTGGTGGGCTCGCTGATGGGATACCTCGGCGGCAAGTTCGACCTGGTGATGCAACGGGTGATCGAGGTGTGGTCGATGGTGCCGTTTCTCTACGTCATCATGATCATGGTCTCCATTATCCAGCCCAGTTTCTTCCTGTTTGTCCTGATCAATGTGATGTTCGGCTGGATCAGTATCACCTGGTACATGAGAACCATGACCTATAAAGAAAAAGCCCGGGAATATGTCCTGGCTGCCCGGGCGCAGGGGGCCAGCCTGTGGCGGGTGATCGTCAAACATATTCTGCCCAACACCATGGTCATGGTGATCACCCTGGCACCGTTCGGCATTGTTGCCAATATCACGACGCTGACGGCACTGGACTATCTCGGGCTGGGCCTGATGCCGCCGACCCCGAGCTGGGGCGATCTGCTGCAACAGGGGAAATCAAACCTCAATGCCTACTGGATCATCGGCTCGGTAGTGTTCGCCATTGTGTCGGTCCTGACCATGGTGACCTTCATCGGCGAAGGGATCCGCGAAGCGTTCGATCCGAAAAAGTACACCCGGTATGTCTGATGCCAACACCTCACTCAATGGATGGCAACACAGCCAACCGTTTATCAACACAACATCTGTCCAAGGGTCGCAAGGCACGGCCCTGGCAGGCATCGATGGAGTCACCATGAAACAATTATTGATGGCCTTGCTGCTCACTGTCCTGATGGTGCTGTTTCAGAGCGGTGCGCTGGCCACAGAGCTCCCGTCGGGGCTCAAGTGGATATCCAACTCGGATCAGCCGCTGTTTGCCGACAGCCGGGCCAAGCCGGGCGGCACTTACCGGCTGCACATTTCAAGCTTTCCGCTCACCCTTCGAACCATCGGCCCCGACGCCAACGGCAGCTTTCGCCCCTTCCTGCTCGATGGCAACCCGGCGCTACTGCAGCAACAACCCAATACCCGGGCGTTTCTGCCGGCAATTGCCAAACAATGGGCCTTTGGTGACGATCACCAAACCCTTTATTTCCGGCTTGATGAGCATGCCCGCTGGAGCGACGGCGAGCCCATCACCAGCCGGGATTTTGCCTTTGTGTTCGACTACATGAGAAGCGAACATGCCAAGGCGCCGTGGTACAAGGAGCACTTCACCAACAAAGTGGCGGGGATCACTGTCTACGACCCGTACACCTTTGCTCTCCACTCTGCCGATCCCCTGGCGGACGATGAATTGCTCATGCGCTTGAACATCATGCCCAGACCGGCGCACTTCTATCCGGGCGGACAGCTGCCGAAAGATTTCGTCCGCCGTTATAACTGGAAAGCCGAGCCTGTGACCGGGCCGTATTACGTGAGCAAAATCCGCAAAGGCCGGGCGATTCATCTGGAAAAAGTCGACAATTGGTGGGGCTATGCCAACCGGTATTACCAGTACCGCTACAACGTCGACAAAATTATTCTCAAGGTGATCCGCGATACCGACATTGCGCTGAAATACTTTGAGCGCGGTAAACTGGACGCTTACAACATGATCTTTCCGTCGCTGTGGCATAACAAAGCCAAAGGGCCACTGTATGATCAGGGTTACATTCACAAATCCTGGCTTTATAACAAGTCGCCGCAAGGCGCGGCCGGCGTGTGGCTGAATCTGCAGGCGCCGCTGATGGCCAGTGACGCCATCCGCCACGGTATCGCCCATGCGCTGAATGTCCCGAAAATGATTGCGGTTGCGCTGCGCGGGGATTATGTCCACCAGCAAAGCTTCGGCTCCGGTTATGGTGACTACGATAACCCGGAGATCCAGGCGAAAGCCTTTGATCCGGCCCAGGCTGCCGAGTATTTCCGGCAAGCCGGGTTCAAGCACCTGGACAGCGACGGCATCCGCATCAACGATCAAGGAGAGCGCCTGAGCATCACCCTGACCTATCGCACCAAAATGCATACGGCACGGGTGGTGGTGCTGAAAGAGGAAGCCAAAAAAGCCGGACTGGAGATTGAACTCAAACTGGTGGACGGTGCCACCGGGTTCAAATCCCTGCTAGAGAAAAAACATCAGGCAGCATTTCTGGGGATGGGAACGGGGCCTCTGCCGGTCTATTGGCAGTTCTTTCACTCCGCCAATGCCAAACCGCAGACCAACAACTTCACCAACTACGCCGATCCGGCCATGGACCGGCTGATTGAAGCATTCGACACTGAATTCGATGTCCGCCGTAAAGCCGGGCTCTCGCGCCAGATCCTGCAGAAAATTGCCGAGTGCGACTGCGTGATCCCGACCTATGCCGTACCGTTTTCCCGCGGTGCCCACTGGCGTTATGTGAAGCTGCCGCAAGGCCTGGGCACCGAATTATCCCGCGATATCCTCGATGCCAACCGGATCGAGCTCGGCCTGTTCTGGATCGATCTGGACGAGAAAAGAGCGACTAAGCAAGCGCTGGACGATGAGCACGCCTTTGAGCCCGTGACGACCATCGACAGACGATTTACCCAGGGATAAAGGAAGCACTCATCATGCGTGATACAGAAAGCAATATCCTGACCATCAAAGATTTAGAAACTACCTTCACCACAGACGAAGGGGATATCAAAGTACTCGACGGCGTCTCATTCACGGTCGCCCAAGGCAAAACCATCGGGGTGGTCGGTGAATCCGGCTGCGGCAAAAGTGTCACCGCGGCATCCATCATGGGGCTGCTTCCCCGCCCTTACGGCAAAGTGACCGGCGGTACCATCATTTACCAGGGCATCGATCTGGTTAAGATGGTCCCGACCGAACTCTATCAGACCCGCGGCGCCAAGATCTCGATGATTTTCCAGGATCCGATGACCGCCCTGAACCCGGTCCACACCATCGGCCGCCAGCTCTGTGAAGTCTACGAGCTGCACCAACCGGAGCTGTCCAAAACCGAGCGCAAACAAGCGGCCCTGGCAATGCTGCAGCAAGTCGGCATCCCTGCCGCCGAGCAGCGTTTTCATGTTTATCCGCATGAGCTTTCCGGCGGGATGCGCCAGCGGGTGATGATTGCGATGGCCCTCGCCTGCAAACCGGACATCCTGATTGCCGATGAGCCGACTACCGCGCTTGATGTGACGGTTCAAGCCCAGATCCTGGCGTTGATGCGCACCATCCAGGCCGAGAACAATATGGCCATCATCTTTATCACCCACGATTTGGGCGTGGTTGCCGAGATGTGTGATGACGTTGTCGTGATGTATGCGGGGCGGGTGGTCGAACGCGCCGATGTATTTACCCTGTTTGAATCCCCGCAACATCCCTATACCCAGGGGCTGCTGCGCTCCATTCCCCGCCTTGATGGTCAACCGAAAACCAAGCTGGAAACCATCCCCGGCTCGGTCCCTTCACTCCGGGAAATGCCTTCCGGCTGCCGGTTCCGCAACCGCTGCCATGACCAGAGCGCGCGGTGCGGCGAAACCGTCCCGCAGCCGCAGACCGTCTCCCCGGGGCACGATGTGAGCTGCCTGATGATCAACGAGGTGAACCATGGCTGAAACGATCCTGAAATTAGTTGATTTGAAACAGCACTATCCGGTCCGCGGCTCACTGTTTCGGAAAGCCAAATCCGTCTATGCCGTCGATGGCGTGTCTTTTGAAGTCAACGCCGGCGAAACCCTGGGGCTGGTCGGTGAGTCCGGCTGCGGAAAAAGTTCGGTCGGGCGAACCCTGCTCAAACTTCACGAGCCCACGGCCGGGCAGATCATCTATAACGGGCGGGATATCACCGACCTGAGCGCCTCGGAAATGGTTTCCCTACGCAAAGAGATGCAAATTATCTTTCAGGATCCGATGGAGAGCCTCAACAGCCGTCACACCATCGGGACAATCCTCGCAGAGCCTTTCGAGATCCACGGTATCGGCCTGCCGGATGAGCGGGAAGTCTGGGTTCAGGAATTACTGCAAAAGGTCGGGCTGCCGGCTTCTGCGGCCAGCCGATATCCGCATGAATTTTCCGGCGGCCAGCGCCAGCGGATCGGCATCGCCCGGGCCATCGCTCTGAATCCGAAGCTGATTGTCTGCGACGAAGCGGTATCAGCACTCGATGTATCGGTCCAGTCGCAAATCATCAATCTGCTGCTCGAGCTGCAAAAGCAAATGAACCTGGCACTGATCTTCATTGCTCACGACCTCTCGGTGGTGCGACATATCTCCGATCAGATCGCCGTGATGTACCTGGGACGCATCGTCGAAATCAGTGATACCGAGACGCTGTTCCGCCACCCGCGACATCCCTATACCCAGGCGCTGATCGCCGCAATCCCAATCCCGGATCCACGCCAACGAGGGAAGCAGTTGCTGCTGCAGGGCGATGTGCCGTCGCCGATGAACCCACCACCGGGTTGCCACTTCGCTTCCCGCTGCCCGCAAGCAACAGCGTTGTGCTCACAAAGTTATCCGGCACTGACGGAGTTGGGCATCACTGAACCGTTAGCCCCTGAACACGGCGTACGTCACCAGGTGGCCTGTCATCTGGCATCACCCGCCTGAGATAATGCAGGGTCAAACGGACAGCCACACGGGGGCTCATGCCCCCGATGTTTCACAGCGGGCAATGGCTGTTTTGACATCCTGCAAGAATGAATGCGGCAATGCACCAATGCCTTCAGAGAATACCAGCGGTTGATGCTGGGTCACGAACAGCAGGACATTGCGCAATAAATCCTTCTCGGTCTCATTGTCCTGCATATTTTCACTGTGATATTTGAGGATCTCTTTCGCCAGCAGTTTATTGAGTTCTTCAAGCTGCCCTTCTTTGAGGTACATCCGGGAGAACCCCACCCGGACACAATCCGGGTTATCCAGCGCCTGCGCTTTGAGGATCGTTTTGTATTTGTGACTCAACTTGGAGTTTTCGGAAAAGCGATAATAAAAAGGGCCAACCAACTGGATCTTATTATCTTCAGCCAGTTTCACCAACCCCAGCATCTCCAGAGCACGCAGGTAGGCATACGTTGAGGACTTATTCAGACCATATTTCTTGCGCATATACGTATAACTATCTTGCTGACGCAGGTGGCGTAATTCGCGATAAAAGTCATACAGCTGGGGGAATTGGTAGAAAATCTCATCCTGGGTATGGCTGAAAAAACTGTCGTTATCATGCTGAAGCTTGATCGCCAGTTTTTGCAATTCTTCCAGGCTGGTTTCCACCTCCTGGCAATAGTCCAGCAGCTTCTCCAGAGTAATATTCGGGCTATACAAATGACGCTTAAAGGTCGACAGGGGAACGCCTAACCGCTCGGCCAGCTCTTTATAGGTCAGCCCCTTGGTTTTGATGATGTTTCTCAGTGCCGCCAGTAGATACTCTGATTTAGCTGCGCGCATAGAACCCCAGCTCCTTTATCGTTATTCTGCGTTGAGTGACTTGTTGTCGGTAAATAATGAGACCCGTTTGGCAGGTATCGATTGCACGACTCTTCCCATAACCTACTTAATTACAATTGAGGTCGTCAATAACGGCAAAGCTAAAAGCAGAAAAAGACAAATAAAGCGAGCAAGGCCCGGATACAACAAAGCCCCAGCTTTCGCTGAGGCTTTGTTGTTTGAATCATGGTGCCCGAGGGCGGACTTGAACCGCCACTCCCGAAGGAAACGGATTTTGAATCCGTCGTGTCTACCAATTTCACCACTCGGGCAATGCGAGGTATTATACGCAGCTCCGCTTGAGATACAAACGCTTCTCAGCCAAATTCAGACTGATTGATTATAAACCGTCCACGGCCGGCAACGGACGCACACTGTCACGCAATCGCAGCTCCGGCTGAAAATGACAACGCATCTCTACCGGCTGCCCGTGAATTTGGCTCACCAGCAGCTGCACTGCCGCCTGCGCCATGTCACGGATCGGAAAATGAACTTCTGAAACCGGCGGATACAGGCTGGCACACAGGCCCACACTATCAAAGCTGATCAAAGACAGTTGCTGAGGAATGGCGACATTATGCTGATGAAAAAATAGTAAGGCCCCCAGAGTCATCTCTTCACTACAGGAAAACAGCGCCGTGATGTCGGGACACGCCTGATAAATCGACTGCGCAGCCCGATAACCACTCTCACGACTATAGTTGCCCTCTTCAGCCCATCCGTCCGCCTGGGTGATACCGGCTTCCTGCAAAGCCTCAACATAGCCTTGATAGCGCTGAAAACTACTGGCGCGACTCAAAGAGCCAGAGATACAGGCAATCTTACGATGGCCCTGCGCAATGAGATAACTGACCGCCTGCTTCGCGGCCAGCCTGTGATTAAAAGTGATACAGCGCGACTCCAGCCCGGCAACCTGCCGATCCAGCAAAACAAATGGTGTCGGCTCCTGTGCCAGAAGGTGCAATTCATCATCCGGCAGGTAACGGCTATTCAATACATACCCTTCACAGCGCAAATGATGAAAACGCCGGATCGCCTCCCGCTCTCCTTCCGCAGACAAGTGGCCCTGCGCGGTGATCAGAAACTTATTGTGGTTATCAAGCTCGGCCTGGACCTGCTCCATCATTTCACCGAAAAAACCACCGGTATAATACGTGACCAGCAGGCCGGCCATGTTCGAAGAAGCGGTCGCCAAAGAGCGGGCAATCGCACTGGGGCGATAATTGAGCTCTGCCATGGCCATCTCAACTTTGCGTTTGGTATCCGCGCGAAACTTGCCTTCGCCATTGATGATCCGTGATACGGTGGAACGGTGCACCCCTGCCAGAGATGCGACATCTTGAATACTTGCCATAGAAAGGGCTACCTTGGTCTACCAACGCTGACAATATGCGCTCAGGGAATTATAGCGCTGACTCCCCCAACAAAATATCGACAGCGTCATCAATGAGGAACGAAGAATAGCAGGCTGCCAGATTCTCGCCTAGTGACAGGGGGATAGGCACTGGCAGCCGCTATTGACTCTGAATATCCATGGTGGATATTCCGCTTTCGCCGAGGGCTCACAACCATGGCTCAACGGTGATATTTTTCAGCGAGGACCGAAAAGTCAGTGATCTGAATGTCCAATGCCGCCAACGCTTCGATCAGCTCAGGGGCGGTCAGGATCGCCAACTCATTTGCCCGCTCGACATGATAAGAACTGATATCCAGCAGCGCCTGATCAACATAGGCTGGGTGCGTCATCACCTCCAGCACATCACACTGACCTCGGTGACGCTGAATCAACTCAACCAAGCCATCAACATTGAGATCCGAACCGTAAAAGTGGTGTTCAAACATGTAGCGACAAGCTGGACTAACCCCATCCTGGTGACCACTCGCGCGAAGTGGTACGCGATAATCACGCACGATCTCTGCCACAACCGGCAAAATTTCCGGATGTGAATGCGCATGGTGGTGGCTGTCAACATGGCTCAGTTGCAAACCACTGGCCATAAAGGCCTCCAGCTGTGCAATCACTTCATCAGCCACCTGTTGCCTGGAAAATCCACGCTGCGCCCAAAACCGTTCACCACGAAAAAACAAGCCATCATCCCCAACCAATGAAGGCGCCGCGGTGAGCGGCTTCCCTAACGTAAAGCGCAGGTGAAGTCCCACTTTCAGCCGGGGTTCCTGGTGGGCCAGAGCTATGGCCTGTTGCTCTGCCGGCATCCCGACCATCAGGGTGGTCGAGCGAACGACTCCCTTTCTGCAAGCCTCAACAATACCCAGGTTAACGCCGGGGGTCAGCCCAAAATCATCTGCATTAAAAATGACATACATAACTGTTCCAGATAACTAAACAACCCATGCACAGGCAATGGGCCGCTCATCCGCCCGCTTAATGGCGGAACTGTGGCAAATAATCATGATTGGTTTTGAGGATCTCATCTAAGATCAACTTCGCCTTGTCGATATCCGGGACCAGCGGGTTACTCGCCAGCGCCATCAATCCTTTGTCATAATCACCATGAACTGCCGCTTCCACCGTCAGCTGCTCATAGGCTTTCACCTGACTGATCAAGCCTAAAACCTGCGGCCCTAACCGGCCCACAACAATCGGTCGAGCGCCCCAGCTGCCGACCACCGCACTACACTCGATCACCACATCATCCGGGAGCGACGGAATGGTCCCGTCATTGCGCACGTTGACGACATGGAGGGACTTCTGATCATTATAAATCGCATCCACCAAGTTCAATGAAGCATCCGAATAATAGGCGCCACCTCGTTTCTCGAGCTGCTCGGGTTTCTCTGCTAACGCTTCACTGCTGTATAGCTCAAACAGCTCCCGCTCCGTCTTCATCACCTGCTCCGCCCGGGTGCCTTCCTTCAGCGCCGTGGCTTTCTCCTCTGCCAACATCGCTTCAGTCTGATAGAAGTAGCGATGGTATGGACAAGGAATCGCCCCCAACGCATTGAGAAAATCCGGATCCCAGGGCTCTTCACTGATATTTTTCATGCTGTAGCTGGCACCGTCCCCGACTTTCTTCAACACGTCTGCGGTAATATCCTGACCTCGCAGCCAGGCCCGGTGTGCCCACACCAGATGGTTCAACCCGGCACATTCCAGCGTCAGTTCCTGCGGCTGGCAGTCCATCATCTCGGCTATCATCATTTTCATCGAAACCGGCACATTACACAGCCCGATGGTCTTCACCCGGGTATACTTCTGCACCGCCTCCGTCACCAAGCCGGCCGGGTTGGTAAAGTTCAGCATCCAGGCGTTGGGGGCCAATTCCTCAATATCTTGACAGATATCCAGGATCACCGGGATCGTCCGCAGCGCCTTGGCAAATCCGCCCGGCCCTGTGGTTTCCTGACCAATCACATCATATTTCAACGGGATCCGCTCATCGTTGGCTCGGGCCTGGAGCCCGCCGACGCGAAATTGCGTCATCACGAAATCTGCCCCCTGGATCGCAGCCCGGCGATCCATGGACGCTGTCACGGTCATATCCGCCCCTGCTTTGTCCACCATACGCCGGGTGAGCGCTTCAATCACGGCCAGCTTCTCTTTCCCCGCTTCCACATCAACGAAATGCATCTCTTTCACCGGGATCCGATCGAGCCGTTTTAAAACGCCTTCAACCAACTCAGGGGTATAGCTACTGCCACCTCCGATAATGGCGAGTTTCAGCGGAGATTTAGTCATTATCTGCCCCTATTATTTCGCCAGGTTTTCGTACATGCCAACCATCTCGGTCACCAGCTCATGGGCCAGGATGGTCGTCATCAGGTGATCTTGTGCATGCACCATCACCAATGTCATGGGGACTTTCCCTTCGCCCTGATCCGCTTCAATGAGCTGGGTTTGGGTCAGGTGTGCTTTGTTGAGGCACCCTTTGGCCTGTTTCAGTAAATCACGTGCCTGGTCCAGCTCTTGCTTTTTCGCCTTGCCCAACGCTTCATAGCACAGGCTGCGCGCTTCACCGGCATTGACGATAATTTCCATCACAACTGCTTCTTGATCCATCATTCTTTCCTCAGGTCGATAAATGGGGGCTACGGATGTTTCCGTAGCCCAAACGCTCAATTATGCGGTTGCCGGGGTACCTTCCACGACATCTTGTTTCTCTTGATCTGCTGAGACTTTCTTCTCATCTTCAAGCAATTGCTTTTCGAACATTTTGAAGAATGGCAGGTAAATCAGCAGGTCAATAATGAGCAGGCCGACAACCAGTAGCACAGGGGCAAATGTCCAGCCGGTTCCCCACGAGGCGCCGATAATCGCAGGCGTTGTCCATGGCGTTGTTGCAACGCCCATCCCGACAAAGCCCATCTTCACCGCAGTGAAAGCAATCACAGCATTCACAATCGGGGCAAAGACAAACGGAACAAATAGCATTGGGTTCATGACGATTGGCGCACCAAAAATGATGGGCTCGTTAATCTGGAAGAAACCAGGTACCGCACTCATACGACCCAGGCTACGCAGGTGAACGGAGCGGCTGAATACCATCAGAATCGCCAGTGCTAAGGTTGCACCCGAACCACCAATGAAGATGTAAAAATCCCAGAATGGCTGCGTAAAGATATTTGGAATCGGCTCACCGGCAACAAACGCCGCGGTGTTGGCACCAATGTTAGTCAGAAAGATTGGTGACAGCAGACCCACAACGATTGCAGCACCGTGAATCCCTGCAAACCACAGGAGCTGTGACAGCAACAATGCGCCAATGATGGCAGGCAATGTATTTGAGGCACTTACCAGAGGTTTAAACATCTGCATCACTGCATCCGGTATCAGCATATCGAACTGGCTCTGCACGAACAGACTGAGCGGGTACAGCGTCATGAAGACAATCAAGACCGGGATCAACATCTCGAAACAACGCGCAATCGCTGGTGGTACCTGCTCTGGCATCTTGATCGTGATATTGTGTTTTTGCAGGAAGCGAACCAGCTCAACAGCAAAGAAAGCACTCAATACCGCAGTAAAGATCCCGGTTCCACCCATGTGGTTCGCTGGTAAGGCACCATCCGTAACCGGCGCACAAATCAGGAGGAAACTCATCAGCGACAAACAGGCACAGGTAATACCGTCCATCATATAGGCGCGCGCCAAACTATACGCCACCCCGAGGGACACAAATATCGTCATAATGCCCATCGACATATTGTACGGCATCATGATGGCATCAAAGTTTTCTGTCGCAAAATCCAGCCAGGCACGGCCAAAAGCATTCGTTGTATCTTCCGCAAACGGTGGGAAGGCAAAAATCAGGATGAAACTACCAACAATGATAAATGGCATTGCAGTAATAAACCCATCACGCATGGCTCGCACATGTATCTGCGCGCCGACCTTCGCTGCCACAGGAGCGATTTTGTTTTCTACGACATTCATTAACTTATCGTAAAGCTTCATAATCATTAATCCTTTGATTTAAAGATAAATAACCCCGCCCCGCATTGATAAATGCAGAGTTAAAATAAATCTGTCCTTAACTTAAATTGAGCCGAATATAATTCGGCTCAATTAATGGGTTACTTGGGCATGAGTGACAGGGCTTGGTCGAGCACCTCTTCTCCTTTCATCATGCCGTAAGCCATCGGTGAAATAGCATCAATCTGCTTCCCATACTGACTTGCTGTTTTACGCAGCTCTTCCAGCTGGAATCGGACCTGAGGCCCCAACAGGCACACGTCATACTCCTGAATATACTCTTCAAAAGCACTAACCGGGTGGGCTTCAATCTTGCAGTCCATCCCCCGCTCCTCAGCAGCTTTCACCATTTTTTGCACCAGCATACTTGTCGACATACCGGCACTGCAGCACAAAAGAATCTTTTTCATCCCACTCTCCACCTTTTAATTATTCCGCTTTTTTAGCGACGTGAAAATTGTAACCAAATTATATAGAAGTAAAAAGCGCAACCGGTTGCATTAACGTGAAGGAGTTCTCAAATCATAAAAGAATTAATATTCACCAGGCAGTCACAAAGGAAACAAATCCGGGCAGGTTAAATAAGATTCGCAAGAAAAAAACAGGCGAAGATAAAAACTTGAGAAGCAAATCCAAACAATTTGAAAAATGAAAATACCTACTCAAATACATTGCTTGATAACGCGCATATCAATTATACCGTTATAGATTTTAACAATCCCTTCCTGAGCTAATAGTAAGCAATCGTGGGCATTAACATCGACATGTATGCCGTCACCGCACCAAAGTATTGAACCCTCCATCCAAATAGGAATATAGGAATACAGCAATGAAGAAAAATTTACTTTCTGTTTTGTGCTCCGGTACTCTGCTTGCCGCTGCCATGTCAGCTCAGGCTGCCCCGAAAGGAACCATCTATCTGACCTTTGACGATGGCCCGGTCAATGCGACGATTCCGATGGTGAAGGTCATGAATGATGCCGGGGTAAAGGGAACATTCTATATTAATGCCTGGCATCTGGACGGTATTGGCGATGAGAATGAAGACCAAGCGGTAGAAGCCTTGCAATACCTGCTGGACACCGGCCATGTCGTCGCCAACCACAGCTATGATCATATGGTGCATAACTGCCTCGGTGAAAACGGCGACAATACAGCAGCGGCCTGTAACGCGACCGGCAACCACCAAATCGACTCATACCAGGATCCGGTGTATGACGCCTCCATGTTCGATAAAAACCTGACCGTCATCGAGTCCTACATTCCGAATGTCCACTCTTACCCGAATTACAAGGGCGAGAGCCTGGCCCGTTTGCCCTATACGAATGGCTGGCGGGTCGCGAAGAACTTCAAAGGAGATGGCTTGTGCGCAACCTCTGATGATCTGAAGCCTTGGGAGCCGGGCTATGTCTGTGATCCGGAGAATCCTTCTGACAGCGTCAAAGCCTCAATTCAGGTCGCCGATATCCTGGCCAACAAGAATTACCAGATCCATGGCTGGGATGTCGACTGGGCACCGGAAAACTGGGGGATCCCAATGCCGGCTAACAGCTTGACCGAAGCCGATGCTTTCCTCGGCTATGTGGATGCCGCCATCAATGCCTGCGCACCAACCACCATCGAGCCGGTGAACTCGAAAACTCAGACTTTCCCTTGCGGCACTTCGCTGCATGCAGACAAGGTGATCGTCCTGACACACGATTTCCTGTTCGAGGACGGCAAACGGGGCATGGGCGCGACGAAGAACCTGCCGAAGCTGGCTAAGTTTATTCAAATTGCAAAAGAAGCGGGTTACGTCTTCGACACCATTGACAACTATTCGCCACAATGGGCTGTCGGAACTGCCTATGCAGAAGGTGATTATGTCCTCCACGATGACATCCTGTATAAAGCCGTCACCGCGCACACCGCGCAGGCCGACTGGGCACCGTCATCAGCCTCAAGCCTGTGGGTAAACAGCATGCCGGCCATTGTCTGGCGTACCAATGTCAGCTATGAAATTGGCGATGTCGTCACCTATAAGGGTGAACGCTACAGTGTCGAATCTGCGCATATTTCCCAGACCGGCTGGACGCCAGAAGCAGAGCCGACATTGTTTACCAAGCTACCAGCGATGTTCTAACCGGACACAATGACATCCTGTGGTAAGCAGTCGAAATAATATAGAAGGAAGCCGCCCTGGCTTCCTTTGTGTCTTTCGAAAGCCTCACCATGTGAAAACCTACCTCCACCCTAAAGTACAACTTGTTGCGTATTTGCTAGCAAGATCACTCAACTTAAATGATAATAAAAATCACTTTCATGTAAGATCGTCAGCCTTATAAGCAATCAGGTCAATAAAACCATGAAAAAAAGCATCGCCTTCGCCCTTGTACTAATCCTCACTGGCTGTGACGACGAGACATCGACCACGCTCTCCCCCGCAGAAAAAACCGGACAACCCACAGAAACGCCCCGAGAGAATCAAGATCAACACCAGCAGGAACAAGCCATCCAGCTCACCACCACACCTTCATTCTCGGTCCGCAAACCAGGTCGCTATATTCAGGATCAACTCGCATTTAACTTTACTAAGACGGTCAATGCGAGCTTGGTGGTTCGCGACTCCCGCGGCCACGAGATCTTCAACAGCAGTGCAAATGAGGCAACCTCCGAGCATACCTTCAACCTCGGCTCCACCTATAATGCCACCAGCCTGGATTACGGGGTTTACCAGTACACCTTCACCGCATCACTAGCCGACGGTTCGGAAACGCGGACCATCAAGGGGCAATTTGAAAAAGGGCTGCGACCAATCCATGAGTTCGACCATAAAATTTCAGATATCAGCATCGACCAAGACACGCTCTACGTAGCGACCGGTGATTACATGCGCCCGATCGAAGTCCATACCATCAATACTCAGGATGACACGGTCCACACCCTGGCAATTGCTGGCACGGAGCTCCCCAAACCAATTTATGACATGCACCGGTTCGGTGATTCTATTTATTTTGGCGGACGCAAACAGGACTGGCTAGGGGGGCAGTTGCTGACACGCTATCAACTTGATACCCAAACGATAGAAGTGCTGGATAACACCTTTGCCTGCCAACAGCAAAATCAGGATGAGTGCAGTGCCGTTTTCAGCCTCACCTCACAGGGCGACACTTTGTATATCGGGACCAGCAATGGCCTCTATACCTACCGCAATAACAGTTTTACCAAAGTCACTCAGCATGGCCTGAAGGAGAACACCGATATCAAATCGCTGTTTGTGGACAGTCTACAACGGGTTTGGGCCGGCTCAATGGCAGAAGGTGGGCTAACGTATTTACACCAGGGCATCTGGCACCCAATGACAGAGGGCAATAGCACAATGCCAGCCGGTGGGATCATGGCTTTTGCTGAGGGCACGGATGGTGAGATTTATATTGCTAACAACATCAACGGATTAACCCGTTATCAACCTGACTCAGGGGAGGTTGTCCAATTTACCCCCTATAACTCCAACATCATCGACCATAATCTGGTCTCCGTCGCCTATACCGACGGCATTATCGTCGGCTCCCATGACTATGGCATCGCGAAATCAACCAACGGCACCGCATGGACCATGACGGATCACACCAACTCCTTGATGAAGCAAATCAAAACGGATGCCTGTGAATTTGACCCGGATGCCGCGGGGTGCCAAAAAGTTCTGGTGGTCGAACGCATTGTCGATAGCCAGGATGGACGTGTCTTTGCCGCGATTGGCAAAGGTGTATACGAGCTCTACTAGAGGTAACCCGCTCTCAGGTGCGGCTTCAGCCGGATCAACACCAAATACCTGTCAGATGGAGCCAATGGTCTGATTTTTCATCAACCATAGCCACATGCAGGGCGGGCATTAGCATAACGCGTAGCTTTCATGACAATACTCCCAACAGCTGCATTGGGAGTTTTTGCGAAGATAAGGCCAAGCTTGAACAGGTATGTGGCCTGCAAGTTAGCGGCGACAGAAACAACAAAGCCCCGACCGAAGTCGAGGCTTTGTCATATCAGAGATGGTGCCCGAGGACGGACTTGAACCGTCACTCCCGAAGGAAACGGATTTTGAATCCGTCGTGTATACCAATTTCACCACTCGGGCAATTGTGAGACATTATACGTATACAGGTCTGATATACAATTACTTTTCTCACAAACACCGGCATTCTGCGTGCGTTCGCTGAAATTTTATGCAGTTTGTCCCGCTCTAATCGAGGCTTCCCCCCAGTCGGATAGCCCCGGCAGCATGCCGGGGCTATACAATGGACTGACAGGATTAACCGACGCCCACGCTTTCTTCCTGCTCCTGCTTTTCCTGCTCGATTTCCAGATCCCGCATTTTAAATTTCTGCAGTTTCCCGGTCACTGTCATCGGGAAATGATCTACAAAACGGATCACTTTGGGGATCTTAAAGTGAGCCAGTTCATCCCGACAAAACGCCTGCAGCTCTTCAACGCTCATCTCTTCCCCGGGGTGCAGCTGTACCCAGGCGACCACTTCCTCACCATAGAAAGGCTGCGGCACCCCGAATACGGCAACCTGCTGGATTTTCTCGTTGGAATACAGGAACTCCTCAATTTCTCGCGGATAAATATTCTCCCCGCCCCGGATGATCATTTCCTTGATCCGGCCGGTGATCCGCACATAGCCTTCTTCATCCATCACCCCTAGATCCCCGGAATGCAGCCAGCCTTGTGGATCAATCGCCTCCCGGGTCGCAGCTACATTGCCGTAATAACCCCGCATCAGGTTATAGCCACGGAAACAGATCTCGCCAGGCTGCCCGAGAGGAACGGTCGCTCCCGTCTCAATATTGATCACCTTGACCTCCTGGTGCGGCAAGTTGCGACCCACGGTTTCAGTGCGACGCTCCAGCGAGTCATCAATCTCAGTCAGGTGGCTCAGCGGCGCAGCCTCGGTCTGGCCGTAACCAATCAGAATTTCCCGACAATTCAGCTCCGTCATCACCCGCATCATCAACGCCGGCGGACAGGTCGCACCGGCCATGATCCCGGTCCGTAGCGAGCTGACATCAAAGTTCTGAAACTCAGGGTGATCCAGCTCAGCCATAAACATGGTCGGAACCCCGTGCAGTGCAGTACATTTTTCCTGAGCTACAGCCTGCAGAACCGATAGCGGATGAAAGTGCTCAGCCGGGATCACCACGCAGGCCCCGACAGACAGGCACAGCAGGTTCGCCAACACCATACCGAAACAGTGATAAAACGGCACCGGGACACACAGGCGATCCTTTTCGGTAAAGTGCATCGCCTGCGCCGAGAAATAGGCATCATTAAGGATATTGAGGTGGCTCAGTACCACAGCTTTGGGAAACCCGGTGGTACCCGAGGTGTATTGAATATTGATCGGATCGTCGCAGTCCAACGCATCAGTCACCGCGTCGAGCTGGGCATCAGAAATGCTGTGGCCGGCTTCAATGATATCCGCCCAAACCGCGAACCCCGGTGCCGGGCACTCGGTTTGCATCGGGTGTTGCGGATCGTACACCACCACATGGCGCAGGAAGGGAAATTCCGCATGCGCCGGCGGCGAGGCTGAGTCGGTGGAAGCACTGCCGAGCGCCGGCAGTAGCTCGGCCAGAATATCAATATAGCTGCTGTCACGGAAGGACGGGATCACAAACAGCCCCTGCACTTCCGAACATTGCAGCGCATAGGCCAGTTCACGCTTGCGGTATGCCGGATTAATATTGACCAGAACAATCCCCACCCGGGCTGTCGCCATTTGCAGCAGGATCCACTCCAAATTATTGGTCGACCAGACTCCGACCCGGTCCCCTTTCTCAAAGCCTGCGGCCAGTAATCCCTTGGCAAGCTGATCAACCTCAGCGGCCAGTTCACGGTATGTCAAACGACGCTGCTGCGGTATCGCAACCACGGCTTCATACTCCGGAAAAGCAGCGGCAATCTCAGCAAATTGCTGCGAAATAGTTTTTCCAAGCAGCGGCTGCTCGCCACCACGATGAAAATAACTCTTAGCGGCCATAGTATCTCCCTATATTGGTCGGCACATTGTCAGAGTGTTCCTGTGCGAAGACTGCAAAACTCCCGGCTTATTCTCGCGCGCGAGTTCAGATGCGGTACGACTGTTCAGGCCTGATGCTGCGCGATACCTTTCCCGGCCTGTTGTCATCGGATGGACTGCATAAGATGAAAACAGTGTCTGGAACAACAGGCACTCACAAAGCCTTGTATAGAGAACATAGCCATTCATTGGCAACCATGCGGACAACGCCGGCAGAGAATCATGAAAATACGAACTCGATAGCAAAGCCATTATTTTCACAGGAAAAATAAAGAAAACCGGCTACCTCTCATTTCCAATCTGCGGGCCATTTCCCGCTCCAGGAGAAATTGCTACACTGCGCCCAGTCTCTTGCGATTAACTTTTGGACACCTCCGTGAAAAAGACCAAACAACAGGACGTTTCTTCTGCCAAAGTCTACCCCGGCCTGCTACGCCGGCTCGGCGCCTGGCTTTATGATCTGCTGATCGTGGCCGCCATTCTGATGCTGGCCGGCGGCGTAGCAACAGCCCTGGTCGCCACCCTGCTCCACTTTGGCGTGATCAGCCTTGGCCCGTATGAAGATGCCAGTGCCTACATGAGCCAGCATCCGATCGTGAGTGGGCTCTACTCGATTTACCTGGCTGTGGTGATCGCCGGCTTCTATGCCTTCTTCTGGTGCCGTGGCGGCCAGACGCTGGGGATGCGCGCCTGGAAGCTCCGGTTGCAGAACAAAGACGGCTCAAATATTCGCCTGACCCAGGCGTTGATCCGTATGGCTACGTCTGCCTTTGGCCTGGGCAATCTGTGGGCCCCGTTCAATAAAGAGAAACAATCACTGCAGGATCTGATGGCCAACAGCGAAATGATTGTGCTACCCAAGCCCAATTAATGCGGTGAGCAACCCATAAAAAAGGAGCTCGAAAGCTCCTTTTTTGTCTCTGTGTAAGGGGGCCGTTATAACTTACGCCGCAGCAAATACAGCGTGATAAACAAAAAGACCAGGCTCGGCCCCAATGCCCCGATCACCGGATGCAGGCGATAGACGATGCTCAGCGGCCCGAATACTTCGTTGGATATATAAAACGCAAAACCGAAGATCACCCCTGACAGGACCCGGGCCCCCATAGTCACCGAGCGCAACGGCCCGAACACAAACGACAGCGCCAGTAGCATCATCACTGCAATCGACACCGGTTGCAGCGCTTTGCGCCAGAACGCCAGCTCATAGCGTGAGGCATCCTGCTGTGACTCCTTCAGATACGACACATAGTTATACACCCCGGATAAGGCCAGCTCTTCCGGTTTCACCGTTACCACCGCCAGCTTGTCCGGCGTCAGCGTGGTCTGCCAGGCCAGCGTGGGGTATTCGCGGTTCGACTGTTGCACCTTATCAATATCGGTGACCGTTACATCTTCCAGTAACCAGCCCTGCTGCTCATCATAAGACGCACTGCGGGCAAAGACGGTCTGCGCCAGTTGATCCTGCTCGTCGAACTGCCAGACATTGACCGCATCTAATTGACTCTGCTCATGGACCCGGCCGATATAGATAAAGTCATTGCCGTCTTTGGCCCACACCCCGCGTTGCACCGACAACATATTCCCACCGGACGTCCACAGCGCCCGCAGCTCACGCGCCGCCTTCTGTGCTTCCGGTGCGCCCCACTGACCGAGCAGGGTAACAATCAGCATCAAGGGGACCGCGGTCTTCAGCACCGACAACCCGATATCCAGCTTGGAGAAGCCGGCCGCCTGCATCACCACCAGCTCCGAGCTTGAGGCCAGGGTCCCTAAACCAATCAGTGCCCCCAGCAACACCGCCATCGGGAAAAACATCTCAATATCACGCGGCACACTCAGCAGCACATAAATCAGCGCCTTCCACAGATCATACGAGCCGTCACCGACCTTCCGCAGTTGCTCAACATATTTGATGATGGCCGACAAGCCCACCAGGGTCGACAGTGTCAGGGTAGTGGTCGCAATGATCGTCCGGCCAATGTACCAGTCCAGAATCTTAAACATCAGCCGCGTCTCCGTAATTTTTCTCTCAGCTGTCTCATCGGCAACGTATCCCAGGTGTTCAAGGCCACCGCAATCATCAAGAGCGCCAGGTTGATCCCCCACAGCCCGATCTCCGGCGGCAGGCCGCCATCTTCAACGGCGGATTTCGCCGCACTGATCGCCAGGAAGTAGGCCAGGTAAAGCAACACCGCCGGCACCAGCTTGGCAAAACGGCCCTGGCGCGGATTGACCGCCGAGAGCGGCACCACCACCATAGTCAACAGCGGAATACACAGCACCAGCGAGACCCGCCACTGGAACTCGGCCTTGGCCGCCAGCTCCGGACGCTGCATCAGCGCCAGCGTCGGCAGGGCATCCCAGTCACGGCTCTTTTCACGCACCGCCCGCTGGCCAATCAATGCCTGGTAGCCGTCAAACTCCGTAATCGCGTAATCAAGCCGGGTCGGGATCCCTTCGTAACGGGTGCCGTCCTGCAAATCCAGCACCTGGCGGCCATCGGCCAGCTCGCTGACATAGCCCCGGTCAGACACCAGCACACTCGGGCGCATCGCATCGCGGGCCGTCAGCTGGGCGACGAACACATTGTGCAGCTTGGTGCCGCTGTCGGTGATGTCATCGACAAACACGACCCCTTTGCCGTCCGGCGCCGCCTGGAACTGGCCCTTGACCAGCAAATCCAGGCCGGAGTCGGCTTCCACTTGCTCCATCACCCGGGTTTCCTGCTCCACACTCCACGGCGCCAGCCACAGGGCATTAAAGCCGGCAGCAGAGCCGGTAATGATTGCCAGCCACAGCGCCGCACGGATCAGAAACTTATTGCCGATCCCGGTGGCATTCATCACCGTGATTTCACTCTCGGCATACAGCCGGCCAAAGGTGAGCAAAATCCCGATGTACAAACTGAGCGGCAGCATCAGCAGGGCCATCGACGGCATGTACAATCCCATCAGGGTCAGGATCAGTTCACTGGGGATCGACCCTTCGGTCGCCGACGCCAGCACTCGAATAAATTTTTGGCTGATAAAGACAAGAAAGAGCACCAAAAGAACCGCAAATTGGCTCTTTAATGTCTCACGTGTCAAATACCGAACAATAATCACGCGTTATACACCCATAGAAAACTTGTTTTTTTGCTGGAATCACTATAGTTTTTCGGTTAAGTAGTTATTTTTTAATCTTTCGGCTAATCGTTAGCCTGCACTTTGATCCTATACCGAAATGACGGTCCAACAAGTAAGTGCGGCATTATCTAACATTTAGCTTTAATTGTCTTTATAGGATGTAGGAGTACGCATGGAGTTCAGTGTAAAAAGTGGTAGCCCGGAGAAACAGCGCAGCGCCTGTATCGTCGTTGGGGTCTTCGAACCACGCCGCCTCTCTCCAATTGCTGAGCAACTCGATAAAATCAGTGACGGCTATATCAGCTCACTGCTGCGCCGTGGCGACCTGGAAGGCAAGCCAGGCCAGATGCTGCTGCTTCACCATGTCCCCAATGTACTGTCTGAGCGTGTATTACTGGTTGGCTGTGGGAAAGAGCGCGAGCTAGACGAACGCCAGTACAAGCAGATCATCAAGAAAACCATCAGCACCCTGAACGAAACCGGCTCCATGGAAGCGGTGTGCTTCCTGACCGAGCTGCATGTCAAAGGTCGCGACACCTACTGGAAGGTCCGCCAGGCCGTTGAAACCACCAAAGACAGCCTGTACACCTTCAACCAGTTCAAGAGCAGCAAGCCGGAAACCCGCCGCCCGCTGCGCAAGCTGGTGTTCAACGTACCGACCCGCCGCGAGCTGTCGCTGGGTGAGCGCGCCATTGCGCACGGCCTGGCTGTCGCTTCCGGGGTGAATGCCGGTAAAGATCTGGGCAACATGCCGCCAAACGTTGCCAACCCGGCTTACCTGGCTTCTCAGGCTCGCCGTCTGGCAGATGATTTCGAGACCGTCAGCACCAAGATTATCGGCGAACAGGAGATGGAAGCCCTCGGCATGCACTCTTACCTGGCTGTTGGTCGCGGCTCGAAAAACGAAGCCATGATGTCGGTGATTGAATACAAGGGCAGCCCGGACCCGGATACCAAGCCGATTGTACTGGTCGGCAAGGGCCTGACCTTCGACTCCGGCGGTATCTCCATCAAGCCGTCTGCCAACATGGATGAAATGAAATACGACATGTGCGGCGCAGCAACCGTGTTCGGTGCCATGAAGTCCCTGGCCAAGCTGAACCTGCCGATCAACGTGGTCGGTATCCTGGCCGGCTGTGAAAACATGCCGGGAGGCAATGCCTACCGTCCGGGCGATATTCTGACCACCATGTCCGGTCAGACCGTGGAAGTGCTGAACACCGATGCCGAAGGTCGCCTGGTGCTGTGTGACGCACTGACCTATGTCGAGCGTTACGAGCCGGACTGCGTGGTGGACGTCGCAACCCTGACCGGTGCCTGTGTGGTAGCCCTTGGCAACCACATCAGCGGCCTGATCGCCAACCACAACCCGCTGGCACATGAGCTGATCAACGCTTCCGAGCAAGCCGGTGATCGCGCTTGGCGCCTGCCGATGAGCGATGAGTACCAGGAGCAACTGGCCAGCCCGTTTGCCGATATGGCGAACCTGGGCACCCCGGGTGCCGGTACCATCACCGCCGGCTGCTTCCTGTCCCGCTTCACTAAAAAGTACAACTGGGCCCACCTGGATATTGCCGGGACAGCCTGGAAAGGCGGCAAGGAGAAAGGCGCAACGGGCCGTCCGGTCCCATTGCTGGTCCAGTTCCTGCTCAACCGTGCCGGCCAGGAAAACGTCGAGTAAGATGACAACCCAGGGGCCGCACGGCCCCTTTCTTTTGAAGAGCAACTGCGATGACTCATGCTACTTTTTATATAATCGATGACAGCCAAAACGCAGCGGATAGCGACTATCCGCTGCATTTTGCCTGCCATCAGGCAGCATTGAGTTATCAACAGGGGCACAAAGTCTACCTGCTGGCCGCCAGCAAAGCGCAGGCTGAGCAAATCGACGAGTACCTGTGGCAACAGGAGCCGGATAATTTCGTCCCGCATAACCTGGTGGGCGAAGGCCCGCGCGGCGGCTCGCCGGTTGAGATTGGCTGGCCGGGGTTACGCCACAGCGGGCGCAGAGGCGTGCTGATTAATTTGAGTGAGGAAGCACCAAATTTTGCTGTTACCTTCTCACAAGTGGTAGACTTCGTTCCTTGCGATGAAAAACTCAAGCAGCAGGCCCGCGAGCGCTACAAGGCCTACCGCCTTGCCGGCATTCAGCTTCAGACCGCCGCTGCCCCTGAGACGCCCTAATTCCCATATAGATCCTTCTAAGAGCGCTATGGAAAAGACATACAACCCACAATCAATTGAAAAAGCGCTGTATCAGCGCTGGGAAGAGGCTGGTTACTTCAAGCCTCACGGTGATACGACAAAAGATGCCTACAGCATCATGATCCCACCGCCAAACGTCACGGGCAGCCTGCACATGGGCCACGCGTTCCAGGATACCATTATGGATACCCTGATCCGCTGCGAGCGCATGAAAGGTAAGAATACCCTGTGGCAGGTCGGTACCGACCACGCCGGTATCGCCACCCAAATGGTTGTGGAGCGTAAAATTGCCGCCGAAGAAGGCAAGACCAAGCACGATTACGGCCGCGACGCCTTCATCGATAAAATCTGGGAATGGAAAGGCGAGTCGGGTGGCACTATCACCCAGCAGCTGCGCCGCCTGGGCGCTTCGGTCGACTGGGATCGTGAGCGCTTCACCATGGATGACGGCCTGTCGAATGCGGTTCAGGAAGTCTTCGTGCGCCTGTTCGAAGAAGATCTGATCTACCGCGGTAAGCGCCTGGTGAACTGGGATCCGAAACTACACACGGCGATTTCGGATCTGGAAGTTGAAAACAAAGACAAGAAAGGCCACATGTGGCACTTCCGCTACCCGCTGGCCGACGGCGTGAAAACCGCCGAAGGCAAAGACTACATTATCGTTGCGACCACCCGTCCGGAAACCATGCTGGGCGATACCGGTGTCGCAGTGAACCCGGAAGATCCACGCTATAAAGACCTGATCGGCAAAGAAATCATCCTGCCAATCGTTGACCGTCGCATCCCAATCGTCGGTGACGAGCACGCTGACATGGAAAAAGGCACCGGCTGTGTGAAAATCACCCCGGCGCATGACTTCAATGACTACGAAGTAGGCAAACGTCACAGCCTGCCGATGATCAACATCCTGACCCTGGATGCCAACATTCGCGATGCCGCGGAAGTCTTCACCACCAATGGTGAGCCAAGCGATGCCTATAGCGCAGCGCTACCGGCCAAGTACCACGGCATGGAGCGTTTTGCCGCGCGTAAAGCCATCGTCGCAGAGTTCGATGAACTGGGCCTGCTGGACGAGATTAAAGATCACGATCTGACGGTGCCTTACGGCGACCGTGGCGGCGTGGTGATCGAGCCGATGCTGACCGACCAATGGTATGTGCGCACCGCGCCGCTGGCCAAGCCAGCTGTCGAAGCGGTTGAGAACGGCGACATCCAGTTCGTACCGAAGCAGTACGAGAACATGTACTTCGCGTGGATGCGTGACGTGCAGGACTGGTGTATTTCCCGTCAGCTGTGGTGGGGTCACCGGATCCCGGCCTGGTACGACAACGACGGTAACGTCTATGTCGGCCGTAGCGAAGAAGAAGTCCGTGAGAAAAACAACCTGGCACCGGTTGTCGTCCTGCGTCAGGACGACGACGTGCTTGATACCTGGTTCTCCTCGGCGCTGTGGACCTTCGGTACCCAAGGCTGGCCGGAAAACACCGAGGCCCTGAAGACCTTCCACCCGTCGGATGTGCTGGTGTCTGGTTTCGACATCATCTTCTTCTGGGTTGCGCGGATGATCATGATGACACTGCACTTCGTCAAAGATGAAAACGGCAAGCCGCAGGTACCGTTCAAGACTGTCTACATGACCGGTCTGATCCGCGATGAAAACGGCGACAAGATGTCGAAGTCCAAGGGCAACGTCCTGGATCCAATCGACATGATCGACGGGATTGATCTGGAGTCTCTGGTTGCCAAGCGCACCGGGAACATGATGCAGCCTCAGCTGGCTGCGAAGATCGAGAAAAATACCCGCAAGACCTTCGAGAACGGCATCGAACCTTACGGCACCGACGCCCTGCGTTTCACGCTGGCAGCCATGGCCTCGACCGGCCGTGACATCAACTGGGACATGAAACGTCTGGAAGGTTACCGTAACTTCTGTAACAAGCTGTGGAACGCCAGCCGTTACGTACTGATGAACACCGAAGATCAGGATTGCGGCTTCGCCGAAGGCGCCGAGCTGGAATACTCCCTGGCCGATCAGTGGATCGAATCTCAGTTCGAACTGGCGGCGAAAGATTTCAATGCCCACATTGAAAACTTCCGTCTCGATATGGCGGCAAACACCATCTATGAGTTCATCTGGAACCAGTTCTGTGACTGGTACCTGGAGCTGACCAAACCGGTGCTGTGGAAAGGCAGCGAAGCGCAGCAACGTGCGACCCGCCGTACCCTGATCACCGTGCTGGAGAAAACCCTGCGCCTGGCCCACCCGGTGATCCCGTACATCACCGAAACCATCTGGCAGAGCGTCAAGCCACTGGTCGACGGTGTTGAGGGCGACACCATTATGCTGCAGGCGCTGCCGCAGTACGACGAGGCCAACTTCAATGCCGAGGCCCTGGCTGACATTGAGTGGGTGAAGGGCTTCATCACCAGCATCCGTAACCTGCGTGCCGAGTACGACATCGCGCCGAGCAAGCCGCTGGATGTGATGCTCAAAGCCGCAGACGAAAAAGACGCAGCGCGTCTGGAAGCCAACAAGGCCGTACTGGTGTCGCTGGCGAAACTGGAAGACATCCGCGTGCTGGCTGCCGGTGAAGAAACCCCGGCCTGTGCCACGGCGCTGGTTGGCAAGTCTGAGCTGATGATCCCGATGGCCGGCCTGATTGACAAAGACGCTGAGCTTGACCGCCTAGCGAAAGAAATCAAGAAGACCGAAGGCGAGATCAAGCGCATCGAAGGCAAGCTGGGTAACCAAGGTTTCGTCGCCAAAGCGCCGGAAGCTGTGGTTGCCAAAGAGCGCGAGAAACTGGACAGCTACAAAGAAACACTGGTGAAACTGGCGGAGCAGCAAGCAACCATCGCGGCGCTGTAAGCTTTCTCGGACTGACCCGCCAAACGCAGGCTGGTCTTGCCAACCCGATCAAGGCTGACGAGGATTCGTCAGCCTTTTCTTTATTCCGGCTCCGCAGCAAAGATGTTCAATCCCCGCTTCTGCTTTCTGGTCGCTATTCCTTCACGATCAGTCCCTCACAGCTATTCCCTGGCCGTGATTCCGTCACTGGCAAAATATAGCTTTCGGCTATCAATTTGATAGTAACAATCACCTTTTACTATTGATAACCATTCGCAATACTAAGGCTATCCAAACGAGGAAGCCGTGATGAAAAAGACCCTGAGTTTTGCCGCGATTCATTTTACTGTGGCGTTGAGTGTCGCCTACCTGCTGACCGGGGATATCATTCTCGGCAGCCTGATGGCGATGACCGAGCCGATGGTCAACACCGTCGCCTTCTATTTTCACGAAAAAGTCTGGCAATGGGCGCCGCTCAAACGCTCACAGTTCAATAACCCGGGCCGCAAGACCCTCAGCTTTGCCGTCATCCACTTTTCCGTCGCGTTTGGCGTGGCTTACCTGCTCACCGGAGATATCCTGATTGGCAGTCTGATGGCGATGATTGAGCCGGCCATCAATACCCTGGCCTACTACGGCCATGAGCGCCTGTGGCAGCGCCGGGAAGCCCGGCAAGTCCACCTGTTCAACGACTTGGCCTGCCATCACTAGCTCAGGATGCCTCACCCGCCCCAAAATCGAGTAGGAGGAGGCCTCACGGCCTCCGTCCTCTCACACCACCGTACAAGCGTGGGTCGCATACGGCGGTTCCGAATATATTTTCAGTGACTCGTACCCATCTCGCAACGAGTACAGACCCATCTCCTTGAACCATTTCATTGGCATGGCCTGATTGAGCTGGGGCGATAAAGCCAAGTGCCACCACCCTTTATCTGACATCGCCAGCTTCCACGCATTGCGTTCGCTTACACCCTCTTGGCGTAACCATGTCGCTATGCTGTATCTGCGCTTGCGCTGCTTGAGGCGATAGCACCGTAAGCGCCGCCTTATCCATTCATCCAAGCGCTGCATCGCGCTTTTCCGTATGGCAAGCTTGAAATAGTGTTGCCAACCTCTTAGGTATTGAGTGAGTTCGACTAGGACTGTCTTCAACTCTCGCCCTCGATTCCGCTTCGTTATTTGACGCACTCGCTTCTTCATCTGAGTTTGTGCTGTCTTCGAGATATGGATGCTTCCATCTCGTTGAAAGCGATGGCCTAGGTAAGTCCGCTCTGTCACTCTCGTTGCCGCACTTTTCTCACGGTTAACCCTGAGTTTCAGTTTCTGCTCCAAGAACTCCGTGATTGAGGCTTTTACTCGATTGGCGGCTTCCTCACTGTGCACGTAGATTTGGCAGTCGTCTGCATATCGGCAGAACTTATGCCCTCTTCGCTCAAGCTCTTTATCCAACTCATCTAATACGATATTTGATAGCAGCGGAGATAATGGTCCACCCTGTGGCGTCCCTCGTTGCCTCTGCTCAACTAACCCGTTTCGCATTATGCCTGCCTGTAGGTATGACCTGACCAGTTTCAGGACCCGTTTATCTGTGATGTCCTCCGATAGCCTGTGCATCAGTCTATCGTGGTTCACAGTATCGAAGTATTTCGCCAGGTCTATGTCGACTACATAACCCCGCCCCTCCCTGATGTAGTGGCTTGCTGCCACCAATGCATGGTGGGCACTGCGGTTAGGCCTGAACCCATAACTGTTGCTTGAAAACTGAGGTTCGTAGATATCTGTCAGTACTGAGGTAATGGCCTGTTGGACTACCCTATCAAGTACAGTTGGGATACCTAGCTGCCTCACTCCCCCGCTAGGTTTGGGAATTTCTACACCCAGAACGGGTTGCGGTTGGTAGCTCCCGTCCAGAAGGCTCTGGCGGAGCGCTTGCCCATTAGAAGACTGCCGAAGCATCGAGATAGTCGCTGTTATGTCGAGTTTATCAACCCCAGCACATCCCTTGTTCTTCTTCACTCTTCTCAGGGCTTGGTTCAGATTTGTTGAGGAGCAGATCCGCTCCATCAACTGAGTTGAGGTCACCAAGACTCGTCCTCCTGTCTACGCCGATCATGCTTGTCATTCTTCGTGGCCATGAGCGTCACTTGCGGTGTTGCCCAGTAGTACGTAGAGATGTTGTTCATCTTGCTATGACCCCACATGATTGAGTGTCTAGTGACTGCTTCTTGATATATTCAGTTCCGGCCTTCCCTTGGGTTGTACTTCCCCAAGGTACTATGCCTTCTGCTGACTTCTTATTACCCGTCACACAACATCACTGTTGTATTAGTCTCATCCGAGACAGGTCGTAAGATCTCCCGAGGTAAGACGTTGTTCTTTCCCTTGGCTGTGCCTGATTTACCCGTACACACTTCCCGTCGAGGCATTGGGCTGTTCTATATATTGCTAGGTTACCCAAGTTGTACTGGCCTACTATCAGGTTTCTGTTCGTCACACCCAAGTTTTGCCGTTTGCTTCCTTCAGATCCCACCTCACGGTGGGCACCCTTGCATAGGCTAACGGTTCTCGCTCGACTGAGCCCGTAGAGGACTTTCACCTCCTAGAACAACGCCATGCTCGGCGCACAAATAAAAGGCCGGCCCGTACTTCACGGGCCGGCCTTATCCGGCATCAGAATCTACATCGCAGATTTCAGCGCGACTGCGCTTCAGCGGCCGCTGCAATGGCTTCCAGCCGGTGCTGCATCCCCGGATGGGTGCTGAGCCATTCCGGACCATCCTTTCCTGCTGTCGCCGCTTCCAGACGCTCAAACATCTGCTGCATCGGCGTCACGCTGCCAAACACACGCTGCATCTGCGCCAGCGCATAGGCATCAGCCTCGGCCTCATCGGCCCGGGAATAGCCCTGGGTCAGAATAAACACCCCGCCGCCCAGAAAGTTATCCGCCAGCCCGGTACTTTCGCCCGTCATCAGCGCCACAGCGGTGGAGATCAGTGCCGAGCGCACCAGAGCAGTCATCACATGCTGGTATTCCAGATGGCCCAGCTCATGCAGCAAAATGCTGTTGAGTTGCGCCGGTGTCTTCGCCAGTGCTACCAAGGAATCCATCACCACAATCGTGCCGTCACTCAGGGCCAGAGCATTGGGCCCGGCCTCCCAGCGCCGGAGCTGCAACCGGGGGCTCACCGGGGTTGGTGGCACCTGCGCCACCAACGCAGCAAATTGCTGTTGCAGCTCACGCCGGCGCGTCTCACTGAGCTCGCTGGGTTGGAACAGGTGCTCATCCAGTGCCGTCAGGGTCTGCTCCCCGACATGTATAGCCACCGCTTCCGGCAGCAGGTGCACCAGCGCGCGGCTCAGCACCGGCAGGCCATGGCTGAACACCAGCACCATCAGCAAGGCCACGGCCAGCACACTGGCGCCAATCGCCGGCCAGTGCCGCTCCCACCAGTGCAGCCGGTGACCACGCCGGGCGCTTTGCAGCGCAGTTTCCAGAGCCGGGCTATCCTGTGGAATAAACTGGTGCCCATCAGGAAAGGTCAGGGTCAGCGGCAACCGCCCGAGCGACGGCGTCATATCGACCCGGGAGATGGGCCAGTCCCAACTCCCGGCATCGCAGCACAAACGGATCTGCTGCTGCGGCAACAGCGTCAACTCAGCATCGAGCTTGCTGGCACTGTTCGGCGGATGGCAAAAGCCGCGCCAACTCATCCGATCCCAACCCCAAGATCAAAGGCATTCGCCACTTCATCGGCAATCGCAGCACCCTGCGCCATCTCTTCACCTTCCGCCTGCAACAGCGCCAGATCGCCGATGATATAGGTCACCCCGGCCAGGTAACGTGCGGTTCTCACTTTCACCCATGGCCGGGCCAGGCCCAGCGTGACGATCAACAACAGAACGTTGCTCAGGATCAGGCCGACCAGTCCGGCCACCGTCATCCGCGACGCCAGTGGATATGCAGGCTCACCTTCAACCGTCACTTGGCCGAACAGGTAATTGCGGATCCGGGCCCGGATAAAGCCATTGACGATCATCGCTGCCAGCGCCATCAGACCGTAGATGACAAAAATCATCACCTGCCACTGCGACATCCCGCCATCCAGTG
Source organism: Photobacterium atrarenae (assembly GCF_024380015.1). NCBI lineage: Bacteria > Pseudomonadati > Pseudomonadota > Gammaproteobacteria > Vibrionales > Vibrionaceae > Photobacterium > Photobacterium atrarenae. The sequence continues at coordinate 2,970,992 of NZ_CP101508.1, forward strand.
CTGCCGGATCCTGGAACGTCGCCAGGGAATTGATGCCGAAGGCCAGCGAGGTGATCAGCAGCAGCACCGCCATCATCCCGACCCACAGCAGGCCACCCAGCAGGTACGTCTTGATATACGCCTTGAGTTCAACGTCGGCATGGAATTCCCGGTTACCGTAGCGGTAGCCATTCAGGTAGTAAGCCGCAATCTGTGACGCCACCCAGGCATAAACCACGAAGGCTAGCACAAAGGTCAGCAGGAACAGCAGCCCGCCAACCACTGGGTTGTTCACCACAACCGAGAAGGAGAAAAAGAGTGCCCCACCGATCAGCAGGTAGCACAGCGCCGGCCAGCCCAGGAATACCCCATAGGCAGCCTTCAGGGTGCCGGCGAAATCAAACCGCACATTGCGGTAGCTGGTCATGCGGGCATCAAAGCGCGCATTATTACGCAGCAGCCAGGGCGCCAGCACGATCCCAAACACCATCAGACCGACCGCAACCGGCGGGAAAAACTGGCTGGCAACCATCCAGATCAGAACGCAGATCATCGCAATGATCCGCCCGATCAAAATCTGCTTTGGCGTGGCATGATAATCAAACCGATCCCCGGCCAACTCCGTATTACCGTAAAAATATTTATTCGTGCGCACCGTGGCCCAAGCGGAATAAATTCCAAGCGTGACAATCGACAGCAATATATTAACAATCCAGATGCCAAAGAACTCTCTGCCCTGGCCGTGAAACCTAACCTGATTTTCCATCTTATTCTCTCTACCTGTGAACAAATAAAGGGGTGGCTGTGCCTGAGATCCGACACCGATTCAACCGGCATGAATTATCACACAAACAGAGCAACAACGCTCATATAAAAGTTAAAAAATGCATTTATTTCAGTTACTTAGGGATGTTCGATTCGAGGGGTAAGATCATCATCTTGACATAGTTGCCGCGCGCAACTAAATTAGGTTGCACACCGCAACTAATAGAGCCGATGAGAGTTTCATGGACGCCAATACACTCAGACAACTTTCCCGTCAGCTGGTCCGCCACTTGGGCATGCTGGACAGCCAGTGTGGCAATATGGCCTTAAGCCCGGTCCAGGCCCACACCCTGATCGAGCTGGCTGACCATCCCGCCACCGTCAATGAGATGGCTGTGCGGCTACAGGTAGACAAATCCAACGCCAGCCGCAACCTGGCGATGCTACTCAACCAGCAGTGGGTTGAAACCCAGCCCAATCCGCAAGATGGCCGCAGCCAGATCTATCAGCTGACGGCGCAAGGCATGCAAAAGCTCGAGGCGTTGCACGATGCGCTCAATGGCCAGGTGGATGCGTGGCTCGCCCAGATGGATGACGATGAAGCGGCACAACTCGGCCGCAGCCTGGCGCGTTACAGCAAATCGATCCAGGCGGCCGCCAAACAAGATGGCTATGTGATCCGCCCGCTCACCCCGCTGGATAATGCAGCGACGGCCGCAGTGATCCGTCGCGTTTCTGCGGAATATGGCCTGACTACCGATAAGGGATATGGCGTCGCCGATCCGATTTTAGACCGGATGAGTGAAGTTTATCAGGCCGATGGCAGCGCCTACTGGGTGATCGAGTATCAGCGGCGGATCCTCGGCGGCGGCGGTATTGCCCCATTGGCCGGAGAGGCAACTCTGTGTGAGTTACAGAAAATGTACTTCCTGCCCGAGCTCCGGGGCCGGGGGTTGGCCCGAAAACTGGCGGTGAAAGCGCTGCGCTTTGCTCGGGCGCAAGGCTATCGCGGCTGCTACCTGGAAACTACCGCCAACCTGGGCGAAGCCATCGCGCTCTATGAATCGCTCGGCTTTGTTCAGATCCCACAGGCGCTGGGTAGTACCGGCCATGATGCCTGTGAAGTGCGGATGCTGAAAACCTTCTGATCACCGCTCAAGCTACGCGATCAAAAAAGCTGGCAACAGCCAGCTTTTTTCAACATTTAAAGTCGCGTTGAAGAGTTATGCTTCGCTGTCGTCTTCCGCGTCTTCGTCCTCTTCGCCCGACTCGAAGTAAGTGCCCCAGCCGTCGTAGTCGATATTGTGTTTTTCAGCCAGCTGGATCAGCTTTTCCGCCTGCGCATCAATCAGCTCAGCATTAAGAGCTGATTCCATCACGGCATCAAAACAAACTACTTTGCCGCCACCGTCTTCCGGGGCCAGCTCCAGCTCTTCGGCTTCCATCACTTCAAAGCCCATTTTGAAAGCTTCAACGGCCGCCGCTTCCAGCTCTTCGAAGGTATCGGCTGAAAAGTGGTGCTCAATAGAATACAGGGCATCAGGATCACTGCCATCTTCCAGCAGCGCCTCAATAATTTCGCGGGTTTCTTCCTTCTGCTCTTCAATCAATTCGGCATAAGACATGGGTTCACTCCAGCAGGCATAAATTTTTCCGCAAATATCGCACGGATTGCCGTCAATTACCATGCTGACGGGTAAATTTGATATGTATCAAACAAAGGTTGGATTTTCTGCCGCCCGCGGCCAACCACAAAACTGCATAATATTCCCGCCCCGGTTATCTCCCTCAGCACAGAAACCCATCTTTACCCAGCAAAACAGCATAGCCAGAGACGGCCTTTCTACCCCTAAAGGCGTAAAATCTGGTCTCTCGGGCAAATCGTCCTACTCAAGTTGCATAATCCAAACCGCCGCGGGCATTCGCAAAGAGAATAATCACGCATTTTGCTCGTCAAAATACCCTCTGCGCCGCAACCTAGGGTTCTCCCGCGACATTTTTGCGCCAGAAAAGTGTGAAGCCCCCCAAAGTTAAACCCGCTCGGGCAACTTAAAATCATCGCAGACAACAAAAAATCAGACTCGCCGTAAACGGTGAGCAATGAAACAAAAGAGAGATACGATCATGCGTAAATTCCACACCGGCCCCGGACGCCGAAGGCGCTCCTTACCACGTCTCCATCGTACACAGACGCCAAACTGTCCGCTCGGCGCGCCCTGCCAAATTCTGGCAGTACCGAGGCGAGCGGAATAGCTCCGGTCAGTCCACCGAGAGACGCCTTTCCAGCCATTCGTGGCAGCCTGACGCAGCACGCACCAAGAATCAAGCATCGCGCAGGCAAGTGACACCCCAACTTCACTGGACCAAATCATAATTGGCAGCCAGAGAGCACCGTCATGCCTGGCAAATAGCCCGGCTCACAAGATGACCTGTTGTGCGGTATCCCGCACGAGGTAAGGAGATGACAATGACGACGCAAACCGCACACAAAGAAGACAAAGGCGGCTTCTTTGCCAACTTCAAATTCCCTTCCGCCTACACCATCCTGTTCGCCCTGATTGCCCTGGTCGCGCTGATGACCTGGATTGTCCCTGCCGGACAGTATGAGCGAGTGATGAACGAAGACCTGGGCAAAGCCGTGCCGGTGACCGGTACCTACCAGCCGGTTGAAAGTAACCCGCAAGGCGTGGTGGATGTTCTGCTCGCCCCGATTGACGGCTTTTACGACCATAACACTTATGAAGCAGCCGCAATAGATGTTTCCCTGTTTATCCTGGTGATCGGCGGCTTTTTGGGTCTGGTCACCAAAACCGGCGCGATAGATGCCGGGATCGAGCGCGTCACCGCCCGCCTCAGAGGCCGGGAAGAGCTGATGATCCCGATTCTGATGGCTTTGTTTGCCGCCGGCGGTACCATTTACGGCATGGCGGAAGAATCACTCCCCTTCTATACCCTGCTGGTGCCGGTCATGATGGCGGCGCGGTTTGATCCGCTGGTCGCCGCAGCCACCGTGTTGCTGGGTGCCGGGATCGGCACCCTGGGGTCAACCATCAATCCGTTTGCCACCGTCATCGCTGCCAATGCGGCCGGGATCCCGTTCACCGACGGCATCCTGCTGCGCGTTGCTATCCTGGCCATCGGCTGGTTGATTTGCGTCTGGTACGTGATGCGCTATGCCAAAATGGTCCGCGCCGATCAAAGCAAATCGATTGTGTATGACAAGTACGAAGAAAACAAAGCGCACTTCCTCGGTAACCAAAGCGACGACATGCTTGAGTTCACCACCACCCGCAAAGTGATCCTGGCGATTTTTGCCGCCTCGTTCGGCATCATGATCTACGGAGTTGCTGTGGCCGGTTGGTGGATGGCGGAAATCTCCGGCATGTTCCTCGCCTCAACCATCATCATCGGCCTGATTGCCCGCATGAGTGAAGAAGAGTTCACCTCCAGCTTCATTGATGGTGCCCGCGATCTGCTGGGTGTAGCGCTGATCATCGGGATTGCCCGTGGCATCGTGGTGATCATGGACCGCGGCATGATCACCGACACCATCCTCAACGCCGCCGAGCATGCCGTGACCGGCCTCTCCTCAGTGATCTTCATCAACGTGATGTACTGGCTGGAAATCCTGCTTTCCTTCCTGGTTCCGTCATCTTCCGGCCTGGCCGTCCTGACCATGCCGATTATGGCACCGCTGGCCGACTTTGCCGGTGTGGGACGGGATCTGGTCGTGACGGCTTATCAGTCCGCTTCCGGGATCGTCAACCTGATGACCCCGACCTCTGCGGTCGTCATGGGTGGCCTGGCCATTGCCCGGGTTCCTTATGTCCGCTGGGTCAAATGGGTCGCACCGCTGCTGGGGATCCTCTCCATCCTGCTGATGGCCATGCTTAGTGTCGGCGCTATGATCTAACGCCGAACGCCTCAAAAAACCGCCTGCGGGCGGTTTTTTTATTTCAGCTCACCGTCTCCGCTGCATCCTTTTTAATAACTCTGCTCCCTTTCGAGAAACAGCCATCAATATATTGAAGCAATATCACATCAACATTATCCGCACACCTCCCCCTCCAATAAAATTCAAAAGTCACATCTCACCGGGTTCCTTATTGTCATAAAAGTTAAATAACCGCTCATACACCCCACCCATTAAAGATAATAAAAAAACAATATACTCACTTACCCAACCTGTATTTAAACTACAAAAACAACCCAGAAAAATAAAAAAGGAAAAATATTTGTTACCAGAAATACAACATTCAGACAAGGTTCATATAGCTAGACAACAATAGTGAATAAGTTTATATTTCTTCCCCACACCTAAAGCTCCCCCAGAGTGAATAAACATCCCAAAGCCGAAAAACCAAAACAATAAGACAATAAAATACAACAACTTACAAAGCCACCCTACTTTAAAAATCAAACTTCACCCCATAAATACCCAGCTCCTGAAATTCAATAACACCTGCATACTTAATGTTAAATTATTTTATGACACGCCTGTTTTAACAATAATTAAAGTGTGACCAAACTCTAAGACGCCGGTGTTTTAAAGCGTAGAATGAATGACAGAAACAAAGCGGAATAAAAATAAAATACCGCAATAAAAAACACTCCTACAAATAAACCAGGAATACCTGGTCAAATAATAGAGAGAGACGATCATGAGTAAATTCTACGTAGGTTCTGAAGTTGGTCAATTACGTCGCGTCCTTGTTCATCGTCCGGAACGAGCCCTCACTCACTTGACCCCATCGAACTGCCACGAATTATTATTTGATGATGTCCTGGCCGTCGGGCCTGCCGGGGAAGAGCACGATGCCTTTGCCCAAACCCTGCGTGATCAGGGCGTCGAAGTCTTCCTGCTTCGGGATATGCTGGCAGAAACGCTGGCCGTCCCGGAAGCCAAAGACTGGCTGCTGAGCACCCAGGTTTCCGATCTGCGCCTCGGCCCGCGCTTTGCCAATGACGTTCGCTGCTTCCTGGCTGATTTACCGCATCAGGAACTGGCCTCAATTCTGCTCGGCGGTCTGAGCTACTCCGAGTTACCGATTCAGTCCTCTTCCATGATGCAGGGCATGTACGCAGCGCATGACTTTATTATTGAACCACTGCCAAACCATCTGTTTACCCGCGATACCTCCTGCTGGGTCTACGGTGGTGTTTCGATTAACCCAATGGCCAAACCGGCCCGCCAACGTGAAACCAACCATCTGCGCGCGATTTACCGCTGGCATCCAACTTTCGCCGGCCAGGACTTTATCAAGTACTTCGGCGATGAAGAGAAAAGCTACGACAACTCCACCATTGAAGGCGGCGACGTACTGGTCATCGGTAAAGGCGCAGTCCTGATTGGGATGTCTGAGCGCACCACACCGCAAGGGGTCGAGCAACTGGCCTCCAGCTTGTTCAAACACGGTGAGGCCAAACAAGTCATCGCCATGGAGCTGCCGAAACACCGCTCCTGCATGCACTTAGATACTGTGATGACCCACATGCGCGAAGACACCTTCTCGGTCTACCCGGAAGTGGTTCGCAAAGATGTGAAATGCTGGAGCCTGACCGGTGATGAAAGCGGCACCGTGAACGTGAAAGAGGAAGGCTACTTCGTCAATGCGATTGAGAAAGCCCTGGGGGTCGGTCAGCTGAACCTGATCACCACCGGTGGCGACAGCTACGAAGCCGAACGCGAGCAGTGGAACGATGCCAACAACGTGCTGACCGTGAAACCGGGTGTGGTGGTTGGTTACGAGCGCAACGTTTACACCAACGAGAAATACGACAAAGCCGGCATCACTGTCCTGCCGATTCCGGGGGACGAACTGGGCCGTGGCCGCGGCGGCGCCCGCTGCATGAGCTGCCCAATCGAGCGCGACGGTATTTAAGCGCGGCAGGCCCAGCCTGACTCGCAATAAACACCGACATGAGATGGCCGGCACCAAGCATGCCGGCCCTGATAAAACGATGAAGAGAGACGATCCCATGACCAAACAAACCGTTGTTGTCGCGTTGGGCGGGAATGCCCTGCTCCGCCGCGGCGAACCACTCGAAGCCGATATCCAGCGTCAGAATATTGCGACCGCCGCCAGGGCCATCGCGGATATCGCCACTGAATACAACGTGGTGCTGGTACACGGCAACGGCCCGCAAGTCGGCCTGCTGGCCCTGCAAGGGCTGGAATACAAACAAGTCAATCCTTATCCGCTGGATGTATTGGGTTCGGAAACTCAGGGCATGATCGGCTACATGCTGATGCAAGAGCTCAAAAACCTGCTCCCGGCGCAGCAAATCTCCTGCATGCTGACCCAGATGAGCGTCGATCCCAATGATCCGGCCTTTGCCGACCCAACCAAGCCGATCGGCCCGGTTTATGAAGAAGCCGAAGCCCGCGCGCTGGCGGAAAAATACCACTGGACCGTGAAGCCCGATGGCCCTTACTTCCGCCGCGTGGTGCCAAGTCCACTGCCAACCGGCATTATCGAAGATGACGCCATCACCGCGCTGATCAAGCAAAACCACCTGGTGATCTGCACCGGCGGCGGCGGGATCCCGGTCAAAGAAGAAAACGGTAAGCTGGTTGGGGTGGAAGCCGTGATCGACAAAGACATGTCGGCAGCCTTCCTCGCCAAGCAGCTCGGCGCCGACGCTCTGCTGATCCTGACCGATGCCGATGCCGTCTACCTCGACTGGGGCAAACCGACCCAGAAAGCCCTACGCAGCACCACGCCGACAGAGCTGGCGCAATACCAGTTCGACGCCGGCTCGATGGGGCCGAAAATTGATGCCTCGTGCGAATTTATCCGCCAGGGCGGCAAGCTGGTCGGCATCGGCTCGCTGGAAGACGGTCTGAACATCCTGAAAGGGGAAGCTGGAACAAATATTATTTCAGAATAACAGAATAGTTATTCACAAAACTCCCAGAATACGTTACACATGACACAGACGAACCGGCCATTTCCGCAACTGACCGAACTGGCCGGCCCGAGAGATATCGAATATCGAGAGGAAAACATCATGGCTTTTAATCTTCGCAACCGTAACTTCCTGAAACTACTAGACTTCACTCCACGCGAAATTCAGCACCTGCTCGAGCTGTCTGCCGAGCTGAAAAAAGCCAAGTACAACGGTTATGAGCAGCCACGCCTGACCGGTAAAAACATCGCCCTGATTTTTGAAAAAACCTCCACCCGCACCCGCTGTGCATTCGAAGTGGCAGCATTTGATCAAGGTGCCCAGGTCTCTTACCTTGGTCCATCCGGCTCGCAAATCGGCCACAAAGAATCGATGAAAGATACTGCCCGGGTCCTGGGCCGCATGTATGACGGCATTGAATACCGCGGCTTTGGCCAGGAGATCGTCGAGGAGCTGGGCCAGTACGCCGGAGTGCCAGTCTGGAACGGCCTGACAGACGAATTCCACCCAACCCAAATCCTGGCCGACTTCCTGACCATGCAAGAGCACGGCCGTGGCAAGCAACTGCATGAAATGACCTTCGCTTACCTGGGCGATGCCCGCAACAACATGGGTAACTCGCTGATGGTCGGCGCAGCCAAAATGGGCATGGATATCCGCCTGGTGGCGCCAAAAGCCTTCTGGCCGGAAGAAGATCTGGTAGCCCAGTGCCGCGACATTGCCGCGCAGACAGGCGCCAAGATCACCCTGACCGAAGATGTCCAGGAAGGGGTTCAGGGTTGTGACTTCCTCTACACCGACGTATGGGTCTCCATGGGCGAATCGAAAGAAGCCTGGGATGAGCGTGTGAAACTGATGACGCCGTATCAGGTGAATATGGATGTCATCAAAGCGACCGGCAATCCGCATGTGAAATTCATGCACTGCCTGCCGGCCTTCCACAACGACGAAACCACCGTCGGTAAAGAAGTGGCAGAGAAGTACGGCATGGCCGGGCTGGAAGTGACCGAAGACGTGTTTGAATCGGACCACTCCATTGTCTTTGATGAAGCAGAAAACCGCATGCACACCATCAAGGCCGTGATGGTGGCCACCCTGGGCAGCTAAGCTCACCCACCTCACCCATGCACCCGCCGTCCCCCGATCCGGCGGGTGCATTTTCCTTCAGCCACCACCTCCCCCAAAAACACCATAACTAACTGTTAAAAAATCATTTTTTCATCACCACCCTTACTCAACCAACGGCGCAAAAACTGCATAAATTTCCACCCTGTGAATAGTTTGGGCAAACGCTTGCGCTCACAAAAAATGGGCGTATAATCCTTCGCAATTTGTCAAAAGGGCACCGGAAAATGAACCACGCAGCGCATCACAACCTGACGCGAATCCGCCGAACATCGGCGCTGGTCTCGTTTTTCTGTTTTTGCCATTTTGAAAGAAAAGCCTCCTGATTTAGGGGGCTTTTTTTTGTCTGCTGCCAGCATCAGCGCAGTGTTCAATCATTAATCAAAGGGAATAGCAGCCATGGCGAATACGTTGTTTCAAAAACACATTATCTCCATTCCGGAACTCGACCGAAGTGAACTTGAACTTATTGTGGAAACGGCAGGGCAACTGAAAGCGAAGCCAAACCCAGAGCTGCTGAAAAACAAAGTGGTCGCCAGCTGCTTCTTCGAGCCGTCGACCCGCACCCGCCTGTCTTTCGAAACCGCAATCCAGCGCCTGGGCGGCACCGTGATCGGCTTTGATAACGGCGGCAATACTTCACTGGCGAAAAAGGGCGAGACCCTGGCCGACTCGGTCCAGGTCATTTCTTCCTACGTCGATGCCTATGTCATGCGCCACCCGCAGGAAGGGGCTGCCCGCCTGGCTTCAGAATTCTCCAACGGTGTGCCTGTGATTAACGGCGGCGACGGCGCCAACCAGCACCCGACCCAGACCCTGCTGGATCTGTTCAGCATCTACGAAACCCAAGGGCGGCTGGATAACCTCAACGTCGCATTTGTCGGCGACCTCAAGTACGGCCGCACAGTCCACTCACTGACCCAGGCACTCTCCAAGTTCAACAACATCAATTTCTTCTTCATCGCGCCGGAAGTGCTGGCGATGCCGGATTACATCTGCGAGGAGCTGGATGAGGCCGGGATCAACTACAGCCTGCACGGCAGCATGGAAGAGGTGATCCCGCAGCTCGACGTGCTGTACATGACCCGGGTGCAGAAAGAGCGCTTCGACGAGTCCGAATACGCCCACATGAAAGCGGCCTATATCCTGACCGCCGAGATGCTCAAAGAAGCCCGCGATAACCTAAAAGTGCTGCACCCGCTGCCACGGGTCGACGAAATCACGGTCGATGTCGACAAAACCCCGTACGCCTACTACTTCCAGCAAGCCGAAAACGGCGTGTATGCCCGCCAAGCCCTACTGGCCCTGGTACTGAACGAAGAACTTTAAGCAGGAGATGACCATCATGACCAAAGAAACCCAACTACAGGTTGAAGCCATCAAGAACGGTTCCGTGATCGACCATATTCCGGCCAATGTAGGCATCAAGGTGCTGAAACTGTTCAAGATGGACAGTACCAATCAACGCGTGACCGTGGGCCTGAACCTGCCTTCTTCGGCTCTGGGAGCCAAAGATCTGATCAAGGTTGAAAACACCTTCATCAGCGAAGAGCAAGCCAACCAGCTGGCCCTGTACGCCCCGAAAGCGACCGTGAATCAGATTGAAAACTACGAAGTGGTGAAAAAGCTGACCCTGTCGCTACCGGAGCACATTCGCGGCGTCTTCAAGTGCCCGAACACCAACTGCATTACCCATGGTGAACCGGTTGACAGCAGCTTTACCGTGCGGGCCAAGCAGGATGATGTCCAGCTCAAGTGCAAATACTGCGAAAAAGTCTTCTCCCGCGAGATCGTCACCGAGTGTAATTAACACACCCGGGATCATCACCAGTCCTGTCAAAGAGATAAGATAACCGGCTCACCCGTGAGCTGGTTTTTTTATTCTCATTTCTAACACAAATCCACGTGCCCTCCCCCGCTACCTTTGAACAATACCGCCAGGCTATCCCTGGTCTACCACCCCGGTACACGCCAGTCTCACCGGCTTACTCTGTTCAAAGGAAAGTGGCATGACGTTGTTGGCACACTTGAATCTCCTGCATCTGCTCCGCCCGCATCAGCTTCCCCTTCTCTGCTTCAGCTTGCTGCTGACCAGTTGCGTCATGAGCAACGGCCCGGTCAGCCCGGCCAGCAACCACCACGCCAATCAGATGGTGGTGGTCGGCATCCCGTTGCTGCTGGGCGGATTCGGCTCAGCCGTACCGGTCAACGACCAGTACATGATCACCGCCAAGCATGTCGCCAAACTGTCATGGGATTTTGAGGTGATCCATCACCCCTTCTGTGATCTGTCGCTGATCCGGCGCCACGCCGATTTTATTCCGACCTGGGGCCTGATCTACCCGGATCAGCCTGTCTCGCATCACGGCCACTCGCTGCTCGGCAACAGCATCAAAGGCAAGGGCAAGTACCTGCAGGATGTGATTGATACCAACACTGACTGCCTCTACTCGCTTAGTGATGCCCCGGTGATGTCAGGCATGAGCGGCGGACCGGTATTTAACCAGTACGGCGAAATCGTCGGGATCACCGTCGCGATCGTCAACAACCCCGAAGACCTGCGCAACTTACGCCCTGCCGCCCGCTATAGCCAGTTTGTACCGGCAACGCTCATCTTCGACTGGCTTGACGCCCTCGGCATCGCTACCACCGCGGCAACCCCGGCGCTGGCCTCGATCCAGGTCTCTCCTTACGTCCACCAGCTCAACCGCCCCGGCGAGCCTCCTGTCGCACTGGCCCAGACCCACAGCTTTTCAACCGGGCTTCCCGAAACCGAGGCAAACCAGCTCCGTTCGATCCAGGCCGATAACACGTCAGTCACCGCCCCGTCAACGGTCCAAACCGGCAGCCGGATCCCCGTAGCCCCGACCTATATCCCGCCCGCCAAACAAGCCACGCCGGCCAGCCCGGCCGAGTCCCTGTCCGGGCTGCACCCCCAGGCTACAGAGGACGCGCAGCTGGCCGCCAAGCAACCGGCTGACGCACCGGTCCATGCACCGACCAAGCGTCGGTACCTGTTCAGCGAAACCGAATATCGTGGCAGTCAGTAAGGATATTCGTGGGATATTATTTTGGTGATAGGGGTCAAGAAACCCCGTTTTTATTATTGATATGATGCTTATGCAAAGTCATGCAAATAAAGTATCAAGATACGATCCCTGTTTCCGATAGAGTGATAAAGGAGTTGCCCGTGATTGGAGCCCATTCGCACGGCGCGATGAATACATTACCCCCCGATGAAAATATCGCTGCGGCCTGTAAGCGCCTGCTTCAACAACAAAGCTTCACCACCCAGGACGACATTCGCCAACGGCTGATCGACCTGGGCTATGACGATGTCAGCCAGTCGACGGTCTCACGGCTGCTCTCGCGCCTGGGCGTCGCCAAAATCCCCAATGCTTACGGCAAGAAAGTCTACTGCCTGACGGTCGAAAGTGAGCCGGTCCAGGTTGGCTCGTCCATCGCCTCGCAGATCGAGTTCATTACCCACAACCAGCTGGTCGTGGTGGTCAAGACCCATCCCGGCAGCGCGCAACTGGTCGCCCGGCTGATCGATGTCCAGCCCCACGCCGAGATCCTCGGCACCGTCGGCGGCAATGACACCGTGATGGTCGCTCCGAAAGACATCAGCCGAATCACCCAGTGTGAGCAGGTGGTCAAGGCCCGGCTGGGGATCCCGATTTAGCATAAAAAATCATGCCGCGGTCACAGGAAAACTCTTTGACCTCAACCGATTTGAGCTGCACACTAAAGCCCTCACGAACTAGTTGTAATTGACTGAGTAAGGACAATCAATGACTCAAGTACTCCACACCGATCAGGCACCGGCAGCGATCGGCCCTTACGTTCAGGGCGTCGATCTGGGCAACATGATCCTGACTTCCGGCCAGATCCCGGTCAACCCGGCCACCGGCGAAGTTTCCGACGACATCGCTGAGCAAGCGCGTCAGTCGCTGGACAACGTCAAAGCTGTGGTTGAATCCTCCGGCCTGAAAGTGGCAGATATCGTGAAGATGACTGTGTTTGTCAAAGACCTGAACGATTTCGGTATCGTCAACGAGGTATACGGTAAATTCTTCGATGAGCACAACGCGCCTTACCCGGCTCGTTCATGCGTTGAAGTGGCGCGTCTGCCAAAAGACGTCAAAATTGAAATCGAAGCGATTGCCGTGCGCAAATAAGCGATTGCCCGATTCCGACATATGATCAAAAAAGCTGTCGCCGGACAGCTTTTTTGATCGCCGCAGGGCAGGATTCAGCAAGCCTCCTGGACATAAGCCAGCACCTGCGGGAACCAGGCTGTAAATCGCTCCGGCGTCTCAACCACTGCCTGCGCCAGCTTCTCCTCCGGCCACCAGCAGTGCGCCATCACCTCATCCGGGTTCGGCACGATCTCAAGGCCCGACACGCAGGCCACCAGCACATGGTCCAACTCATGCTCAATCAACTGGTTATCCAGCTCGGCGCGATAGATAAAGCGGGCGATATCATCCAGCCGCGTGACACCGGTGATCCCCATCTCTTCGGCCAGGCGGCGGATCCCGGCCTGTTCCAGGGGCTCCTCCTGACGCGGGTGGGAGCAGCAGGTGTTGGTCCACAGCCCGCCGCTGTGATACTTGCCGCGCGCCCGCTGCTGCATCAGAAATTCCCGGCCGCCCGCGCGCTCGCGATACAGCAACACTGAAAATGCCAGGTGCAGGGCACCATCCCGGTGCGCTTGCATTTTTTCCTGGGATCCCAATATTCGTCCCTGAGGATCAACTAATACGACCTGCTCTTGTGCCATCTTCTCTCTGGATCTGTTATCAAACAAAAAGGACACGCCGGGCATGTCCTTTTGTGGTTTCCACTGTTGCCAACCAGCTTAGCTGTTACTGCTTGGCTGCACGCTGAATCGCTTCGGCATTGAGCTCAGCCAACTTGGCTTCCATAGCCTCACGGCAGGTATTCGACAACTGACGCACATCTTCTTTGGTATAGCCTTCGGTCGAAATCGGCGGCATCACTTCAACAATCACCACCCCGTTGTCCCAACGGCTCATCTTCACATGTTCGGTCGAACTACAGACAATCGGCACCACCGGCACGCCGGCACCGATCGCAGCGTGAAACGCCCCGGTTTTAAATGGCAACAGGCCACGGCCGCGTGAGCGGGTGCCTTCCGGGAACATCCACACCGACACCTGGCGTTGCTTGATTTTCTCAACCACCTGGCCGATGGTCCCGGCCGCCTTACTGCGATTGGCGCGGTCAATCAGAATATTGCCGGTCAGCCAGTACAACTGGCCAAACAACGGCATCCAGACCAGGCTTTTCTTGCCCACGGTGACAGTACGGGGCATCACCGCACCGGAGACCGTGAACAAATCAAAATTGTTCTGATGGTTGGCGACATAAACGCTTGAGCCGACCTGATGCGCCCCTTCAGCATAGCGGATTTCCAGCTTGATCCCGAATACCCGGGACATCTTGCTGAACAGACGACCGAAGGTATGCACATGCTTCGGGTTCCGGGGACTCAGCAAACAGTAACCGCAGCCAAACACAAACATCACTACGGCAAACATTGCGATCGCAATTACTCGCAATACAAAAATCATGAAACTCTCCTCAGCGTACAAGCGTTCGCTAGTATACTCAGAGAGCAGGAAATTACACCTCTTTCGTGGAGAATTTACGCAGTTCTGGCCGCAAGGCACAAAAAAGCCCTCGACTGAGGGCTTTGATATTTATCATGATGCATAGATTGAATTAAGCTTCATCCGCACTGCCGCCCGGCAGCTCAATTTCCATCCGGGTCACCCGCTGCAAGCCACGGGGCAGCATGGTGCCGCGACGGCCGCGCTCACCACGGAAGTTGTCCAGATCCGTTTGCTTAAGCCCCAGCTTGCGCTTCCCGGCGTAGAGCGTGATCTGGGCATTGGCCGGCAACACCGCCAGCTGCGACAGGAACTCCTCGCGGGCCTTCGACCGGGCGGCCGGAATATTGATGATCTTATTGCCTTTGCCTTTGCCCAGCTGCGGCAACTCCTTGATCGGGAACAGCAACATCCGGCCTTCATTGGTGATCGCCAGGATCTCATCCTGCTCGATATCGCCAATCACCTGCGGCGCCATCACTTCGGCATTTTCCGGCACCGTCAGCAAGGCCTTTCCGCTCTTGTTCTTCGACACCATATCTGTGGTCTTACAGATAAAGCCGTAACCGGCATCAGAGCCCATCAGCCATAGCTGATTATCTTCAGCCATCAGCACCTGACGCATACTGGTACCCGGTGACAGGTTCAGGCGGCCGGTGATCGGCTCGCCCTGGCTCCGGGCCGACGGCAGGGTATGGGATTCCAGCGCATAGCTGCGACCATCTGTTGCCAGGAAGATCGCCGGCAGGTTGCTCTTGCCCCGGGCATGGGCCTGGTAGCTGTCCCCGGACTTGTAGCTCAGCGTGGTCGGGTCCACTTCGTGGCCCTTGGCATGACGGATCCAACCTTTCTCCGACAACACCACAGTGATCGGCTCACTCGGCACCAGATCACGCTCGGTCAATGCCTTGGCTTCCTCGCGCTCGACCAGCGGCGAGCGGCGGTCATCACCATACTTCTCAGCATCGGCCAACAGCTCTTTCTTGATCAGCGTATTCAGGCGGCGCTCTGAGCCCAGCAGCTTCTCCAGCTTATCGCGCTCTTGCGACAACTCGTCCTGCTCACCGCGGATCTTGATCTCTTCCAGCTTCGCCAACTGGCGCAGCTTGATTTCCAGGATCGCATCGGCCTGGATTTCGGTCAGGCCAAAACGGGCCATCAGCTCGGCTTTCGGATCATCCTCAGTGCGGATGATCTCAATCACTTCATCAATGTTGAGGTAGGCCACCAGCAAACCTTCAAGGATGTGCAGGCGGGCCTTGACCTTGTCCAGGCGGTATTGCAAGCGGCGGCGAACCGTCTCGCGGCGGAAGGTCAGCCACTCACCAAGGATCTCCACCAGACCTTTCACCTGCGGGCGACCATCCAGTCCCAGCATGTTGAGGTTGACCCGGTAGCTCTTCTCCAAGTCCGTCGAGGCAAACAGGTGGTTCATCAGCTGCTCGCAGTCAACCCGGTTGGAACGCGGGACAATGACAATCCGGGTCGGGTTTTCATGATCCGATTCATCGCGCAAATCATCAACCATCGGCAGCTTCTTGGCCCGCATCTGGTTGGCAATTTGCTCCAGCAGCTTGGCGCCGGAAACCTGGTGCGGCAACGCGGTGATCACGATATCACCGCTATCTTTATGCCAGACCGCGCGCATCTTGATGCTGCCGCGACCGGTACGATAGACCTTCTTCAGCTCACTGCTTGGCGAGATGATCTCCGCCTCGGTCGGATAATCCGGCCCCTTGACGAAGCCCATCAGCTCGTCCAGATCAGCTTTCGGATTCTCAATCAGGTGCACCGCCGCCTGTGCCACTTCGCGGGCATTGTGGGGCGG
This sequence comes from Photobacterium atrarenae, assembly GCF_024380015.1. Lineage (NCBI taxonomy): Bacteria > Pseudomonadati > Pseudomonadota > Gammaproteobacteria > Vibrionales > Vibrionaceae > Photobacterium > Photobacterium atrarenae. The sequence continues at coordinate 2,987,237 of NZ_CP101508.1, forward strand.
GATATCGGTCGCCATCCCCACGGCGATCCCGGTCACCCCGTTGAGCAGAATATGCGGCAGGCGCGCCGGCAACATTTTCGGCTCTTTCATGGTGCCGTCAAAGTTCGGTAACCAGTCAACGGTGCCCTGGCCCAGCTCACTCAGCAAGACTTCCGAGAAACGGGACAGGCGCGATTCGGTATAACGCATCGCCGCGAAGGATTTCGGGTCGTCCGGTGCGCCCCAGTTGCCCTGGCCGTCCACCAGCGGGTAACGGTAAGAGAATGGCTGCGCCATCAGTACCATGGCTTCGTAACAGGCCGAATCACCATGGGGGTGGTATTTACCGAGCACGTCACCAACAGTCCGCGCCGATTTTTTATACTTAGCCGTGGCCGACAGTCCCAGCTCGGACATCGCATAGACGATCCGGCGCTGCACCGGCTTGAGGCCGTCGCCGATAAACGGCAGGGCACGATCCATGATCACGTACATGGAGTAGTTGAGATAGGCGTCTTCGGTAAACTTCCGCAGCGGAAGCTGTTCAACGCCATCCATTGAGACATCAGTCATCGTGGGGTATTCCGTTCAATCATTCTTGGTGCGCCGCCGGTCCAAGAACCAGCGGCGAATATCTTGAGTCTGCGGGCGTGATGGCAACCCCGCTCAGCGGCCAGCCGCTTACACTTCGGCCATGTCCCCTTTCGACTGCAGCCAGTGACGGCGGTCTTCCGCCCGCTTCTTACCCAGCAACATATCCATCATTTCCGAGGTTTGCTGATCGTCATCAATCGTCAGCTGAACCAGGCGACGGGTATTGGGGTCCATGGTGGTTTCACGCAACTGCATCGGGTTCATTTCACCCAGACCTTTAAAGCGCTGCACGTTGAGCTTGCCGCGTTTGCCGCTCAGGCGCTCGAGAATGCCTTCTTTCTCGGCTTCATCCAGCGCGTAGTACACCTCTTTGCCCTGATCGATCCGATACAGCGGCGGCATGGCAATAAACACGTGACCGGCCCGTACCAGCGCCTGGAAGTGCTTCATAAACAGCGCACACAGCAGGGTCGCGATGTGCAGACCATCGGAGTCCGCATCCGCCAGCACACAAATTTTACCGTATCGCAGGCCGCTCAGATCGTCGCTGTCCGGGTCAATCCCGAGCGCGACGGAGATATCGTGGACTTCCTGCGAGGCCAACACTTGATCGGCCGAGACTTCCCAGGTATTCAGGATTTTTCCGCGCAGCGGCATGATAGCCTGATAATCGCGATCCCGCGCCTGCTTGGCTGAGCCACCCGCCGAGTCCCCCTCAACCAGGAACAGCTCGGTCCGGCTGAGATCCTGCTGTGAACAGTCAGCCAGTTTCCCCGGCAGGGCCGGGCCCGAGGCGATTTTCTTGCGCACTACCTTTTTACTGGCGCGCATCCGGCGCTGGGCATTGCTGATACACACTTCGGCCAGTTGCTCGGCCAGCTGCGGCCGCTCATTAAGCCACAGGCTGAAGGCATCTTTGACCACCCCGGAGACAAAGGCGGCACACTGACGGGACGACAGACGCTCTTTGGTCTGACCGGCAAACTGCGGATCCTGCATTTTCACCGACAGCACGTAGGCACAACGGTCCCAGATATCATCGGCAGTCAGCTTGACCCCGCGCGGCAGCATGTTGCGAAATTCACAGAACTCACGCATGGCATCGAGCAGCCCCTGACGCAGGCCGTTAACATGGGTCCCGCCCTGAGCAGTCGGGATCAGGTTGACGTAACTTTCCGTCAGCAGCTCGCCGCCTTCCGGCAGCCACAGCAAGGCCCAGTCGGCCGCTTCGGTCTGGCCGCTGAACGCACCGGTAAACGGTTCTTCCGGCAGCAGGGTATACCCCTTGACGCCTTCGGCCAGGTAGTCTTTCAGGCCGTCTTCATAGCACCAGCGCAGGACTTCATCATTGACCTTGTCAGTAAAGATGATCTCCAGCCCCGGACACAGCACCGCTTTGGCCTTGAGGACATTTTTCAGGCGTGAAACAGAGAATTTCGGGCTGTCGAAGTACCGGGCATCGGGCCAGAAATGCACCCGGGTCCCTTTGACCCGGCGGCCACAGGTGCCGATCACTTCCAGCTCAGAAACCTTGTCCCCGTGCTCAAAGGCAATCTGGTAGATCTGACCATCACGCTTGACGGTCACTTCAACCCGGTTCGACAGGGCGTTGACCACCGAGATCCCGACCCCGTGCAGCCCCCCGGAGAACTGGTAGTTCTTCCCGGAGAATTTCCCCCCGGCATGGAGCTTACACAGGATCAGTTCAACCCCGGACACCCCTTCTTCCGGGTGAATATCCACCGGCATCCCCCGGCCGTCATCAATCACCTCAAGGGATTGGTCGGCGTGAAGGATCACTTCCACTTTACGGGCATGTCCGGCCAGCGCCTCATCGACACTGTTATCGATGACTTCCTGGCCAAGGTGGTTCGGCCGCGCCGTGTCCGTGTACATCCCGGGACGACGTCGTACGGGCTCAAGGCCATTGAGAACCTCAATGGCGCCAGCGTTATAGCTCTGATCTGTCATATATACGGAAATTTACGAGAAAATTTTTGCCACAATACTCAGTAACCCCAGCCCGGTTGTCAAGCTGAGGGTCCGGATAAGGGCCACAATTGTGAGTCGCGCTCCACCCGCCGGGCCGCTTTCAGCGCCGGCCAAGTCAGGTTATAACCCAAGGAACGCAATGATTTCTGAAGGAAAACGATCGAATCCGACGAAACTGTGGTCGCCCCCCGGCTCCACCGTCTGTTTGCAAGCGGCATACTTGGCCACGGCCTGGCGATAGTCCAGCACTTCGTCGCCTTCCTGCTGCAGCAGCCAGAAACGCGCCGGGGCAGCTATGTCAGCCACATCCAGTTGCCGGAGCTCATTCATATGCTGCGGTTGTAGCGTATAGCGCTCGCCGGTATACGGATTTTGCTGTTCCCCCAGATAATCGGCCAGCAACTCGTATGGTTTCACCGCCGGGTTCACCAGCACCGCCGGTAAATCATAACGCTGGCTCAGCCAGGTCGAAAGATAGCCGCCGAGTGAGCTGCCCACCAGACCAATCCGGTAGTTCGGCAAAGCGGACGCAACCCGTTGATCGATCAACTCAGCCGCCGCTGCCGGGTAACATGGCAATTGTGGGATCTCGACCCGGATATCCGGCCGGTGCAGGCGGCAGTAGTCCGCCATCTGCTGCGCTTTCAGTGACTGCGGCGAGCTGTTAAAGCCATGCAAATACAGAAGCAGGGACGGTTTCATCAATATCCTCCGGCATCAAATTGCGGCTGAAACTGATCGCCCGCGATCCGGAAGACCTGGGTGATCACTTCGCCCTGATTGGTCAGCTCCAGATAGCGCCAACCCGGGTTTTGCGGATCGAGCGCAAAGTCATGCGAGTCCGGTAAAAACTGAATACAGGTCGACGGCGTCGCCAGCACCCGAACCCCGCGGCACAGCCGGTCCAGCTCCTGGTGAATATGACCGCACAGAATGGCCTGGACCTGCGGATAGCGATCCACGACCTGCCAGAACGCTTCGGCATTGTGCAGCTTGTGCTGATCCAGCCAGGTACTACCGGCTTCCAGCGGATGATGGTGCAGCAGCACCAGGGCATGGCGCTCAGGGTGGGCAGCCAGCGCTTGCTCCAGCATGTCGAGCTGGGCCAGGCTGAGTTCGCCGTGAGGCACGCCCTGGACCTGGCTGTCGAGCAGGATCACCTGCCAGTGCGCGCCGGCCAGCACCTGCTGACACGGCTTGATCTGCGGCGACGGCAAGACGGCGCGCATGCTCGGCTGATAGTCATGATTACCCGGCAGCCAGAAGCACGGCTGGGACCAGCGGGCAATCCCGTCGCTAAAGCGCTGATAGGACTGCTTGGTATGATCCTGTGAAATATCACCGGTCGCCACAACAGCATCAAACGGCCGGGCAGCCGCATCCACAGCATCCAGCACTGCGTGGAAACTGTCCCGGGTTGCGACACCCAGCAGACTACCTGCCGCATCGGCAAATAAATGGGTATCGGTGATTTGAAGGAGAACCACGCTGTCGGGGTTCGTCTGCGGCAGAGAATACGTCTGCAAAACGTCAAAAACCTTGTTTATTTAATACTGTTAACAAACCGATTGTTTGCTGATCCCATGCTTGAGGCAGTAGGCCAGCCAGTCACCCAAAAAGCGATTGACCTGATATTTTTCATCTTGTTGATGCATTCGCAAATTGGGGTAATCATACCGCGGCTTCAGCCGGGAAATCTGCTGGGCGGTACACACTTCTGCGACTCTGGCATCATGGTACAGCCTGACCGTCAGCCGGGGGATCAGGTACGAAGGCAACTCGCCGTCCGAGCGCTGCCACAGCTCAACCAGCGTGGTGTAGCGGGTTGATTCGGTGATAGCCAGTTGATACTCCAGATCACGAACCTGGTAGACGCACACGTCTCCTACCTGATCACTTTTTGGCAGTAATGGGAGCAGCTTCGCATAGTTGGTTTCATACAGTCGCATGATACCAGCAAGATCGACGGTGTATCGTTTATTCAATCGGAGTCCTTAAGCCTGTGGACTGGTTACTGAGTTTGTGCCTGCAAGTCTAAATAGTTTAGTTGCAACCATTGTAGCGCAATGATTGAGGCGGCATTTTCAATTTTACCAGATTCTACCCACTGGTAGGCTTGCTGACGGGAGACCACACAGACCCGGATATCCTCGCCCTCATGGGCCAGGCCATGGATCCCCCCGGCCTGGCTGCTGTCCACCCGGCCGACAAAGACATCCAGCGTTTCCGAACAACCGCCGGAACTGGACAGGTAGCGGGTGATTTTTTTTAACCCGCTGACCGTCACCCCGGCTTCTTCGGCGGCTTCGCGGCTGACGACGTCTTCGGCGCTCTCGCCCGGCTCGATGATCCCGGCGACAATTTCCAGCTGCCACGGGGTGCAATCAGCGGCCAGCGCACCGACCCGGAACTGCTCGAGCAGCACCACCTGATCGGTGGCCGGATCATAAGGCAGCAACGCTGCGGCATGACCGCGTTCGAACAGCTCCCGCTCCAGCGGCTCGCTCCAGCCGCCGGCAAACAGCTTGTGGCGCAGGCAATATTTCACCATCCGGAAAAAACCCTGGTATGCGGTCTCGGTGGACAGGACCTCGACATCAGCCTTACTAAAGCCGTCCGGGCCTGATCTTTGCTTATGACTCATGCTGTTATCTCCCTTTGCCATATATCTTTCCATTCATAGCCGCCGGCAGCAATGGTTTAATTCAACATTTATGACAAATATTATGATTTTTTTTAAGTCCAAATTTAGAGTTGGATAGATTACAATCACCTATGCGAAAATACATCAGGTTAAATTCAAGTAAAATATGAGCGATGATCAGTTTCAGGCAAGGTTCCTGGGTGTAGACTGACTATCTTTGCACTGTTTTTGTCAGGATCAGGAAAGGCATCAATGAAAAAATTGCTTCCGCTTATTATTAGCGTCGCGCTTGGCGGCTTGAGCCAAGCTGCTCTGGCGGACGATCTCGCGGAGATCTACCAACAAGCCAAACAGAATGACCCTCAGCTGCTTCGTGCTGCTGCCGATAGAGATGCAGCGTTTGAAGCGATTAATTCATCCCGCAGCCAGCTACTCCCGCAAATCAACCTCGATGCCGGCTACAATGTGGCCCGGATGGACGGGGACGATGAAGGCTTCAATGGCAGACTACAACTCAGCCAAGCCCTGTTCGATCGCACCAGCTGGGTCAACCTGGATATCAGCGAGAAACAAGCCCGCCAGCGGGATGCTTCGTACGCGGTCACCCAGCAAGCCCTGATCCTCCGGGTGGCCAATGCCTACTTTGACGTCTTGCGGGCAATGGACAACCTCGAGTTTGTCCGGGCGGAAAAAGCCGCCGTCGGCCGTCAGCTGGAACAAACCAAGCAGCGCTTTGAAGTCGGCCTGTCTGCCATCACCGACGTGCATGACGCCCAGGCCGAGTACGACAGCGTACTGGCCGATGAAATCCTGGCAGAGAATAGCCTGACCAACAGCTACGAAGGGCTGCGGGAAATCACCGGCCAGGCCCACACCGACCTGAGCATTCTTGATACCAAGCGTTTTTCAGCCAGTGGTTCGCAAGCCCGCGTCGCCCAACTGATCAAAGATGCGGAAACCGAGAACCTGAGCCTGCTGACGGCGCGTATTGCCCAGGATATCGCCCGCGATCAGATCTCCCTGGCAGAAACCGGCCACCTGCCGACGCTGTCCTTTGACGCCGGTTATGACTATAACGAACTCAACCGCTCGGATGACGGCACCCTCACCGCCGGGATTAACCTGAAACTACCGCTGTATACCGGTGGCCGCGTGACCTCCGAAGTGAAGCAGGCCCAGTATTCGTACGTCTCGGCCAGTGAAAGCCTGGAAGGCTCCTACCGCAGCGTAGTCAAGGACGTGCGAGCGTTCTACAACAACATCAATGCCTCCATTGGTGCCCTGCGCGCTTACCAGCAATCTGTGGTGTCGGCCCGTTCGGCGCTGGAAGCAACCGAAGCCGGATTTGATGTCGGTACCCGGACCATCGTCGATGTGCTGGATGCCACCCGCCGCCTGTATGATGCCAACCGCCAGCTGGCCAACGCCCGCTACGATTACATCATCAGCCAACTGCAGCTGAAACAAGCCGTCGGCACCCTGAGCGAGCAGGACATCCTCGACGTCAATGCCGGTCTGACCGAAAGCAAGTAACAGCAGAGTCACCGCTGTTCAGATCCAAAAAAGCGCCATATAAAATGGCGCTTTTTTATTGCGTGATTCAGTGCCCGTCAGGCGTCCTGATGCTGCTTAGCCGCGCCCACCGCGGATCGCTTCGATGATCTCGGTGGTCGAGCAGCCGTCTTCAAAGTTCAGGACTTTGACTTCGCCGCCGGCAGCAATCACTTCCTGACCACCGGCAATCTCTTCCGGCTTGTAATCGCCGCCCTTGACCAGCAAGCTCGGCAGGATTTCACTGATCAGGCGCTGGGGTGTTTCCTCACTGAACGGCACTACCCAGTCCACCGCACCCAGCCCGGCCAGCACCGCCATGCGGCGATCTTCCGGGTTCACCGGACGCCCCGGTCCTTTCAGTTTCTGCACCGAGCTGTCGGAGTTCACGGCGACAATCAGGCGATCGCCCAGCTTGGCCGCTTCATTGAGATAAGCCACATGGCCGGCATGCAGAATGTCGAAGCAACCGTTGGTCATGACCACTTTCTCGCCCCGGGCACGCGCGGCTTTCACCGCCTGCTTGAGCTGCGCTTCGCTGATCACGCCGTAGCCGCTGTCCTGACTGCCGTGAATGGCGTCGGTCAGCTCGATGGTCGACAGCGTCGAGGTGCCCAGTTTGCCCACCACCACACCGGCTGCGGCATTGGCCAGCTTACAGGCATCGGAGAGGGATTTCCCGGCAGCAACCGAGGCTGCCAGCACCGAAATCACGGTATCCCCAGCACCGGTCACATCGTAAACTTCCTTCGCCTGGGTTGGCATGTGCAGCGGTTCCTGACCTTTCTGCAACAGGGTCATCCCATGCTCACTGCGGGTGACCAGCAGGGCATCGAAGTCAAACTGCTCGATCAGCCCCAGGCCTTTTTCAACCAGGTCGTCATCGCTTTTCACTTTGCCGACCACGGCTTCAAACTCTGACAGGTTCGGCGTCAGCAGGGTCGCGCCGCGGTAGCGCTCGAATTCGGTGCCTTTCGGATCGACCATCACTGCAACCCCCGCTTCACGGGCCAGCCGGATCATGGCCTGGACATGCTCCAGCGCGCCTTTGGCGTAGTCGGACAGGATCACCGCTTTGACATTCGGCAGCGACTGTTGCAGGCGCGGCAGGATCAGGTCGGCATTCACATCATGGAAGCCTTCTTCAAAATCCAGGCGGATCAACTGCTGACCACGGCTCATCACCCGCAGCTTAGTGATCGTCGGGTAATCCGGCAGCGACACGAAATCACAGCGCACGTCCAGAGATGATAACTTTTCAGTCAGCGCCTTAGCTGCCTCGTCAATACCGGTCAGACCGACCAGGCGGGCATGACCGCCAAGGGCCGCGATATTCATCGCCACGTTCGCCGCGCCGCCCGGACGCTCCTCAATCTGATCGACCTTCACCACAGGTACCGGCGCTTCGGGCGAAATACGCCCGGTCGGGCCGTACCAGTAGCGATCCAGCATCACATCACCAACCACCAGCACACCTGCTTGATCATAATCAGGAAGTGTCAGTTTCATTATTATCTCCGGGATAGAAAAAACGGAAAAATACTACCACAAGCCCTAACCGTCTGCATCTGACGGAAAGCACTGCTGCCAAATCTGCGCCACCGTATCACGCTCGGCCCGGAACTGATCTTCCGGCACATAAGCCGGTAGCCCCAGCAGGTTCAATCGGTGGATTTCATCACGCAGGTGGCAGTACGCCTGCTTGAGTGCTGCCGCCTGCGCCGGGCTGAGGATGCCGCAGTCCGCCATGGTCTCGAAAATCCTGATATTGTCCGACCAGCGAGTCAGTACCCGCTCACCGCTGGCATGGCGCAGTACCAGGTACTGGGCAATAAACTCGATATCCGTGATCCCGCCGACATCCTGTTTGAGGCCAAACATCCCCGGTTTCTGGCTGCCGAGGTGATCCCGCATCTTATGACGCATTGCCACCACTTCTTCCCGCAGGGTCGCCGCCTCGCGTGGCTGCATCAGCGTTGCCTGGCGTACTTGGGTAAAAGCCTGCTGTAACGGCTGATCGCCGTACACCATGCGGGCCCGGACCAGCGCCTGGTGTTCCCAGGTCCAGGCTTCCTGCTGCTGGTAGTCCGAAAAGGCATCCATGGTACTGACCAACAAGCCGGAAGCACCGGACGGTCGCAACCGGACATCCACTTCATACAGCACGCCGGACGCCGTCCGGGTCGAGAACAGGTGGACGATCCGCTGCGCCAGGCGCAGGTAGAACTGGCGGCCGTCGATTTCCTTCCGCCCGTTGGTGTAGACATGCTCCGGGCAGTCATGGAGGAACACCAGATCCAGATCAGAGCCGTAGCCCAGCTCCCAGCCGCCAATCTTGCCGTACCCCAGCACGCCGAACCCTTTGCCGTCCCGATCCTGCAGATGGGTCGGCTCGCCGTATTTTTCCGCCATCTGCAACCAGGCCTGATTGACCACCGCGGCAATGATCGCTTCTGCCAGATAAGTTAAGTGATCACTTACTTTCATCAACGGTAATGCCCCGGCGATATCGGCTGCCGCAATCCGCAGCAACTGCGCCTGCTTGAACTGACGGATGGCTTCCATCTGCTGTTCCATGTCCTCTTCCGGGATCCGGGCCAGGTACTCACGCAGCTCGTCCTGGTACTGATCCAGCGGGGTCGGGTGATACAGATGTTGCGGATCGAGTAATTCATCGAGCAGGATCGGATACTGAGTCAGCTGCTCGGCCACCATCGGGCTGGCCGCACACAGGCGCACCAGCTGATCCAGCGCCGCCGGGTGCTCACTCAACAGCTCCAGGTAAGTCGTTCGGGTCGCCACCCGGACAATCAGTTTGGTCACCCGCCCCAGCACATGGACGGCATCAGGCCGGGTTGCGATCCGCGCCAGCACTTCCGGCATCAGCTTGGCCAGCACCTCACGCCCGCGCGGGCCGAGGGTTCGCTTGGACAGCTCGGCCTTCATGCCCAGCAGAATACTGGTCTGGCTGGCCCCATCCGGCGCCGCCAGCTCGTCAAAAATGCTCAGCAGCACCTCTTCATTTTTCACCATCGCCCACATTTCATGGAACCGGGCGTCGATGGCGGCCTGCTCTTCGTCTTCTTCACTGCCGATAATCTCGTCAAAGACCTGGTGGATCGCCGCCATATGGCCGCTGATGGCCTGGTGCAGGGCCGCCCAGTCTTCATAACCGAGCGCAGTCGCCAGCCGCAGCTGATCCAGCGGTTTGTCCGGCAGGGTCTGGGTTTGTTTATCGTCAATGGCCTGCAGCAGGTTCTCGACCCGGCGCAGGAAGCTGTATCCCTGCTCGAGGGCATCCACCTGATGGGCCGGCAACAGCGCCAGCTCCCGTACGGTCGCCAGAGTGTCAAAGAGCCCCCGGTGACGCAGGCCCGGCTCGCGCCCGCCGCGGATCAGCTGGAACGACTGGGCGATAAACTCCACTTCCCGGATCCCCCCGGCCCCGAGCTTGATATTGTTACCGAGGCCCCGGCGCCGCACTTCGCTGCTGATCATCGATTTCATCCGTCGCAGCGATTGAATGGCGCTGAAATCAATATAGCGGCGGAACATAAACGGCCGCAGCATCTGGCGCAGCGCCTGATAATGGCTGATACTCTCGCGCCCCATCACCCGGGCTTTGATCATCGCATAGCGTTCCCAGTCGCGCCCTTGCTCCTGGTAATAATCTTCCAGCGCGGCAAAACTCATCACCAGCGGACCACTGTCCCCGAACGGACGCAGCCGCATGTCGACCCGGTAGCAGAAGCCGTCAAACGTCTGCTGGTCGAGCACCTTGATCAGCCGCTGGCCCAGCCGGGTAAAGAACTGGGCATTGGCCAGGCTGCGCCGCCCACCCTGAGTTTCGCCGTTTTCCGGGTAGGTAAAAATCAGATCGATATCCGACGAAAAGTTGAGCTCGCCGCCACCCAGCTTGCCCATGCCGAGGATCAGCATCGGCTGCGCCACCCCGTTGGCATCACAGGGTGTGCCCCACTCCTTGCTGCACTGGCGATAGAGCCAGTTATAGGCTTCCATGATCAGCGCTTCTGCCAGCTGTGACAGGTGGGCCAGGCTCTGCGCCAGCGTGGCCTTGCCGGTGAAATCGCGCCAGGCGATCCAGACCATTTCCTGGCGCCGGAACCGGCGCAACTGGCGCATCAGGCTGTTTTCATCGGTTGCCAGAGCAAGCTGCGCCGCCAGCACTTCACGGTAGGTCGAGGCATGGTCGTTATCATCAAGGTGTTGTGCCAGCCAGGGCAGCAAACTGCCTTCCTGAACCAGAGCTGCGGCCACAAAATCACTGTAGCCCAGCACCTGCCGCAGCTCAGTCAGCCGCTCAGCCGGCCAGGCCGCCAGTTGCTCGGGATGAGAACGCTCAAGGTTGTGGATTGCCTTTTCAGAGGCTGCAAGTAACAGATCAGGCTGGGTCATTGTGATTCCTTTATTCCTGTGTCCCGGCAATGCGGTCAACGTGTCCTATCGATGGACCATACAATAACGCCCGCTGAGGCGCGGGCGTTCGGCTTATAACGATTTCCCGGCCCCGCAGGGGCCACCGGCTGACGACCGGCTCAGATCCGAAACGCCTGGATCTTGGCTTCCAGATCCGTGGCATGGTTCTGCATGGTTTCCGAAGTCTCGGACAGCTCAGAGACCACCACCACCGATGCCTCCACCAGCTCCCGGACGTTGGTCAGGTTCTGGTTCATCTCATCAGCCACGGCACTTTGCTGCTCAGCCGCCGAGGCAATCTGGAAGTTCATGTCATTGAGGCGTGTCACCTGTTCGACAATCTTGTCCAGCTCACCGCCGGCGCTGGTGACCTGATCGACCCCTTCCGCCGCTTCAACCACGGACTGCTCCATCAGGCCAACCGCCTGCTGGGCACTGCTTTGCAGCAGGGTGATCATCTCCTGAATTTCCACCGTTGCCTGCTGGGTCCGCTGGGCAAGGTTACGGACTTCATCAGCCACCACCGCAAAGCCGCGGCCCGCTTCACCGGCCCGTGCCGCTTCAATCGCCGCATTCAGCGCCAGCAGGTTAGTCTGCTCAGAAATGCCCTGAATGGTGACGATCACACTGCCTATTTGCTCCACCCGCTCTTCCACCTGGTTCACCGCGTTGGCCGACTGGCGGATATCCTGCGACAACTGGTTGATGGTATGAATAGTCTGGGAAACAAACTGCTGGCCTTGTGACGCCTGAGCCGAGGTGCCTTCAGTGGCATTGGACGCTTCGCGGGCATGATCGGCGACGGTCTGAACCGTTGAGCTCATTTCACTCATCGCCGAGGCCAGCTGATCGATCTCGTTGAACTCTTCCTGTGCCGACTCCTTGGTTTCCATCATGCTGATCGACAACACTTCCGCCAATCCGGACAGCTCCGACGCCGCATCGCGCTGGTTATGGATCACATCGTTGAGCTGGGTCCGGGTTTTCTCAAGCTCCCGGGCCAGATCACCGTATTCATCCCGGCAATCCATTTCAATCGGCTGCGACAGGTTCCGCGCTGCCAGTAGCTGAATGTTGTCGGCCAGGTAACGGGTCTGGCGCAGCATCACACTGGAGCCGCCCAGCAGGATCACCACAAAAGCGACGATCATCAGCCCGGTCTGCCAGGCCACCTGCACCAGGTAATCATTGTAATAAGCTTCGGCTTTCGATGCCGGCTGTGAGGCCACCACCAGCCAGTTCCACTGTGCCAGCTCCACCGCATATTCAAATCGCTCCGGCTGTTGCAACACCAGCGCACCACTCCCCGACAGGCTGCGCAACGTCCCTGCCTGACCGCTGCCATCGGTCAGTGTCGCCGACAGATCCCGCAGGGTGCTGGCCTGCGGATGGCCCAGCACTTTACCGCTGTCGCGTTCCACCAGGTACAGATAAGCGCCGTCTTGCCAGCTGGCCGCCTGGGCAACAATTGCCTGCTCGGCCAGGTTTTTGCCGGACTCGCCCTGGGCATGCAATTTGGTCAGCAAGGCCGCACCGGCCTGCGCTTGTTCCTGCGCCCGATCCTGCTGGATCTCAATGACGGACTGATAAAAGGTACTCGCATCCCACAGCTGCTTTCCGATCAGCAACACCGTACTGAACACCATCAGCAACACCAATTTCGGGACCAGGCGGACATTGGTCAGCCCTTTCTCCCATGGTTTGAATACCATCTTCGCCATTTGGAATCTCCATTTATCTCACGATGCGCTTCCGACGACCTCACAGCCTCCTGGGGCAAGCGGTGCCGTCGGGCTTCATGGTCTGTGCCCGCCAATGCGAGCGTTTCCCCCGAAAGACCATGATGCATCACTGGTTTTGATATTCTATAGGTCGGCAACAGATTGCGGAAATTTAATCATGAAAAGTATCGATGGCGTCAAACATAAGCCCGATCACACCTGCGGCACCAGGAGTAGACGCGAAGCAAAACAGCAGCGCCGGCAGGCCGAATACAAAAACGTCCTGCACCGGGCAGGACGTCTGGGCGTTCACACGCTCAATCTTGAGGCAGCAACGGCTCAGGGCCAGTAGGGCGCCTGCTCAATCCCGATCTGGCGGCTCTGCTCCATGGCATGGAGCAGGGACTCTTCCTTGCGTTGCAGCCATTTGGCAATCTGGCGTCGGTCTTCTTCATCGTCCTGCAAGTCCTGCAGGGCGCGGATCGGTTCAAGCTGACGCAAATCCTCGATCCCTTGCAACAGATCCAACCACGGCATGCGGAAACTGGTACGCCGCTCTTCTTCATACAAACCGGCAAGGCAGATACCACTGAGCAGATTGCGTTGCAAACGTGGCTGCTGATCCAGATAATCGGCACGGTTGAGCTCTCGCGCCTGCGGGAAGGCCTCTTCCAGCTCCAGCCAGGATTTGCCCAGTACGGTATCGGCAAATGCCTTGACGTTGCCGGCCAGGCGCTCACGCGCCTTGTCATCAAGGAACGGCTGCCAGCCGCGGCTCAAAATCCAGCGGCTCAGATCCAGCAACAAACCGCAGTAGCGGGATGATTCGAGCAGCGCCATCACCGCTTCGTCTTCTGGCAACGCTTCTTTGCGCGCCTTGAGCTGTTTGACCAGCGCCTTGCGGGCATTGAGCTTTTTCAGCGCGTAGCCCTTATCGGCCAGCAGGCGCTCAATGCTGAGGTATTCGTCGATCCAACCGAGTTCCCCTTCCAGCCAGTTGAGCTCCTGGCGCAACAGGGCACTGGCCCGGCGCGGGATCATACTGCCGACCAGGGACAACGTCTGGCGGATCAGGCTCAGGGCCTGATAAATTTCCTGCAATGCCGCCAGCTCCAGCCGCTCAGCAAAGATCTGCTCGTGGTAATGCCAGTGTTCCAGCGCGTGCTCTAAGGTGCGGACAAACAACGACTCAATCGAGTCGCTCTCCTGCACCGGAACAAAACTGAGTGGTTTGACTTCATCGCCGAGGTAACCAGCAGCCAGGCGGTAGCCACGGGCCGCCTTGCTCAGGTTCCCCAGCCGCATCCCGCCCTCACTGCACAAATCCCGGGCCAGGGTAAACAGCGCGTCGGTCTGACCGGACTTCAGCTCCAGCTCCACTTCGCAAATCGGATTGCTCTGATCATTGGCGCTGACTTCACCCTGATCAAACGCCAGTTCAATCTTGCTGCCGTCCGGCATCGCAATCAGCCATTGCTGGCGCTCAAAATCGGTCGAAAACAACGGGGCGAGCTGTTGCTGGATGTCTGCAACATTGAAGCTCTCCGGCCAGGCATCTGCCGGATGCAGGGAAAGATCGGGATCGGTGCCGGTAATTTCGGCATTATATTCAGGGCGTTGGTGCAATCCGGCAACCACCCGTCCTGACGTTTTCAGGGTCTGAACAAACACATCATCACAACGACGGACCCGCAGGCCGATATCGTGCTGGCGAAGAATTTGGTCCGGAGTGTCGAAATAGACGTTGCCTAATAGTCGACGACTTTGCTGCAGAATTTTCGCTTCGGCGATCTTGCCTAACAACTGACTCGAAAATTCCGGTGAGACGAAAAACTTCAGTTCTATCTCGGTTTCCATAGTTATACCTATAAACAGTGGCAAACCAAGGATATTTCCAATTTTGTCCGGGGGCAAGCAGGAAATATCGACAAAACCTTGATCAAAATTAGTTCCCCTATACTAACTTATACGTTAACATGCGCGCCTCTGTGACCATCGCTCAAGAATTAGCCTTTTTAGGCGCTCTTTAGGTTGATCGGCTATGCCAGTAAATACAATTATGGGGCTCTTTGCGAAATCCCCAATCAAACCGCTGCAACGTCATGTTACCCGGGTAACTGAGTGTTGCGAACTGCTTGTTCCTTTTTTTGAGGCGTGTCACGCCGGGGATTGGGACAAAGCAGCCACCTTACGCGAACAGATCTCGCAACTTGAAAAAGATGCAGATGTCCTCAAGCGTGAGATCCGCCTGAAACTTCCTCGTGGCCTGTTCATGCCTGTCGACCGTACCGACATGCTCGGCCTTCTTACCCAGCAGGATAAACTTGCTAACCTGTCCAAAGATATCGCCGGCCGCGTTCTGGGCCGCCAGCTACAAATTCCAGCCGAATTGTATCCGGATTTTATCGCCTATGTTCAGCGCTGCCTCGATGCGGCCAACCAGGCCAGCCGGGTCATCAATGAACTGGATGAGTTGCTGGAAACCGGCTTCAAAGGCCGTGAAGTCACACTAGTGGCTGAGATGATCAATCAATTGGACGTGATCGAAGACGATACGGATTCCATGCAAATCCAACTTCGCCAACAGCTCATGTCGATTGAAGATCAGCACAATCCGGTTGATGTCATGTTCCTGTACAAAATCCTGGAGTGGGTTGGCGCCATCGCCGATCAGGCACAACGTGTCGGCTCACGCCTGGAAATTATGCTATCGCGCTCATAAGCGAGAGATTGTAACAAAAACAAGGTTTTACAATGGAAATCCTGGCTAATTACGGCACCATGATTATCATGGTGGCGGCTTTTTTCGGCTTTTTAATGGCGATTGGTATTGGTGCCAATGATGTTGCCAATGCCATGGGCACCTCGGTCGGCTCGAAAGCACTGACTGTCAAACAGGCGATCATCATTGCGATGATCTTCGAATTTGCCGGTGCCTACCTGGCCGGTGGTGAAGTGACCGACACCATCCGCAAAGGGGTGATCGAGACCGCTCACTATGCCGATCAGCCGGAAGTGCTGGTCTACGGGATGATGTCAGCCCTGCTGGCCGCCGGTACCTGGCTGTTGCTGGCTTCTTACATGGGCTGGCCGGTATCAACCACGCACTCGATTATCGGTGCCATCATCGGTTTTGCCTGCGTCTCTGTCGGCACCGAAGCCGTGGACTGGGGCTCCGTCCAGGGGATTGTCGGCAGCTGGATCATCACGCCGCTGATTTCCGGCTTCTTTGCCTATCTCATTTTCATCAGCGCCCAGCGCCTGATTTTTGATACCGACAACCCGTTGGTGAACGCCAAGCGTTTTGTGCCGGTCTACATGTTTATCACGGCGATAGTCATTGCCCTGGTCACCATCAAGAAAGGCCTGAAACACGTTGGCCTGCACCTGTCGACCCAAGAAGCCTGGGTTGCCTCAATTGCGGTTTCAGCGGTGATCATGCTGCTGGGCTACCTCTACATCAACCGCAAATATGCAGACGATGACGGCAGTGCAGTGGACAGCAACGGCTACGCCGGTGTGGAACGTGTCTTCAGCGTACTGATGGTCGTGACCGCCTGTGCCATGGCATTTGCCCACGGCTCCAACGATGTCGCCAACGCAATCGGTCCGCTTTCTGCCGTGGTTTCAACGGTTGATCACCTGGGTCAAATCGCAGAAAAATCCGAGATTGCCTGGTGGATCCTGCCGCTGGGTGGCTTCGGGATTGTGGTCGGTCTGGCAACCTTGGGTCATAAAGTAATGGCGACCGTCGGTACGGGGATCACCGAGCTGACGCCGAGCCGCGGTTTCGCCGCGCAGTTGGCAACCGCCTCAACCGTGGTTTTGGCCTCGGGAACCGGTCTGCCTATCTCGACCACCCAAACCCTGGTGGGTGCGGTACTGGGTGTGGGCTTTGCCCGCGGGATTGCCGCACTGAATCTGGGTGTGGTCCGTAACATCGTCGCTTCCTGGGTCGTAACCCTGCCCGCCGGCGCCCTGCTGGCTGTCATTTTCTTCTACGTGATGCAAGCAGTCTTTGGTTAAAACCCGGCACAACTTCAAAAGAGGGAGGCATTGCCTCCCTCTTTTCTTGCACCTAAGGCACAAAATTTTTAGTATTTGTGCTCTTTGAATACACAAACAGGCTCCTCAAGGATCAAATTGTGAAGCATCTAATCAGTATCGTATTACTCGTTTGTGCCGTGGTGTCAGGCCAGGCACAAGCCGAGCAGGTCCGCTATATTTCAGACGACCTGTTCACTTACATGCACCGGGGCCCGAGTACCCAGTACCGGATCATGGGCAGCGTCAATGCCGGCACCAAAGTCACCCTGCTGGAAACCAACAAAGAGACCGGCTACAGCCGGATCAAGGACGACCGCGGCCGGACCGGCTGGGTGAAGACAGACTACCTGTCCGGGCAAGTCGGCCTGAAAACACGGTTCCCGGTGCTGCAAAAAGAGCTGGCGGAAGTGAAAGAAGCCCTGGCCCACGCCAAGGAATCTGAAGAGGCCAAAACTGCGGGGCTGCAGAACTCACTGAAGATGCGCAATGAGCAGATCACTGAGCTGGAAACGCAAAACAGCCAGCTGAACGAACAGCTGATGTCCTCTCAGGCGGAGATCCGCGAGCTGCGTGCCAAACTGGATACTCAGAAAGACGACCTGCTGATGAAGTGGTTCACCTACGGCGGCATGGTTGCCGGTGGCGGCCTGCTGTTTGGCCTGGTGCTGCCCCACCTGATCCCGCGCCGTCGTCGCCGGAACAACGGCTGGGCCTGATACCAATCGTAACCATCAAAAAATGGCAGCCCACGGGCTGCCATTTTTTTGGTTTCAGCTCGCCGAGCCTACCATTCCGACAGGGCCGGCATCGCCACCAGATAAGATTCAAAATCAAACACCACCTGGCGTGGCTCAATCCGGCGCAGGATCACCCCCGGTGCAATCTCATCCCCTTCAAACGCTTCACGACCATTGACCTTCACCCAGCGACTGTTCGCCGAAGAGGAATAGATATGGGTCTGGAAGTTCAGCGCCGGGATCCGGCTCTGGACCGAGGCCGGAAGTTCGCCGAGGGCAATCGCTGACACGACCGGCTCCGTGCGCTCTGCCGGTGGCGACGGCAAAGGTTTCGGTACCTCGTCGGTTGCCGCAATCGCCGATTTCAGCTGAGCAGCCAGCTGTGGCGACAGCTCGGAATAATCCAACGCATCCAGACTCCACTCCGTTGCCTCCGCCGCCGTCTCGTGCTGTGCTTCAACCGCTACCGCATCCGTTGTCACCGGAGCCGGACGCGCCCGCCCGGAGGGTATCGGCGCTTCACTCAGCAATTGGCCCACAGAAGGCAACGGCTCGGTATGAAACTCCGGATAAGGTAAAAAACGTATCTCCCCGGCAGCGGTAGCTGCGGCCGGTTGACGGGCTGACGGCCCCTCCCCCCGGACCACCGGGGCCTGAGGAGCCGGATCGGCCTGCACCGTCACCGCGGAGGCACTGAGCAAGCGGCTGTACGAAAGCGTCGCGGCCACCGGGCTCGCCACCAGCAACACCGGCACCACCCAGCGGGGCCAGCGCTTGGCCGGAGTCACGGGCTTCACGCCCTGTTTCTTAGCCTGCGGCGGCTGTGGAGACAGCCTGTCTGACCGGGCAATCGCCTTGAGTAATTGGGACATTAACTTTTCTCCGGATGCAGGGTTGGCCCTGGCAGATTCAGGGCCGAGTCGATCACCATCAGGGTTTGCGGCCCGGCAATCCCGTCAGCCGCCAGGTCCTGCGCCCGCTGGAACCGGCGCAGCCGCTCCAGCAACACCTGATCAAAGCGATCACTGCGGGTTGGCGCCTCACCCAGTAGCAAACTCAGATGCTGGTTGAGCCAGCGGACCCGTTCGCCACGCTGACCGTAACGGATGGTCGATTCCTCCCCCAACGGCGGCCGCCACAGCAAGGTGTACCCCGGTTGCCAGCGTTGCTGCAGCCACGCGTAGCTGACGGCCACCCGCTCACCGCCGAGCAGCAATTCAGCATGTTCCGGTGCCAGGGTATAGACCACGGCATAATAATGCGGCTGACCCGGCTCCTGCAACGTCACCAGCACCGGACGGTTGATGATCCGCAGTTGCTCCAGCTCTGCCGCTTTCCCCTGATAACAGCTCAGCGCCACCCGCTGGCTGGTTTCACAATTGGCCTGACTGAGACGGGTCTCATATCCCCACAAGCGGTACAGGGTTTGCATCGCCTGGCGCTCTGAGCGGCTCTGCGCCACCACCGCTTGCCAGCGTTGCTCCGGATCGATTTTCGCTGGCGGCGGCATCGTCACCGGTTGGCCCGGTTGTGGTTCCGGGGAAAGCTCAATCTCCGGCACCGTGCGCCGCACCACCATCGCCGGCTCCGGCGCAGCGTGCGATGCCACCTCCGCGGTTATCATCACATCACTTGCGTCACCCGGATGCTGGGTGAAGTGCTGCTGGAGCTGCGACAACCACCCTGCCGGTTGCAACGACTGGTATCCGATGCCAGCGGACAGCGCGCCGCCGACCAGCAAGGCACCGCCCCAGACCAGCACCCGGTTCCGGCGTTGTGGTGCAGCCGCCCCCGGCTCCGGGCTGCCGCCCGGCAGTTGCCAGCTCAGCACCTCGTCACAGGCCTGGCTGACAATCGCCTTGCTGGCCTGGTGCGTGGCCTGCTGACACGCCAGCAGCATCGCCTTATCACACACCAGGTTGATCAAGCGCGGGATGCCGCCGGTCGCCCGGGCAATCTGCCGGGTCTGCGCCGGCTCGAACACCTTGTGCAGGCACTCAACGGCCTGCAGCCGGTAATGAATATACTCATCCACCTCCTCGGCAGTCAGCGGCAACAGGTGATATCGCGAGGTGATCCGCTGCGCCAGCTGACGTAATCGCTCCTGCTGCAGTAATTGCTGTAGCTCCGGCTGGCCGACCAGCACCACCTTCAGCAGCTTGATGCTGTCGGTCTCCAGATTGGTCAACAATCGCAACTGCTCCAGCACATCCGGCATCAGGTGCTGGGCTTCATCCACCAGCAACAGGGTCTGCTTGCCGGCGCTGTGATTGGCCAGCAGATGGCGATAAATACAGTCGGTCAGCGCCTTGAAGCTGGCTTCCTGCGGGTAAGTCAGCCCCAGCTCATCACAGATGCTCGCCAACAACTCCTGGGCCGACAGCGCCGGATTCAGCACCATCGCCACCTGGGTTTCCTGCGGCAGGCGGGCCACCAGCGCCCGCAGTACGGTGGTTTTTCCGGTCCCTACCTCCCCGGTCAGCAGCCCGAACCCGCCGCCACCCGACAAGCTGGCCAGCATATGGGTTAAGGCTTCCCGGTGACGCTCACTGAGATAGAGAAAGCGGGCACTGGGCACAATTGAGAAAGGGGATTCGGCGATCCCGAAAAAATCCTTGTACATGCCGTCTACTCTTGTCCTGTTTTGAATTAAATTACCTTTGCTGGTCAATATTGTATACCCTGATCTGGTATTGAAGCGATCGATGGCACAACTGCTGTCGACATGATCCCTGTTGTAATGAGTAAGGAGTTGAGTGTGCAGACCTATCTGGTGGGCGGCGCCGTGCGTGATGCGCTGCTGGGGCTAACCGTAACCGACAAAGACTGGGTGGTGGTCGGCGCGACCCCGCAGCAAATGCTGGAACTCGGCTATACCCAGGTCGGCAGTGACTTCCCGGTCTTCCTGCACCCCAAAACCAAACAAGAGTTTGCCCTGGCCCGGACCGAGCGAAAGTCCGGTCAGGGCTATACCGGGTTTATCTGCCACTTCGACCCCGATGTCACTCTGGAAGAGGATCTCCTGCGCCGGGATCTGACCATTAATGCCATCGCCCAGGCGGACGACGGCAGTCTGGTCGATCCCTTTAACGGCCGCCAGGATCTGGAAAACCGCCTGCTGCGCCATGTCTCGCCGGCCTTTGTCGAAGATCCGCTGCGGGTGCTTCGGGTGGCCCGCTTTGCCGCCCGCTTTGCCCACCTTGGCTTTCACGTCGCTCCGGAAACCCTGGCCCTGATGCAAGAGATGGTCGTGAGCGGCGAACTCGAAGCCCTGACGCCGGAGCGCGTGTGGAAAGAGTGGGAGAAATCCCTCTCGAGTGCCAATCCTGAGGTTTTCCTCAAAGTACTGCGCCAGTGCGGCGCACTCGGGGTGGTGATGCCGGAAATCGACGCCCTGTTCGGCGTCCCGCAGCCGGAAAAATGGCACCCGGAGATCGACAGCGGCATCCACACCATCATGGTGGCCAAGCAGGCGGCCCGGCTCAGCCAGGACCTCAATATCCGCTTTGCCGCCCAGGTCCATGACCTTGGCAAGGCCCTGACGCCCGAGGCAGAGTGGCCGAGCCACAAACTGCATTGCCAGAGCGGGCTGAATGCGATCCGCCAGCTGTGCCAACGTCTGCGGGTGCCAAACGAGTACCGCGATACCGCGCTGATGGTCTGTGCCCAGCACACCAAGGTGCACCATGCCGACGAACTGCGCCCGGCAACTTTCGTCAAAATTTTCGATGAGATTGATGCCTGGCGCAAACCGGAACGGGTGCACCAGCTGGCGCTGTGCTGCCGGGCTGATGTCCGCGGCCGAACCGGCTTTGAAGACGCCCCTTATCCGCAGGCCGATCTCCTCGAAGCGGCGTTTACCGCCGCCCAGGCCGTGGCGGTCAAACCGATTGTCGAGGCCGGCTATCAGGGCAAGGCCATCAGGGAGCAGTTGGCCCTGCGCCGTTGCGACGCGGTCAAAGCCTGCCTGGCGCGTCTGCGCTAGATGCCATCAATCCCCTCTGAGTCTATCACAGCGCATAAAAAAGCCTGACATCATGTCAGGCTTTTTTGTCTGTGTTCATCCGGTTAACGCGCTTACTGGCTCAGCAGGAAGGCAATCAACCCGGCGCCGAGCAACAGACGGTAAATCACGAACGGCAGCATCCCAAGCCGGGTCACCAGCTTGAGGAACACGTGGATACAGGCATAGGCACTGACGAATGACACCGCCAGACCGATCCCCAGCGCGCCGAACTCAATCGGGGCACCGCTGGCGACCAGCTTCATCCCCAGATAGCTACCGGCCAGGACAATCACCGGGATCGACATTAAAAAGGAGAACCGGGCCGCCGCTTCGCGGGTAAAGCCCAGGTGCAGGGCTGCGGTCATGGTTGCACCGGAGCGGGAGGTGCCCGGGATCATCGCCGCCGCCTGGGCCAGGCCGATAAACAGCGAGCGCTTCCAGTCAGCCTGATATTCATCATCCTGCTGGGACGCCCGGCGATCCACCCACCACAACAGCAGACCGAAGATAATCGTCGTCGCAGCGATCACCCAGGCCGAGCGCAGATAGAGCTCAATAATATCTTTCATGAAAAAGCCGAATAAACAGGCCGGAATGGTCGCCAGTACGATCATCCACGCCAGCTTGGCTTCACCGCAACGGCGGCCGTTGAAAATCGAGCCGAACCAGGCCCCGAGCAGGGCGGTGACTTCTTTGCGGAAATACAGCACTACCGCGGCCAGAGTGCCGAGATGAACGGCAACATCAAACGCCAGGCCCTGATCTGCCCAGCCAAAAATTTGCGACGGCAAAATCAGGTGCGCGGAACTGGAGATCGGCAAAAATTCGGTCAGTCCCTGGATCAGGGCCAACACAAAAGCTTCAAAATGACTCATAACTTTTTCTATCTATCCTTCAATGGCGGCACACTCAACCGGCCACAAGGCCTGCGAATGCTCAAACCCGTGCCATACCTGGGCGACGGTCCGGCCATCTCCCGGGATCACCAGATCCGGAGACAGCGCCATCATGGGCAATAACACAAATGCAAATTTAAACAAATCCGATCGAGGCAAAATCGGTCCGCTCTGCCGCACTTCCTCGCCAAACAGCAGAATATCCAGATCCAACGTCCGATCCTGATTTTTCCGCGCATCCGGCGCTCGCCCGTACTTCAGCTCCAGCTGTTTCAGGGTCTGCTGCAAGGTAGAGAGCGACAATGACGTTTTAATGACAACAACACAGTTATAAAAGTTCGGTCCGTCGAAGCCAACCGGCTCGGCTTCGTACAACGGGGAGACCCGGCACTCGCTGCCCAGTTGCGCCAGTTCAGTGATCGCAGCCTGAATATGGTATTCCCGCTCAATATTGGAGCCCAGACTGATATAGGTGGTGATCACTTACTGCCCCGCTCAATGCAAACCCCGACCCCGCGGGCATTGGCGACCGCCCCCGGCTTGGTGACCTGAACCCGGATCCAGGGCACCGAGAATTGCGCCATAATGAGTGTCGCCACTTCCTCGGCAACCCGCTCAACCAGCAGAAAACGACCGTCCTGGATATGATCTGTCACGGCAGTACTCACCGCGGCATAATCTAAGGCATAAGCCACATCATCGCTTTCGGCGGCAGGGCGGTTATCGTGCGCCATTTCCAAGTCCAGCACCAGCTTCTGCTTGATGGTCTGCTCCCAGTCATAAACACCAATCGTGGCGATGACTTCAAGATGTTCGATAAATACTGAATCCATGTTCAATCGCTAATTTTGTTAGAGGTCGGATACCTAATTTGAGCAAAAACGCGTATTATCAGGGCGTAATCGTCAAATTTAATGACATTCATTCCTTGCTCGGCGACAGCCTTTGAGCCGGATGTGCGAAGCACTATACCACAGTCATTGTGCCAAAGCGGAATGAAAGTCAGGGGTCGTACGGGATTGCGGCCATGTTGTCACCAGCAGTTGGAATTTTGCATGACACCACTCGCGCTTCTGATCATTATTGCCGCTTATCTGCTTGGCTCCGTGTCGAGCGCCGTCCTGATTTGCCGGCTGTTCGGCCTGCCGGATCCCCGCGATAACGGCTCCGGTAACCCGGGGGCAACCAATGTGCTGCGTCTGGGCGGGCGCGGTGCCGCAGCCCTGGTACTGCTGTGCGATATGCTGAAAGGGATGCTGCCGGTATGGCTGAGTTACTTTCTCGGTATCAACCCCTTCCTGCTGGGGATCATCGGGATCGCGGCCTGTCTCGGTCATCTCTACCCGATCTTCTTTCATTTTCGCGGCGGGAAAGGCGTGGCGACGGCACTCGGTGCGCTGGCACCGATTGGCTGGGATCTCAGTGGCCTGTTGATTGGCACCTGGTTGTTGACCGTGCTGATCTCGGGATACTCTTCCCTCGGCTCGCTGATCACCGCACTGGCAGCGCCGCTCTTCACCTGGCTGATCAAGCCCGAATACACCATGCCGGTATCCATGCTGGCCTGCCTGATTGTCTTTCGTCACCACGACAACATCCGCCGTCTGAGCGAAGGCAAAGAGCACAAGATCTGGAATAAATTCGGCCGCAACAACAAGCGATCCGGCAACCATTCTTAAAGCATATGCTTTACCGGTTACCGGCTGCCCACTGTGGCGGCCGGATGAAGCAAACGCTGCGGATTAAGCGTTGATCGGCTTGAGGGTATCGATCGGCCAGCGCGGATGGGCCTTCACGCCCAGGTCCATCGTCTCCTGGTTTTTCAGGCGCTGCATCCCGGCATAGGCAATCATCGCGCCGTTGTCGGTACAGAACTCAGTTCGCGGATAGAACACCTCGCCGTTCATCTTCGCCATCATGGCTTCCAGTTGCTCACGCAGGTGCTTGTTGGCGCTCACGCCACCGGCAATCACCAGACGCTTGAACCCCGTCTGCTTCAGCGCACGCTTACATTTGATCGCCAGGGTATCGACCACGGCCTCCTGGAACGCATAGGCGATATCGGCCCGGGTCTGCTCATCCTCACCATTGGCGCGGATGGTATTGGCGGCAAAGGTCTTCAGACCGGAGAAGCTGAAATCCAGCCCCGGACGGTCAGTCATCGGACGCGGGAAGGTAAAGCGGCCCGGCGTGCCTTTTTCTGCCAGACGCGAGAGCAGCGGGCCACCCGGATAATCCAGCCCCATCAGCTTGGCGGTTTTATCAAACGCCTCACCGGCCGCATCATCGATCGACTCGCCCAAAATCTGATATTCACCGATCCCGCGCACTTCCACCATCATGGTGTGGCCGCCGGAGACCAGCAGCGCGACAAACGGAAATTCCGGCGGATTGTCTTCCAGCATCGGGGCCAGCAGGTGGCCTTCCATATGATGCACCGCCACAGCCGGCAGATCCCATGCGTACGCCAGGCTGCGGCCAATCGTCGCCCCGACCAGCAGCGCGCCCACCAGGCCCGGACCAGCGGTATAGGCCACGCCGTCCAGATCAGCCGGCGTCAGGTTGGCATCGGCCAGCGCCTGTTTGATCAGCGGAATAGTTTTCTTCACATGATCCCGCGAAGCCAGCTCGGGCACCACGCCGCCATAGTCAGCATGCAGCTTAACCTGACTGTAAAGCTCATGAGCCAAAAGGCCTTTTTCATCATCGAAAATAGCAACGCCTGTTTCGTCACAGGAGGTTTCGATGCCCAGTATACGCATAACAACCTCTATACTTATGGTAATCGGGGAGCAATACTACCGCCGTTGACAGAAATTAACCAGTTCAGGGTTGCAGAATGCTTTACAAATGCCCCCGGATCAGATTAGAATTTCGCACCATTTTTAATCAGCTGACACTTTTGACCGTCAGCGTTAACCGAATCACTCTGAGGTGAGTATTACATGCCAGTAATCAAAGTACGTGAAAACGAACCGTTTGACGTAGCACTACGTCGTTTCAAGCGCTCTTGCGAAAAAGCAGGTATCCTTTCTGAAGTACGTCGTCGTGAGCACTTCGAAAAGCCTACTACAGTACGTAAGCGCGCTAAAGCAGCGGCTGTTAAGCGTCACCTGAAGAAATTGGCTCGCGAAAACGCGCGTCGCGTTCGTCTGTACTAATCGCCCCGATTAACAGAAGGAACGTGTTATGACTCTGATTGAACGTCTGAAAGACGAACAAAAGGCGGCAATGAAGGCGAAGGACAAACCTCGTCTTGGTGCCATCCGTCTTGCTCTGGCTGCGGTCAAACAGCGCGAAGTTGACGAAAAGATCACTCTTTCCGATGACGACGTGCTGGCAGTCCTGACCAAGATGGTCAAGCAACGCCGTGACTCTGTCGCTCAATACGAAGCCGCAGGTCGCCAGGAACTCGCTGATGTCGAGCTTGCTGAAATTAAAGTACTGGAAGAATTCATGCCGCAACCGCTGAGCGAGGACGAAATCGTTGCTCTGCTCGATGCTGCCATAGCTGAAACCGGTGCTGCCAGCATGCAGGACATGGGCAAACTGATGGCGGTGCTCAAGCCTCAGGTTCAGGGTCGTGCCGATATGGGGAAAGTTAGCCAGCTCGTGAAAGCGAAACTCGGCTAAAACTCACCCAATTCTGCAGCAAGCCGTGCTTTCCAAGTTGATTGGAGTGCGCGGCTTGTTTGTATTTAAGCGCCAGATTTCTTACACTCTTACTCCGTTTTCTCAGGTAACATTCACTCTATGGCAGGAAGAATCCCTCGTTCTTTTATCGATGATCTGATTTCACGCCATGACATCGTGGACGTGGTTGACGCCCGAGTGAAGCTCAAAAAGCAAGGCAAGAACTTTGGTGCCTGCTGCCCATTCCATAATGAGAAAACCCCCTCTTTTTCTGTCAGCCAGGAAAAACAGTTTTATCACTGCTTCGGCTGCGGTGCCCACGGCAACGTGCTCGACTTTGTGATGGAATTCGACCGGCTGGAATTTGTCGAAGCGATTGAAGAGCTGGCCTCGCAACTGGGCCTGGATGTCCCGCGCGAGCAAGGCAGCGGTGGCGGGCAGCCCGGCACCCGCAGCAAGGAAAAGCTCGGCCTGTACGAGATGATGGGCCAGATTGCCCAGTTCTATCAGTCCCGCCTCCGCACCCCGGACGGACAAGCCGCCGTCGATTATCTCAAAGGCCGCGGCCTGTCGGGCGAGGTGGTGAAAAAGTTCGGCATCGGCTTTATCCCGGACCAGTGGGATCTGGTGAAAAACCGCTTCGGCCGCGATCCCGAATCGCAAAAAGCCCTGGTGACCGCCGGGATGCTGATCGAAAACGACAACGGCCGCCGCTATGACCGCTTTCGTGGCCGGGTTATGTTCCCGATCCACGACCGCCGAGGCCGGGTGATCGGCTTTGGCGGCCGGGTGCTGGGCGACGGCACCCCGAAATATCTCAACTCGCCGGAAACCCCGATCTTCCACAAAGGCCGCGAGCTGTACGGGCTGTATGAAGTGCTGCAGACCTACCGCGAGCCAGAGCAGGTCCTGGTCGTGGAAGGCTATATGGACGTGGTCGCCCTGGCCCAGTTCGGCGTCGATTACGCCGTGGCCTCACTCGGCACCTCAACTACCGGCGATCATATCCAGACCCTGTTTCGCCAGACCGGTACCGTGGTGTGCTGCTACGACGGCGACCGGGCCGGTCGCGATGCCGCCTGGCGGGCCATGGAGCAGGCGCTGCCCTACCTGACCGACGGCCGCCAGCTCAAATTTATGTTCCTGCCCGATGGTGAGGATCCGGATACCTACATCCGCCAGTTCGGCAAAGAAGGCTTCGAGCAACAAATCGAGCTGGCGATGTCGCTGTCGGAGTTCATGTTCAACTCCCTGGTCGCCCAGGTGGATATGAGCAGCCGCGAAGGCAAGGCCAAGCTCAAGACTCTGGCCAAGCCGCTGCTGGAAAAAGTGGCCGGCGAAACACTGCGTGAGTACCTGCTCAATACTTTGGGCTATAATTTAGGGTTACCGCCCGATCAGATCCGGCTCGAACTCAAACGGGATGAAACCCAGCGACCACCGCTGCAGCAACAGAATATCAAGCGTACTCCGATGCGGGACGTGATCGCCCTATTGCTGCAACACCCGCGCTTTGTCGACAGCCTGGCGTTTGAGATGGCGGCATTTGAAGGGATTGAGGTCCCTGGGCTAAATTTATTGATATCAATAGTTGATAAATGCCGATCCAATCCCAATATCACTACAGGCCAGTTACTAGAGTCCTGGCGTGGCAGTAAACACGAGCCAATGATGGCTCGCCTGGCAGCATGGGAACTCCCGCTGGCCAAGGACGAAGACAACACTCTAGATGTATTTTTAGACGCGATGGATAAAGTCATCGATCAATGCGTCAAACAACAAATCGAAAAGTTGCAGGCTAAATCGAACACTGTCGGCTTATCAGTCGAAGAGAAGCGGGAGTTGCAGTTACTGATACTCAACCGTCCCGGCTAATATGTAGTCAACAATTGGAAAGTTTGTTATATTAACAGGTTTGCATCTCTGCATACTAAACTCTCACTCAGACCCGAAGTTGGATATCGTCTATGGAGCAAAATCCGCAGTCTCAGCTGAAGTTACTTGTCGCCAAGGGCAAGGAACAAGGCTATCTGACCTACGCCGAAGTAAATGACCACCTACCGGAGGATATCGTT
The DNA here is from genome assembly GCF_024380015.1 of Photobacterium atrarenae. Lineage (NCBI taxonomy): Bacteria > Pseudomonadati > Pseudomonadota > Gammaproteobacteria > Vibrionales > Vibrionaceae > Photobacterium > Photobacterium atrarenae. The sequence goes on from NZ_CP101508.1 coordinate 3,015,549, forward strand.
GATTCCGATCAGGTGGAAGACATTATTCAGATGATTAATGACATGGGGATTAAGGTGGTGGAAACCGCCCCTGATGCCGATGATCTGATGATGACTGAAGATAATGCGGACGAAGATGCGATAGAAGCCGCTGCTCAGGCGCTTTCCAGTGTTGAGAGCGAAATTGGCCGGACGACGGACCCGGTTCGCATGTACATGCGTGAAATGGGGACCGTTGAGCTGCTGACGCGTGAAGGCGAAATCGACATCGCGAAGCGCATTGAAGATGGGATTAACCAGGTTCAGTGCTCGGTGGCCGAATACCCGACCGCGATCGCTCACCTGCTTGAACAATTCGATAAAGTTGAAGCAGACGAACTGCGCCTGACCGATATTATCTCAGGCTTCGTTGACCCGAACGAAGAAGAAACCGCAGCGCCGACTGCGACCCACATCGGCTCTGAACTCAGCGAAGCCGATCTGGAAGATGAAGACAAAGATCTCGAAGACGACAGCGACGACGACGAAGAAGAAGATACCGGGATCGATCCGGAGCTGGCGCGCGAGAAATTTGATGACCTGCGCGTCACCTACGAAAAAATGGCGCTGGCCATTAACACCTACGGCCGTAACGATCCGAAGACCGTTCAGGCCGTGGAAGAGCTGTCTGACGTATTCAAGCAGTTCCGCCTGATCCCGAAACAGTTCGACAAGCTGGTGAGCTCGCTGCGTGAATCCATGGATCGCGTGCGTACCAACGAGCGCCTGATCATGCGCATGTGTGTCGACAACAGTAAGATGCCGAAGAAAACCTTTGTCACCCTGTTTGCCGGCAACGAAGCTTCTACCGAGTGGATCGACGAAGCCCTGAACTCAGGCAAGCCGTATGCTGAGCGCCTGAAAACGTACGAAGAAGAGCTACGTCGCTGCTGCACCAAGCTGCGGATGCTGGAAGAAGATACCGGCCTGTCGGTTGAGCGGATCAAAGACATCAGCCGTCGCATGTCGATTGGTGAAGCCAAAGCTCGCCGCGCGAAGAAAGAAATGGTTGAAGCCAACCTGCGTCTGGTTATTTCGATTGCCAAGAAATACACCAACCGCGGTCTGCAGTTCCTGGACCTGATCCAGGAAGGGAACATCGGCCTGATGAAGGCGGTCGATAAGTTCGAATACCGTCGTGGTTACAAGTTCTCGACCTACGCCACCTGGTGGATCCGTCAGGCGATCACCCGTTCGATTGCCGACCAGGCGCGGACCATCCGGATTCCGGTTCACATGATCGAAACCATCAACAAACTGAACCGCATCTCGCGTCAGATGCTGCAGGAGATGGGCCGTGAGCCGCTGCCGGAAGAGCTGGCAGAGCGCATGCAAATGCCGGAAGACAAGATCCGTAAGGTACTGAAGATTGCCAAAGAGCCAATCTCGATGGAAACCCCAATCGGTGATGATGAAGATTCACATCTGGGCGATTTCATTGAAGACACCACGCTTCAGCTGCCAATGGATGCCGCCACGGCGACCAACCTGCGGATGGCAACCAACGAAGTGCTGGCCGGCCTGACGCCGCGTGAAGCCAAGGTGCTGCGGATGCGTTTCGGCATCGACATGAACACCGACCACACGCTGGAAGAAGTCGGTAAGCAGTTTGACGTCACCCGTGAGCGGATCCGTCAGATTGAAGCCAAAGCCCTGCGTAAACTGCGCCACCCAAGCCGTTCCGACGTGCTGCGCAGCTTCCTGGACGAGTAAGCGACACCAACACCACAAAAACGGGCCGCAGGCCCGTTTTTTTATGCCGGTTCAACACCCAAAATATCAAGCACTTACTGTTCCATCCCTACCCGCATCCTCCGGCCCTAACTGCCGAAAAAGCAAGCAAAACAACCACTTTATTCGCTAGACAAGATCCCCCCCATCCCATATAATTTCACCCACTTGGCCCCTTAGCTCAGTGGTTAGAGCAGGCGACTCATAATCGCTTGGTCGACAGTTCAAGTCTGTCAGGGGCCACCAGATTAAAGAAAGGCTGATAGGGAAATCTATCAGCCTTTTCTGTTTCTGGTCCGGTCTATATCCGGTCCGCCGTGACCTCCGGTAAGCGCCTTTCCATTAGCACCAGCGAAATCCGCTACGTAGTTACCACAGAACCACAATTCCAACCCCACACTATAACCAACAAAAATACAATCAACAGCATACGCACAGAAAGGTATATATACTTATTGTATAGACTGATGCTTATGTCATAATCCCGGCCAAGGTAATACAGGATTTTACTATGACTGAGTTAACGATTCGCTCTGAAAATGACTTTCTTGATTTTGCAAGCGCGTACTATTAGACAACGATACAAGTTTTACAAACATAAAATTCGATGGCTGGCCAACAATTGAGTTTTATATCCAAGGCGAACGCTATAACCAGTCTCTACCTGTTACAGCTATGGAAGGGTACGTAGGCTTTCAGCAGGAACTTTACAGGCTTTTCACTGACTTAAAGTACAACAACCCTTCTTTACAAACGCTTAGACAAGCTGATAAAGAAGCATTAGAGCTAGTATTCAAAGTTGAAGAAGGCTCATCAGATACTAGTGCAGACGGTTGGGATTTCCTCAACAAACTGACAGAAAGCCTTACAACTATTACAACCGGTATGGACAGTATGGAAAAATTAATTTTAGTGCTGCTCCTAAGTGGCATATTAGGTGGCGTGTTCTGCTACTACGTGAGAAACAATCGCAAATTAGAGAATGAGCAATTTTTAGAACAGCAAAAAACGACAAGAGCGGCCCTAGAGAGCGGTGAGAAAAGCGTCAAAGAGGTCTCATCCCTGCTGCAGAATGTCTTGTCGCAGCATCCTCAGCTGAATGGTCACCATAGTAGAGTTATGGATTACACCGACCAAGCTCACACAAACTTCATGCGCCGTGTTCCTGATGCTAGTTACGTAAGAACTGGAAGCAATGAATACCGAGGCGCTGAAATTCGCGAGTTTAGCCGCAGACAACGCGGCGAAAATGGCAAACGAAATGAACGCACTGATGACTTTTATATAGACGGAGTCGAAAGAGCCACTGATAGCGAGTACTTGGTAATTAAAACAACCAAGGTAAGTAACGAATCTCCAATTCGGATGAAAGCTTTAGGATCTATCATCGGAGATGATCTTGAAATTCTGACAGCAGCATTTGTTTCTGGTGAAGTAGTTACCATCCGCTATATTTCATCTGTAAAAGATGGGGATGAGTATTCCGCTCAATTTAGCTACATTATCACTGACGAAGAGCAACCTCCCCAAGCAGAGCAGCCAGAATCAGCTTAATAAGTATAAAGGTCGCAATTAGCGACCTTTACTTTCAACTACACGTCCCCTTTATTAATTGCGCCATAATTATCATGGCCCGCCTCCCCCAACCCACTGTCACAACGACACTCAAGTGTCTAATTTACATACTTTTTGCCTGTCAATCAGACAGCGTTTTTTGCTGCGTAGGCGAAAACCCGCGATCTATCAAGTAATCACTTAGTGGCATACTCCTTGCTGTAGTGTTTCTGCTTACCTTTGTTGATGCCGACAAGCATAAGTGCAGGATATTTGAGACAAAGAGCATGCTGATATTCCACCGAATAGCAAAGCTGCCACATTCTGTACAACACGAACACCCCCATGCCGGCATCTTGATGATCCTTACAATGGAGTCCGTGACTATGTCTGAAAAACTCGCTACTCGCCCGGAACAACTCGAAAGTACCACCCGCCGTGATTTCTTTAAAGGCGCAACTGCCGCAGCCGTCGGTGCTGCCACCATTGCCGCATTTGGCAGCGCGTCGGCTCAGGCCTCACCCTCGGCAGCCTTCAGGCCAATTCCGGATGTCGACATCGCGTCATTACAACGTGTGAAGCAAGAACTGGTCCAGCCGCCGTTTGTTCCTGAGCATGATCAGGTGGCCACCGGCAAGCCCAAAGTGATCGAAGTACGGATGGAAGTGGAAGAGAAGCTGATTGAAGTCGATCAGGGTGCCAAAGTCTGGGCCTGTACCTTCAATGGCAGCGTACCGGGGCCGCTTATTGTCTGCCACCAGGATGACTATATTGAGCTGACGCTGGTCAACCCGGCCAGCAACCAGCTGCAACACAACATCGATTTTCACGCCAGTACCGGCGCGATGGGCGGTGGTACGCTGACCGAAGTCATGCCCGGCGAAGAAGTAGTGTTTCGCTTCCGGGCCACCAAGGCCGGCACCTTCGTCTATCACTGTGCTCCGGGCGGCCCGATGATCCCGTTTCACGTCGTCTCCGGGATGAACGGCGCCATTATGGTACTCCCGCGCGATGGCCTGAAAGATGAAAACGGCAATCCGGTCCGCTACGATCACGCCTATTACGTCGGTGAGCAGGACTTCTACCTGCCGAAACACAGCAACGGCACCTATAAGCAATACGACTCCCTGATGCATGGTATGACTGATATGCTGGAAGTGATGAAAACCCTCACGCCGAGCCATGTGGTGTTCAACGGTGCGGTTGGTGCCCTGACCGGTAAGAATGCCCTGAAAGCCAAAGTCGGTGAATCTGTGCTGATCATTCACTCACAGGCCAACCGCGATACCCGGCCTCACCTGATTGGGGGTCATGGCGATTTGGTCTGGACTGCGGGCTCCTTCACCGACCGGCCGTCCACCAACCTTGAAACCTGGCATATTCCGGGCGGCGCCGCAGCCGCAGCGCTGTATACGTTCCACCAGCCCGGCCTGTATGCCTATGTGAACCACAACCTGATCGAGGCCATCCTGTTAGGTGCCGCAGCGCACTTCCAGGTCGAGGGCGACTGGAACGACAACCTGATGACCCAGGTTCGCAAGCCGGGACCAATCACGGCCTAACCCGGAAAACCATCAACATCATACCCACCCCGCCGGAACCGGGTTCCGGCGGTCATACGTCCAGGAACAGGATTCAGGACGTCCTCCATCGTGTTCCAGGTCTTTTAAAATCAGATTATTAGGATAATGACCTCACATTCACCACGCCTGAGGTCACCTATGAAACAGCTCTGGATCACCCTACTCGCACTCCTGCTGATCAGTAACCCTGCTGCGGCGTCAAATGATGCGCCCGCAGTAGACCACGCTCAAACACCCGAAACACGCGAAGCCACAGAAAACGATATCGGCTTCCGGCAAATCCGCCTGCAAGATGCTCAAACGCAGCGGCCGCTGACTGTCAGCCTCTGGTACCCGGCCCAACCTCACTCCGGCCAGCCGGTCAAACTCGGCGACAACCCGGCTTTCCACGGCATCCCGGTGCTGAAAGAAGCCAGGCTCTCTGCCCCCGAACCGCTGCCGCTGATCCTGATGTCACACGGTTACCGGGGCCACTGGCGCAACCTGAACTGGCTGGCGGCGACCTTAGCCCGGCATGGTTACCTGGTCGCTGCGCCGGATCATCCGGGCACCACAACCTTCGACACCGACCCGGCGCAAGCAGCCCAGTGGTGGCAGCGCCCGAGGGATCTGTCGCGTACCCTGGACTGGCTGCTCGTCAGCCCGGCCTACCGCAGCCACATCGATCCCCGCCGCATCGGCGCCCTCGGCCACTCCCAGGGCGGCTGGACGGTCATCAGTCTCGCCGGTGGCCAAGTCAGCAGCACGCACCTGGCCCGCCAGTGCCGGGAGCCCGGGCTGAGCAATGGTTGCAGTTTAGTCAGGGAGTTGGGGCTGGCGCAAGATAGCGACTCACTAGGACGAAGCCGAAACCTCGGGCTACACGACCCGCGGATTACCGCCATCATCAGCCTGGATCTGGGCCTTGCCAACAGCTTCACTCCGCAGAGCCTGCGCGCGATCACGGTGCCGACGCTGATCCTGGCCGCCGGGGTCAATAACCACAACCTACCGCAGGCGCTGGAGTCCGGCTATCTGGCCAAACATCTTGATCCGCGCCTTACCGATTACCAGGTGTTGGCCAACGCCACCCACGCCACCTTTATGGGCCGCTGCAAGCTTGGCGGCAAAGCCATTGTCGAGGAAGAGGCCCCCGGTGAGGGCAAGGTATGTGATTCCGTCCCGGGCACCACCCGGGCGATCGAGCATCAGGCCATTGCGCGCCACGTGACAGATTTTCTTGCCCGGCACCTCTAAGAGCTGATGGCCGCCGAGCGACGATAGGCGCTCGGCGTCATTGCCGTAATACGGGAAAACTCGCGGTTAAAGTTGGACTTGGTGTTAAACCCGGCCATGCCGTAAATCTCGGTAATGCTGAAATCGGTCTCTTTCAGCAATTGCCGGGCTTTTTCAATCCGGTACTGGTTGATCCATTGCGAAACATTAAGCCCACTCTGGCGGTTGACCGCCGCAGAGATCTGCCGGGCCGGGATCCCGGCTTTTCGCGCTAACTGCGCCAGGGTCAGGTTCGGATCCAGGTAGAGCGTTTGCGCCTGCAACAGCGTGGTCAGGCGATGCATGATCCGGAGATCGTCTTCGCCCCCGTTGGTCGTCGATGGCTTCACCACAGCAGCCGAGGGCTCGGGCGCGCCTTTAAGCGGAGTCGCTGCGGTTGCGGTCACCGCAACGCGGTCTCGCCCGCCATCCGGCCCAGTCTCCCGCCCCCCGATTTCCCGTTGCTCAAGCGCCAACGTCTCAGGCTCAGCCTCAGCCGTGATCCGACTGACGGCAATGATGGCATAGCTCAGCCCGGTAACAATCAGTGATTGCGACACCGTCAGGATCCAAATGAGGTACTGTCCCTGACTCAGCCAGGCATCCAGGGTGATCGCAACATCGGTCACCACCGATAACAACAGAAATCCCCCAGCGCCAAGGCAGAGTCCCGGTACTGCCTGTGCCTGACTGAGCATCACCCGGGAAAAATCATCGCTCGAGTGGCGGGAGAGCCGAAACAGCAGCACAGCATGGCCGAAATAGCTGAGACTGATCAGCACATCGATTCCCTGCTGCAATCCGGCCGGACCGAACACCAGCACCGGAAGGAGTCCTACCGGCAATCCGCTCAGCCATCGCCCGGGGGCAGCATAGCCAATCATTTGGGTAAAACAGAGCCACAGCAGCGAAGGCAGCAACACCGCCAACACGGGTTGAACCATCGCCATCGCGGACCACTGATAATGCCAGCGCAACCCGACGCAGGCGGCCATCAAGGCGCAGAAACTCAGAAAAGCGACGGCAGGCCCAACCGTCCGCCCCTTCTCGCGGGGCAACTGCGCGGCCAGGAGGAGCAACAACAGCGTAATCACAAACGGCAGCGGGATCGCGGGCATGATGGTCTCATCTCTTCCTTGATATCAATCAGGTTGCATCATAAGCAATCTGGCAAGGGCCGCCAAGGTAAAACACAGCAAAATCAAAGCCGCCGGGGCAATCCAATTCATGATCGCCCCGGCTTAGCTTGCCGTTTCAAAGATGGCTTCGACTATCGGATCTGCTCGCCCCGCGAGACCAAGCTACCATCAGCGCCAATATCAATTTGGTACGGTGTGGCATGTACCCCGTATTGCTGGAAGAGCTGATTATCTACATCAAACACGACTGGTACATCCAGGGTATGCTTTTCGGCAAATGCCCGGGCGATCGACTCATCGATATAGAAGCCGCTGATCACCCCGACCCATTGTCGCTGCGGTGAATCCTGAACCTGCGCGCGCCACTGCGCCAGTTTCTGCTCACAATCGGGAAATTGCGGCATCGGACACAGCGCGTCCATAAACAGCAGGCTGACGGGCTGCGCATCCGCTGCCGGTTTCAGCAACTCTGCCAGAGAGAGTGTCTCGCCGGACAGGGTGGTGACCGAAAATGACGGCGCCGGATCACCGGGCTCTGGCGCATGATAAACCCGCTTTCCAACGGAAGGGGCCGCTGCCTGAACCTGGGCCGGAGCCTGTGTCAGCGCATGCGTTTGCTCAGACGACTCTGGCGGCGCGTCCTGATTCAGGTAGCGCAGCAGCGCCGCATTATCGCCCTGAAACACCACCTTCCCGTCCTCAATCAGCACATGGGACGGGGTTTGCCAGAACTGAAACTGCCGCAGCCACTGCTGGGAGCGATCCAGGACCAGCGGGGCAACGGTCGGATAATAGCTCTGAAACTCTTTGAGCTGCGCCGTCGTGACATTGATCTCCGGCTGGATCCAGATCTGCTGGCTCTGTTCCAGGAAATCTTCCGGCAGGGTCGCGACAAATTGCTCAGCGCCCTGTCCGGCGTAACTGTTCCATATATCCATAAACACCAGGTGTGCCGTTTGGTGCTCAGGCAGCGCCAGAGATTGACCTTGAATCGTCGGCTGCTTAGCTAAAAGCTTAGCCACATCAAACGACTTGGCTTCCGGCGGCGCGGCCATCGCCTGGGACATCGGCGCAATTACCAGCAAAGTCAGGCCGACAAGTCGGTTTAGTTGAGTCTTCATGATCGGCACTCCTTATTGCTGATAACTGTCTGATGTGGCTGCAGCCGTCCGGCCCCACGAGGACACCAAGTCATCGAGCTGATCGGTGGCGAGAAATGTCTGGTAGGCAATCTTGCCCTGCTTGTCGATCAGCACTTGGTAGGGCGTCCCCACCACCTGATACTTGCGGCTGAGCTCACCGTTGCGGTCAAACACCGTCGGGAGCTGATAGCCGTGCTGCTGATAGAACTGCTCGATATTGGCGACGGAGTCATTAAGGCCGATATTGACCGACAGCACTTCGATCGCATCGCCATATTGCTGGTAAATCGATTCAAAGTGTGGCATTTCCGCTTTGCAGTAACTGCACCAGGTGGCCCAGAATTTCAGATACACCGGCTTCTTGCCGCGATAGTCCTGCAGATCAACCGTCCGCCCGTCCAGGGTGGTCACTTCAAATGCCGGCGCCTGCTGCCCCACCACCAGCGGCTCAGCCACGGCTGTCCAGCTCCCGCCCAGCAGGCAGGCAGACAGGATCCAGCCGCTCAACGGCTTGGCTACATACATCGTCATCTTCATCATTTCTCCTTGTTATAACGCCAAATACAAAAAATAAACTCCGGACCCTGCCATCAGGGACGCCATCAACCACTTCACCCCATTCATCCAGGGACCGGAGCGCGGAATCATCGTCAGTGCGCCACTGATACAACCGGCCAGCACCAGCAAGGCACTCATGCCGATGGCAAACACAAACATTAAAAGGGCAGCCCAATACGGGTCGCCTGCCGAAGCCACGTACATCAGCAACATTCCCAGCACCGGTGAGGTACAAGGAGCCATCACCAACCCGGAGCAGGCCCCGGCAACGAAGGTGCCCAGCAGCGGGTTACGGATGCCAGACCATGACACCAGATCCGCGCCAAAATGAGGCAGCCGGATCCAGCCCAGCATCCAGGCAGCCATCAGCAGGCAGAACAGCGCCACGACCACCAGGGTAAGCGGGTGGCTGGCGACTGCGCCGAACAACTGGCCGGTACTGGCCGCCAACATTCCTAACAGGGCATAAACCAGGGAAAGGCCGAGTACATAGGCCGACGACAAAATCGCCGCCTGCTTCTGACTTTTCGCCTGGCTACCGACCACCGAGACCGTGATCGGTAACATGGGATACACACAGGGCGTCAGGCTGGTGAGGAGCCCGGCCAGAAACACCGTGCCCACCACCCACATTCCGTATTGCTGAGTCATCAGCGCTTGCTGGATTACCATTTCCATGACCAACTCTGTCCTCTCTGGAAAACCTGAAGCCAGTTATACCCAAGCCCGGACGGGAAAATATGAAATCGGGATAAAATCGAGGTGAAATAGAGATGAAATGAAAACAAACCATTGATAAACAACAGGTTACTATTTCACATAAATAGTTAAAAACATTGAATTACAGGCATTCGACCGTAGAATATGAGCTCAATCTGATTCACCTATGGACGCCGGATGACTCGTTATCACTTCGCTTCATTTGTTTTTGACCCCGCTTCGGGTGCACTGAGCCTAACGGCCCCGTCGGGGGAGCCAGAAACGGTTTATCTGCGCCATAAAGTCGGCCAGCTCCTGGCCTACCTGCTCGCCCATGCCGGGGAAGTGATCAGCAAAGAGGTGTTACTGGATGCGCTGTGGCAGCACGGTGAATACCGGGAAAACTCCCTGACCCAAAGCATCCGGGAGCTGCGCAAGGCGCTGGGTGACAGTGCCCAATCGCCCCGGTTCATCAAAACGCACCCGCAACGGGGCTATCAGTGGATATGTCCCGTCACCGAGCCGCCGGGCCCCACAGAAGAAAAGCCGGTCTCCACAGCGCCTGACAAGCCCCGGCGCAGCAAACGCACCGTCCTGGCCATTACTGCCAGTGTCCTGATGTGCCTGGTGGTCGCGGTATCGGCCTGGCGCCTGCTTCCGACGTCTCAGCCCGTACCCACCGAACAGGCATCCGCTTTGCTGGTATTACCCCTTCTCAACGAGACCGGCGATCCGCAGTTTGACTGGATGGCGCTGGGTCTGGCAGATATGCTCGGGGTGAGCCTGAGCCAGCAGGGCCAGCAACCCATTACGCTGCCGGCGATGGCCAATCTGTGGTTATTGGACAATGAACTGAGCTGGCCAGCATTGCCGGGCCAGATCCGGACCTTGTTGCAGCAGAAACACCACCGGGTCGCCTTATCCGGCAGTGTCCGGCTGCACAACGGCCAGCAAGTACTGGATTTTCAACTGATCTATGCCGACGGCTCTGTCCAGCAAGGCAGTATTGCTTATCCGTCACTGGCGGCGGCAACCCAGGCGATCAGCCGCCAGTTGCAGCTGATGCTCAACCCGCAATACGCGCCCGCACCACCGCCGGTCGATGAGTCGACTATGTTTGTCCAAACGCTGGCGCAGGGGCGGCACCAGCTGCAGACCGCTGGCGCGCACCAGGCACGGAAATATTTCCAGGCCGCATTCGTCCTGAAACCGGAAGATGACTGGACCCGGATTCAGCTCGCCCAGGTTGATCTGCTGTTAGGAGACTGGGACCAGGCCCGCGAGCACCTCGCCGCCTTGTCGGAATCCCGGCTGCAGCATGACCACGCCCTGCGTGCGGCGCAGGCCTACTGGCTCAGTGAGCTCAGCTACCGAAGCGGGGAGGAAAACGCCCAGGCCCGGACCGAGCAGGCCATTGCCGCAGCAGAACTGGCGGACAACCCGATACTGAAAGTCCGGGCTTACCAACTGAGTGCCCAGCTGGCCTGGAACCGCATGGACTGGGAACGGCACCAGCAAGACACCGCCAAGCTCGTCAAGTTACTGGGCGACAGCCACGCCTTGCGCCAGGATGCGGACAAACAGTTCTATCTCGGCAACCCGGCCAATGAAGGGCTGGAAAAGAGCCCCACGGTTGATCTGCTTGCCAACCAACCGCGCCTGCGTAAAGCACTCAACTTTTACCGCCAACTCAATGATCAACCCATGCTGGCAGCAACCCAACTGGCCATTGCCCAGAACTATACCTTCCCACTGGCACAACGTGAGGCCGCGCTGTCAGATGCCATCACGCGCTACCGGCAGCTGCAACAGCCATATGAGCTGGCCCAGGCGCTGATCTACCAGGGCTTTTACCTGATGCAGCTCCACAAAGGGGAAGAGGCCGATCTGTTTTTTAAAGAAGCCGGCCAGATTGCCGCCAGCCTCGGCGCTCGCGCCTTGGCGCGGGACAGCCAGTTTTACCGTGCCTTTGCCGCCATGGATCAAGGCCTGGATCAGCGGGAGCGCGGCGGACACGGTCCGGATCCGTCTCAACTGAGCCGGGCGAACAGTGCTTTTCAAACCCTGCTGACGCAAACCCCGCCACCACCGCCCCAGATGCAGGCCGGTATCCACTTGTTCCTCGGCTGGATCCAAACCCAGCGGCAAGCTTACGATGGTGCCATCACCGCGTTTCAGCACGCCGAACGCCTGGCCAAGCAGCAGAGCATGACCACGACCCTGGCTTATATCCGCTACTCAAAAATGCGGGTTTTTCTGGCACAACAGGACTATGACGCGGTGATCGCCATGGCCAAGTATCCCGTGCTCACCCGCCTCCAGGCGGTGTATCTGGCCCGGGCTTATTTTGAAACCGGCCAAGCCGCAGAGGCAGTGAACGTCCTGGATCAATTTCGTCGCCAGCAGCCGGAGCAATGGCAGCCGGACGACCAGCGCCGTCGCATTCGCTATCAGCAGGCCATGCAAGGCCAGTCAGTCACGCTGGCTGCCGAGCCAAGCGCCCACCTGGTTTATTGTGAAACAGACTGGCTTACGAGCAACAGTCCGCTGTAATGCGGCGTACCGGTTTTCCCAGAGCTTCGGCAACATCCAGGGAAATCGAGTAGGAGGAGGCCTCACGGCCTCCGTCCTCTCACACCACCGTACAAGCGTGGGTCGCATACGGCGGTTCCGAATATATTTTCAGTGACTCGTACCCATCTCGCAACGAGTACAGACCCATATCCTTGAACCATTTCATTGGCATGGCCTGATTGAGCTGGGGCGATAAAGCCAAGTGCCACCACCCTTTATCTGACATCGCCAGCTTCCACGCATTGCGTTCGCTTACACCCTCTTGGCGTAACCATGTCGCTATGCTGTATCTGCGCTTGCGCTGCTTGAGGCGATAGCACCGTAAGCGCCGCCTTATCCATTCATCCAAGCGCTGCATCGCGCTTTTCCGTATGGCAAGCTTGAAATAGTGTTGCCAACCTCTTAGGTATTGAGTGAGTTCGACTAGGACTGTCTTCAACTCTCGCCCTCGATTCCGCTTCGTTATTTGACGCACTCGCTTCTTCATCTGAGTTTGTGCTGTCTTCGAGATATGGATGCTTCCATCTCGTTGAAAGCGATGGCCTAGGTAAGTCCGCTCTGTCACTCTCGTTGCCGCACTTTTCTCACGGTTAACCCTGAGTTTCAGTTTCTGCTCCAAGAACTCCGTGATTGAGGCTTTTACTCGATTGGCGGCTTCCTCACTGTGCACGTAGATTTGGCAGTCGTCTGCATATCGGCAGAACTTATGCCCTCTTCGCTCAAGCTCTTTATCCAACTCATCTAATACGATATTTGATAGCAGCGGAGATAATGGTCCACCCTGTGGCGTCCCTCGTTGCCTCTGCTCAACTAACCCGTTTCGCATTATGCCTGCCTGTAGGTATGACCTGACCAGCTTCAGGACCCGTTTATCTGTGATGTCCTCCGATAGCCTGTGCATCAGTCTATCGTGGTTCACAGTATCGAAGTATTTCGCCAGGTCTATGTCGACTACATAACCCCGCCCCTCCCTGATGTAGTGGCTTGCTGCCACCAATGCATGGTGGGCACTGCGGTTAGGCCTGAACCCATAACTGTTGCTTGAAAACTGAGGTTCGTAGATATCTGTCAGTACTGAGGTAATGGCCTGTTGGACTACCCTATCAAGTACAGTTGGGATACCTAGCTGCCTCACTCCCCCGCTAGGTTTGGGAATTTCTACACCCAGAACGGGTTGCGGTTGGTAGCTCCCGTCCAGAAGGCTCTGGCGGAGCGCTTGCCCATTAGAAGACTGCCGAAGCATCGAGATAGTCGCTGTTATGTCGAGTTTATCAACCCCAGCACATCCCTTGTTCTTCTTCACTCTTCTCAGGGCTTGGTTCAGATTTGTTGAGGAGCAGATCCGCTCCATCAACTGAGTTGAGGTCACCAAGACTCGTCCTCCTGTCTACGCCGATCATGCTTGTCATTCTTCGTGGCCATGAGCGTCACTTGCGGTGTTGCCCAGTAGTACGTAGAGATGTTGTTCATCTTGCTATGACCCCACATGATTGAGTGTCTAGTGACTGCTTCTTGATATATTCAGTTCCGGCCTTCCCTTGGGTTGTACTTCCCCAAGGTACTATGCCTTCTGCTGACTTCTTATTACCCGTCACACAACATCACTGTTGTATTAGTCTCATCCGAGACAGGTCGTAAGATCTCCCGAGGTAAGACGTTGTTCTTTCCCTTGGCTGTGCCTGATTTACCCGTACACACTTCCCGTCGAGGCATTGGGCTGTTCTATATATTGCTAGGTTACCCAAGTTGTACTGGCCTACTATCAGGTTTCTGTTCGTCACACCCAAGTTTTGCCGTTTGCTTCCTTCAGATCCCACCTCACGGTGGGCACCCTTGCATAGGCTAACGGTTCTCGCTCGACTGAGCCCGTAGAGGACTTTCACCTCCTAGAACAACGCCATGCTCGGCGCACAATAAAATGGGCCCAGCCTAAGCTGAGCCCATGGCACATGATGACAACCGTTAGTCACATAACCGGTGCTGGCTATAGCGATTTAGCTTAGTCGCGAGCTTGCCAGCGGTATAGCTATCCCAACTGCCCGGATGATATCCCAGGTGCGAATAGCCGCCCTGCTCAAGCATCCGCTGGGCCCGCTTCATCACCCGGTCCGATTGATCACAGGTCCGATAACCCAGATCACGACTAAGCGTGGCATGCATTAGCTTGGTCGCCAAATCATCCGCGCTGCCCTTGCTCGAGTCATAGTCCAGCAATCCCGAGAGCTTGTCACAGCTATCGACCGGGTAGTAACCCACCCGATACCCTTTGCCATCAACCATCTCATGCGTCACGTAGCGATCATTGATCGGCTTGTCGTAACAGGCTTTCGGCTTCGGATCATAGGAATCGAGGTACTGCATGTTGTCGATCACCATCTTCAGGGTCTGGCCCGGTTTCACCGTAAAGTTGACACAGTACGTTTCCGGCTCAGGGCTGCTGCCATAGCTGCCGTAACTTCCATAGCCACCGTACTGAGTCTCCCCGTTTGGTTTGTAGACCAGGCTGATCCCCGTATAAGGGTCAACCGGCGCATCCGTTGCCCCTTCCAGCTCATCCAGAAGGGTTTCCGGATACCCGTCTTTGTTGAAATCCATCAACCAGACCGGATGCCAGCCATGCGGGATATCCGTTTCACACAGGGTGTAGACTTCACCCGGGATCAGCTTCGCCCCGTCAAAGTCAAAGTGCGCGGGTGGTGTTTGTGCCGCCGTATTGAGCCCGGGACCGGTCAGGGTAAAGTGCCAGACATCATCGGTGATATACCCGTTGGTTTTTTTGATCACTTTCACCATCCCGCTTTCACGGTTGGTAAAGGTGCACTCCACCGTCTCACCCGGATCCAGCTCAATTTCGACGCTCCGTGTAGCCTGATTCGGGGTCGAATTTTCAACTTCAGACTCGGTACAGGTTAAACCCGTCAGCTGGAAGGCCGGGCTCGGATCATCTTCGGTCACCGTGTATGTCCCCGGCAACACGTCGATAAACATCTCCATCTGGCCATGATCGAGCGAGAAGGGGGTACCATTACTTCCAATATCATGAGTGAAGCTAAATCCGGTGCCATACTTCGGCTCGGTCAGCTTTTTCACCACAATCTTCCCGAGTTTCTGGTTGGTGATCACGCACTGTTTGGTCTGTCCGGCATCTGCCGCCGTATCCACCGTAAACGAACAACCACTACTGGATGTCTGCGCCCAGCCCTGTTGCGGTGTTTCGGTAATGGTGTAATCACCGTCCAGCAGCTCAAAGTTACTGTTATTGAGTTGGAACACTTCAAACGTTGCAGGATCGCCGTCCGTGCTCAAAGTGATCCCGCCGGGAGGCAGCCCCGGACCTTGCAGGGTCATTTCCCAACCGCTTTCAAAGCCGGCCGGCAACGTCACCTTATTTACCGCAGCAAGCACGGGATCATCAGGCTCAGGTGCTTCCAGGGTAAAGGACAGGGTATCGGTACAGTCGGCAAGCGTCGGCTGCGCCGGCAAGGTCATATCAATCGTTTTGACCGTGGTACCGACCAAGTTGCCACAGCTGGTGACCGTCGCGGTATAGCTGTCCGGCTCGATATCCTCTGCGGTTTCGGTCAAGGTCGTTGCACCAAGAGCATCAAACTCAAACTCCAAGTTCTGAACCACGTTATTGCCGCTGTCTTTCACCTCCACATTACACGTCAGGTCTTGCGCCGCCGGAATGGTAAGCTCAACGTCAAGGTCCACCAGCGCAGCAGCGGTCACCAGAATCGAAACCGGACTATTGGCGTCACCGCTTGATGCCGTTGCACCGTTAGCAGCGGTGAGCAGCGCCCAGTCAGACAGCGTCCCGTTGGTGGTCGTCACCGCCGCCGCCGCAATGGTTTTGGTGAACTCGACAAACCCGACCGGGCAGCCGTTATCGTCCTCACAAGTCCCGGATGGTTGTTCCTCCGAAGTCCATACCAGGTTCGGATCAGACTCAGTCAGGAAAGTGCCCAGGCTGTAGCTGTCACTAAAGGTTCCGCTGGCACTGCCGCCGGCAATACTGGCCACCGCATAGCTGAGGCCGTCACCGACAATCTGCTCAGTATCCGAAATAGTTGCGGTCGTTTCAGTTTGCGACCCAGGCTGGATGTCACTATTCGGCAGGTCGAACGTGACTTCAATCGTTTCAGCAAAAGGCTCATTGGTCGCCGGGTCGATAAAAGTCAGAACCGCGGTATCGCTCAAGTCACTGGCATCTGCCGGCGCATCAAATAAGTGGGTCAGCACCAATGTTTCGCTGCCTGCCGGCACCGGGACATCTTCAGCGGTAGCGACATCATTCACAGCTGGGGTGCCGTTGCCTGTCAGCGTATCCGTCACATCCACCAGAATATCCCGCGATGCCGGGTTGGTGGTATAGATATTGGTCACCACCGCTACGGTGCCGGCCTCGGTCGGACGAACTTCCCAATCCACCCGGATGGTCACATCCTGGGTATTGGTTTCGCTAACATCACAGGTATTGCCCAAATCGACCTGGGCCGGTGATGCCTGCTTGGTCACATTCCACACCAGGCCGCCACCTTCGGTTGCTGACATGTCTTTACGCGCTGCCGCAGCTTCAATATCTTTGACCGGGATAGGCACGGTGCGCTTGCCGGTCTGGAAGTTCTCGGCCTCAAACATATAGGCCTGGAGCGATGAACCACTGAACTGGCTGGCCCCGATAGCAAGCCGGTTGGCCCAGTCAATCACACAAGTCGTGTCCGGTCCCTGGGTGATCGTCAACTGACGATAAATGACTTCTTCAATCCCACCCGTCACCGTCCCGGATGCATCGATCTGCTGTGCTCCGACGACGAGGCTACAACTGGTATCCGAAAAGACATTGAGCGTATCCGGGGCCTTGATAATCTGCACATCAAAAATCTGATCGTAACCTTCAATTCCGCTGGCCAGGGCATGATCAGCGGCAATAATAACGTCATAGGTCACATTCCCCGAACTGTTGCCATTGGTTGTCGTCAAGCGATGCGGCACCAGATCCAATTCATGCCAACCTTTACCCAGGTTCCCGGTGGTATAAGGGGTGTCATTCCCTCCCAGAGGAGCTGGATCCTGGCAAGTAAAATTATCATCCGTATTGGGCAAGGTATTACTACCTGCAATCAAAGTCGGGTTGCCATCATTACGACACCCTTCCAACCGAAACTGTACTGTATTCGGGGGCGGGTCAAAGGCCCAGGCAGTACTCATTGCTGTCGAAGACAGCAGTGAAACACCCAGCGCATATTTTATCCCCCTCAGGATAACATCAGGCTTCATCTTTCTTCCTCATGGTTAGACTGATTCATAGACAAGTCTCAGCCAATGCCGATGAAGACCCACCAAGTCCCCGGCAGGCAACCTTCATTACAAAACACATCAGCTTGATATGAAAATAGTCAATTAGCATTTCATGGAACTGCGCAAACCTGAGACAGTCCAAGGATCCGGCAAACTCGCCTGCAAAACAGCACTTCAAGATGAGAAACCCGTCACGACTTTTCAGCCATTCGTACCATGGCAAAGCCATGCCATGTAAACACTGAATTTACAGACAGAAACAAAGTGCTAACCTTTCCTTGTTTTCCGAGCAGAAATAAGCCAACTATTGATACACAACAAGAAAAATCTGTGAAATACGTAGATAATTTCGACACTGGCTAAAATGGGCAAAAAAGCTTGCTCATTATCACAAGGTGATAAAAGAACCGAGCTGTGCTATGATGACGAGCTTGTTTCTTAGTCAGTTTTATGGCTGGAGAACATCATCTCGTCACAAAGTTATGCGAGTCTCCTTACCATAAGCAGGGAGGCATAACGCGTTCGCCAGCCAGACAGGAACGGTCTTATCAAAGCAACCCAATGCTTTCATAAGGCTATATTTTTTGTGAAAAATTTGTTTTACCACTGCGTTCTGAAGGCTGAAAGTTAAAAATCTTTGAACTCCGCCACAGTTTGTAGGCGTTATTCAACATAAATGAACTTTCATTTTCAGGTATAAATCAGTGAATCAAATTTCCCTTGGGTAAAAGTTCGTCCGGAGACAATCCTCAATGAAAAAGACTAAGATCGTATGTACGATTGGACCTAAAACAGAATCGAAAGAGATGCTGACCAAGCTGGCAGATGCCGGCATGAACGTGATGCGTCTGAACTTCTCGCACGGTGACTTCGCTGAGCACGGCCAGCGGATCCAGAACCTGCGTGACGTGATGGCGGAAACCGGGAAGCAACTTGCCATTCTTCTGGACACCAAAGGTCCGGAAATCCGTACGATTAAGCTGGAAAACGGACAAGATTTCTCTCTGGTTGCCGGCCAGGAGTTCACCTTCACCACTGACACTTCCGTGATTGGTAACCAAGACCGCGTTGCCGTCACTTACCCAGGCTTTGCCAAAGATCTGACCAAAGGTAACACCATCCTGGTCGATGACGGCCTGATCGAGATGGAAGTCCTGGAAACCACAGAAACTGAAGTGAAGTGTAAAGTCCTGAACAACGGTGATCTGGGCGAGAACAAAGGGGTCAACCTGCCAGGCGTTTCTGTCAACCTACCGGCACTGGCTGAAAAAGACAAAGCGGATCTGAAGTTCGGCTGTGAGCAAGGCGTTGACTTTGTTGCGGCTTCTTTCATCCGTAAAGCGGATGACGTGAGAGAGATCCGTGAACTGCTGAACGCCAACGGCGGCGAAAACATTCACATCATCTCGAAAATCGAAAACCAGGAAGGCGTGGATAACTTCGATGAAATCCTGGAGGCCTCTGACGGCATCATGGTTGCCCGTGGCGACCTGGGTGTTGAAATCCCGGTTGAAGAAGTTATCTTCGCGCAGAAGATGATGATCGAGAAATGTAACCGTGCCCGTAAGATGGTGATCACCGCGACCCAGATGCTGGACTCGATGATCAAGAACCCACGCCCAACCCGCGCCGAGGCCGGCGATGTGGCCAACGCCATCATGGATGGTACCGATGCAGTCATGCTATCTGGTGAGTCTGCCAAGGGTAAATACCCGATTGAAGCGGTGACCATCATGGCGCAAATTTGTGGCCGTACCGATGCCGCGCTGAAAGCTGAGCTGGGCTCTCGCCTGGACAGCCCTCGCCTGCGCATCACCGAAGCGGTGTGTAAAGGTGCCGTGGATACGTCAGAGAAACTGAACGCGCCGCTGATCGTGGTCGCGACAGAAGCCGGTAAGTCTGCCCGCTCTGTGCGTAAGTACTTCCCGACCGCGAACATCCTGGCCGTGACGACGAACCCGAAAACTGCCGCCCAGCTAACGCTGACCAAAGGGGTGACGCCAGTGGTTGTGGACGCGATCGAAAACACCGACGCTTTCTATGCCCGCGGCAAAGAGCTGGCGCTGGAAACCGGCCTGGGTGCCAAAGGCGATATCGTGGTGATGGTCTCCGGTGCACTGGTTCCTTCAGGCACGACCAACACCGCGTCTGTTCACGTCCTGTAATTTCAGCCGATGTGAACCTGCAGCATTGAGAACGGGAGCCGGTCGGCTCCCGTTTTTTATTGCAACGCAACAGCTCCTACCTCTCGCGGAACGCTCACAGAACACCGCTTTATCTATCGCCCTGTCAATCTATCAACTGTATACTCAACCTGTAGCAAAATTCCCCAAAGGTATCGCGAATCGCTGATATCCTCGACGATATTGCCGTCAAGCGACCACCACACTTGCTACCTGTACCCCCTCCGGCACCGACGCCGGGTGAAAAAACGAGAACAATGAGGATACATGTGTCTAGCCCGACGTTAACCAATAAAGTCATGGAAATGATCCGGCAGGATATTTTGCTGGGCGAGCTTGCGCCCGGGCAAAAGCTTGTCGTTGCCGAGCTCAAAGCGCGATACGACGTCGGAGCCTCTCCGATCCGGGAAGCCCTGGTCCAGCTATCGTGGAAGAAGTATGTCATCTTTGCGCCGCAAAAAGGCTGCTGGGTCGCACCGGTCTCGGTGGCCGAACTGGAAGAGCTGTTCGAAGCCAGTCAGCTCCTGACCCAAACACTGCTCTCCCAGGCCATCGACCAAGGTGGTGAAGCCTGGGAGCTGAACATCCTGACCAGCTTCCATAAACTCAGCCGCCTCAACCCGGCCGAGCAGGATATCGACTTCAACGAATGGGAAAAGCGCCACAGTGAGTTTCATCTCGCCTTACTCGACGGCAGCCAGTCGACCGTGATGCTCGAGTTGTATCGCGAAGTCTACGAGCAGATTGAACGTTACCGCCATATCTGGGCCAGCCAGACCCGTTGCTACGAAGAACACTACCACAATCACGGCGAGCATGAGGCCATGATGAAAGCCGTGCTGAGCCGGGATATCCAAACCGCCCAGACGCTGCTGCGCAATCACTCGCAGCGGGCCATCGAGATGATCAAGACCTACCTCTGATCGTGCTCAGCATTTCCCACCATGGGTGAAATTACCAGAAAATTTCCTTATGGTGGGTGTTGAGCAGCAACACTGCCAACAGAAAATACAACGCGCTGACCTGAAATCCCAGCAAGAACAACCCCAGCGTTGTCAGCCGAACCAGAAACTTATTGACCATGACTGCACACCTTTCCTGCACTGCACATGCGTGCGACACCTATTAGACTTTAGTCGAATATGGCACAGCTTTCCGGCGCAAAAATCAGATACCGGAGTATAAGATTTCCGGGATCAAAACAGCCCGGCTCAGGGAGAACTGAGCCGGGCTGTTCAATCCAAAAAGGTGTCTTGCGATCAGGCTTTCAGCGCACGCTCGCCGCGGGCAATCCCAACCACGCCACTGCGGGCCACCTCTATGATGTCCGTCGCTTCAGCCACCGCGGCAATAAAGGCATCCAGCTTGTCGCTGGTGCCGGCCAGCTGAATGGTGTAGATCTGAGCCGTCACATCGACAATCTGGCCGCGGAAGATATCTGCTGTGCGTTTGACTTCCGCCCGGGCAAAGCCGCTGGCTTTGACCTTCACCAGCATCAGCTCCCGCTCCACATGCTCGGTTTCCGTCACATTGCTGACCTTGAGAATATCGATCAGCTTATGCAGCTGTTTCTCGATTTGCTCCAGGGCCGCGTCATTTTCAACATTGGTGGTAATGTTGAGCCGCGACAGTGTTGGGTCGTCGGTCGGTGCGACCGTCAATGATTCAATGTTATAGCCACGCTGAGAGAATAAGCCAACTACCCGTGACAATGCGCCCGATTCATTTTCCAGTAAGACCGATATAATTCTGCGCATTATGTTCTCTCCGTTTTACTTAGCCACATTTCACTCATCGAACCACCCCGGATCAACATCGGGTACACGTGTTCGGTTTCATCCACACTGATGTCGATAAACACCAGCTTGTCTTTCATCGCCAGTGCCTTTTCCAGTTCGCTTTCCAGCTTGGCCGGATCGGAAATCCGAACCCCGACATGGCCGTAAGCTTCGGCAATCGCGGCGAAATCCGGCACCGAATCCATATAGGAATGCGAGTGGCGGCCCTGGTAAATCATATCCTGCCACTGTTTCACCATTCCCAGGAAGCGATTATTCAGATTGATGATCTTCACCGGAATGTCGTACTGCAGCGCCGTCGACAGCTCCTGGATATTCATCTGGATGCTGCCGTCACCGGTCACACACACCACCTCGGCATCCGGCAGGGCAAACTTCACGCCCATGGCCGCCGGCAGGCCGAAGCCCATGGTGCCGAGACCACCGGAGTTGATCCAGCGGCGCGGTTTATCAAACGGGTAGTACAGGGCGGCAAACATCTGATGCTGGCCGACATCGGAGGCGACATACGCCTCGCCATCGGTCAGCTTGTGCAGCACTTCGATCACCTGCTGCGGTTTAATCCGCTCGTTATCCGTGGCATAGCTCAGGCATTTGCGGGCACGCCAGGATTCAATCTCACTCCACCAGCTGTCAATCGCCTCACCATCGTTGCTGCTGTCCTGCTCGTCGAGCATCTTCAGCATGCTACTCAGCACCGCTTCAGCCGAGCCGACAATCGGAATATCTGCCGCAATCGTTTTTGAGATCGAAGACGGGTCAATATCAATGTGCATCACCGTGGCATTCGGGCAGTACTTGGCAACGTTATTGGTGGTCCGATCGTCAAAGCGTACCCCGACCCCGAAGATCAGATCTGAGTTATGCATGGTCATATTGGCTTCATAGGTACCGTGCATCCCCAGCATCCCCAGGCTGTTGTGGTGGGTGCCCGGGAAGGCGCCCAGCCCCATCAGGGTACTGACCACCGGCAGGTTGAGCCGCTCGGCCAACTGCAGCAGTTGTTCGCCGCATTCCGCCATAATCGCGCCGCCGCCGACATACAACACCGGCTTCTTGGCAGACAGCAAGGCCCGCAGCCCGCGCTTGATCTGTCCCTTGTGCCCCTGAGTGGTCGGATTGTACGAGCGCATCGCGATCGACTCGGGGTATTTGTACGGGTAGGTTTCTGCCGGGTTCAGCATATCTTTCGGGATATCAATCACCACCGGGCCCGGACGGCCGCTGGCAGCAATATAGAAGGCTTTTTTGACAATTTCCGGAATGTCTTCCGGGTTCTGCACCAGGAAGCTGTGTTTGACGACCGGGCGGGAGATCCCCACCATGTCACACTCCTGGAAGGCATCATTACCAATCAGGTTACTCATCACCTGACCGGAAAACACGACCATCGGAATGGAGTCCATGTACGCGGTGGCAATCCCGGTCACGGCGTTAGTCGCACCGGGACCTGAGGTCACCAGCACCACCCCGACTTCCCCGGTTGCCCGGGCGTAGCCATCGGCCATGTGGACTGCAGCTTGCTCGTGGCGAACGAGCACGTGCTCAATATCACTTTTTTCATGCAGTGCATCGTAAATATCCAGCACTGAACCGCCAGGGTATCCGAAGATATGTTTTACGCCTTGATCAATCATGGACCGCACGATCATCTCGGCGCCGGACAACATTTCCATATTTTCTGCCTCCAGGTCGTGTATACCACCCCATATAGCTAATTCTTCCGTTCGTTTCCGGGGCGTACCTGCATGGTGCAGAACAGCCGGAGGAGATGGCCAGCCCGACACGTGGCAGTTGGGTAGCACGACCGCAGAAAGCAAGCGGAGAAAATACCGGGCGGGAAGATCCCTCACCAACACCAGCATTCATTCAATTAGCTATACGGGTTGATATCACATAGTTAGGGCTTATTTTTAGCCTAAGTTGAAATCATTTTCGTCTCTTCTATGTTCGCCGGCGTCAGTCATAACAAACGCCGGTAACCCGAAACAACTGTAACGTTTTTTTATCAACCAAGTCTATCGGTCCAAACCAGTTCACAGTATTCCTCTGCAACGTGATGAATTCCGACCAATTCCTTCGGCAGGGATTCCATCGCACAAAGATCATACACTGGGAATACGGCAATATTGAGAGAATCACGCTATGGGAAATGCACAGGACGTGCTGAATCGGAAGTTGGCAGCGCGGGAGACTACGCCATCAGAGGCGCGCTCATACCACGCCGGCAGGTGCCCGGCGTGGTTAATTAAGACATGGGATCGGTTAATGCGGACGCGGCGAGCGCTTATGGCTCTCTTCGTACATTTCCTCAATTTGCTGATGGTAGCGATCCTGGATCACTTTCCGCCGCAACTTCTGGGTCGGGGTCAACTCGCCCTGATCCATCGAAAAGGCCTTCGGTAGCAGGGTAAATTTCTTCACCTGCTCAAAGCGAGCCAGATCTTTTTGCAACTCAACCACCCGCTTTTCAATCAGCTCAATGATCTGGGTGTGCTTGATCAGCTCCAGCCGGTCCTGATACTTAATATTGAGTTCGCGGGCGTGGGCTTCCAGGGTTTCGAAACACGGTACGATCAGCGCCGAGACAAACTTGCGGGTATCGGCGATCACCGCGATCTGCTCAATGAAGTGATCTTTACCAATCGCTCCTTCGATGACCTGCGGGGCGATATATTTCCCGCCCGAGGTCTTCATCAGCTCCTTGATCCGATCGGTAATGAACAGGTTACCATGCTCGTCGAAGTGACCGGCATCACCGGTTTTAAGGAAGCCATCTGCAGTAAAGTTTTTGGCCGTTTCTTCCGGCATATTGTAGTAGCCGCGCATCACCATCGGCCCGCGCACCAGGATCTCGTTATTCTCGCCGATCTTCACTTCCGCACCCGGCATCGGCATCCCGATCGAATCGGGGTTAAAGCACTGATCGTCCCAGCAGGACACCGTGGCCGTGGTTTCGGTCATCCCGTACCCCAGCTTGACGTTGATCCCGATAGCATGGAAGAAACGGCCAATACTTTCATCCAGCTTGGCGCCGCCACATGGCATAAACTTAATGTTCCCGCCCAGCAGATCCCGCAGCTTGCTCAGCACCAGCTTGTCGGCCAGGTTGTAACTCTTTTGCAGCAGCCAGGACGGCGGGCGACACTCCTGACGCGCCAGCGCCATCCGCGCGCCCATATTGACCGCCCAGGTAAACATTACCTTCCGGTGCAGCGGCGCCCGGGAGACCTTGTCGTGGACCGCAGAGTAAATTTTCTCATATACCCGCGGCACGGCAGCCATCACATTCGGCTTCACCGCCGGCAAGGCCGTTTTGAGCTGATTGGTATCCGACAGGTAGCAGTTGATGCCGCCCCGGTGCAGGACATAAAAGGTCCAGGCGCGCTCGAACACGTGCGAGAGCGGCAAAAAGCACAACGAGGTATCCCCTTCATCCAGGGCCAGCTTCTGATCATGGGACTCGATCTGCGAGGCTACGTTGGCATAATCGAGCATCACCCCTTTCGGCGTCCCTGTGGTGCCCGAGGTATAGATCAGGGTCAGCAGATCGTCCATCCGGATCTCGTCCAGACGCCGGGCCAGCACCGCCACATCCGCCTGCGGCGCATAAGTGTCGATAAAGTCGCGGTAATGGCACACCAGCGGGTGATCAGCCAGCACCACGCTCTCGTCCATCACCACGATGCGCTCGAGCTGCGGGCAGTCGTCGGCCAGTGCCAGCGCTGCATCATGCTGCGCCTGCTCGCCGACAAACAACACCCGGACATCGGCATCATTGAGGATGTAAGCCGCCTGCTGCGGGGTGTTGGTCGGGTAAATCGGCACCGTGACACAACGGTTATACAGGGTGGCGAAATCAGCGATGGTCCAGCGCGGCATGTTGTTGGAAAAGATCGCGACCTTGTCCTGAACCTTTAGTCCCTGACCGGCCAGCGCCAGTGCCAGTTGGTGGATCTGCGCCCCGAATTCGCGCCAGCTGATATCCAGCCATTGGCCGGCGGCCTGATGCCGCAAGGCAGCCCGATCGCCCAGCCGGGCAACCTGGGCACGAATTCGATTGACGATATGAAAATCAAGTTTAGCCATAACTACATTCTGCTACTTTGGCTTACACCTGTAAGCTCATGAGAGCTGCGCAGTCTACCGCCGGCAGCAGAAAAGGCAATCAATAACAGGATTCAGGGCACGGTTATGCTGGTCTGATCTCAGTCCAGCCCAGGAAGACAGTCAGAACCGTATAAAGATACACCGCCTTTGCAAAAGTCAGGCAATTAACCAGGGAGATAAAGCGGGGCATGAACCAGCACCGGTTCACGACAAGCGTATTGAGAGTGGCAGGCGATTGTGCTCAGAGAAGGGGCGCCGTCGGGCGCCCGAAAATTCAAAGCATGGAGATCAGGCGGTGGTATCCCCACACACGGTCAGGAGCTGATCGCGCATCCAGATATGGCCTTTGTCTTTTTCCGAGGATTCGTGCCAGCTCAAGTAGCCACTGATATAGGCGTGCTCAAACGGCAAGGGCAGAATATTCAGCTGCAAAGATTCCCGGGCCGACTCAGCCAGCCAGCGCGGCACCACGGCAATCAAATCAGACTGGCCGACCACATACATGATATTGCTCAGGCTGGCCCCCTGGTACGCTTCCTGGAAATGGCTCTGCTGGTGATAAATCCGATCGGCAAACAACTTCACGCCCGGTACCGCAGCAAGCACCGCATGTTTTTCAGCGGCAAAGTCAGCGGCACTGATCGCATCGCCCAGGCGGGGGTGATTACCGGCGGCAATCACCACCAGCTCATCGCTGAACAGCTCAGTGCTGCGAAAACCCGACTCATCAAAGCGGACATAATCGATCACGAAATCAATTTCCTGGTAACGCATTTTCTGCGGCAGCTCAGCATCGAACTCGGCTTCCAGGTGAATCCGCAGGTTGGGTGCCTGTTCGGCAATCTGGTTAAGGATCCGCGGTGCAAAGCGGATATCGGACGGACTGCACACTGCCAGCTTGAACGTACGGCTGGAAGTTTCCGGGGAAAAAATAGACGACGGCAGCTCATTGCGAACCAGCTGCAGCGCCTGGCGGATCGGGCCGAAAATCTGCTTGGCCCGAAGCGTTGGTTGGATCCCGCGGCCATGGCGGATGAACAGTTCATCGTTAAACATCACCTTCAGCCGGGCGACAGCATTACTCACCGCAGGCTGGGACATACCCAGATTTTGCGCCGCCCGGGTGATGTTCTGCTCTTGCATCACCGCATCAAATACTGTCAGCAAATTCAGATCCACGCCACGCAGCGTCGACTCTGCGCCAAATCTATCCGTCGGATGAATGGATGAACTTCTTCGCGTCATTGTTCGCCTCTATTTAAATACCTGCCGGGGAAAGATCCGATACACCCCGGATTCAAGATGAAGAGCGACTCCTTCGCCCTTAAGCACCAGACTGATGCTCGGAGTGAGACAAGTATTATTCAAATAGATTGACGAAACCAATAGGCGAGCGCCGGCAAATGTAAGGAAAAACGAAGCAGATAAGAAAACCTGGAGGTAAATCAATAAAAAACAAATAGATAGAGACAACCTAAAACTATCTAAATCTTTCTTAAACAGGTTGAATGATGTTCAGAACAGGGCTCTCCCCCCTGAAAAACGGCCCCCGCCGTCTGCTGAAGCTGTCGTTCAGAATAGTATTAATAATTGTCGCTGATTGAAAAAAGTCGGCTTTGCTCCGGAACCGAAGGATGAAATTCGGCCATCGCTTCACGCACCATGTCCGGAAATTCCACCTGCTGCCACAGCTGTTGCCATAATTCATCAGACTGATGCCACTCCCCGGCCAGGACCCAGCGGGCAATCGCCAGCGCGACATCCGGAAACACCACCGCCCCGGCCGCATCGCTGTCGAGCCACTGGCGCACGGCAGACGGATCCAGATAGGCCATCGACCGCGCCAGGCCCATTTGTTCCAGCGTCGCCACATTGCTCTGCTGCTCATACTGACCGTGCAGCGGCTTGAGCAGCAACTTTTTCCCCTGCCCAATCGCTTCTGAAGGCAGCTCAAAGCCGCCGTTGGCAATCACCCCGTCACAGCAATGCAGGCGATGATGAAAGCTGTCGCGGTTGAGCGCGCGGATGCTGATATTTTCCAGTTCCTGATCTTCTTTCACCGCCGGATGGTAACAGTAGAAATGGATTTGGGAAAAACGAGTCAGCAGCGCCAGCACCTTGCCCAACTCTTCAAACGGCAGGTAAACCAGAATACTGCCGTCGCTGTCGGCCCTGAGCCCCTGCCTCGGCGGGACGATCGGCGGCAGGATCAGATGGCCGAAGTGATGCCAGTGCAGCCCCAGTTGCTGGGAAGTGGGAGCAAAGTAGCGGGTGATCAGCCGATCCAACCCGGTTTCATCTTTCTTCGGCACCGGGTAAAGAAAGGCACTCTGATGACTGATCCCGATACTGTGCACCTTCTGCCGCCGGGCAGCCCAGGCCGACACCGGCTCGAAGTCGTTGAGCACCACATCATAATCACTGAGATCCAGCTGACGCACATCGCGTACAAACTCCCCCGGCCGGTTATGGGTCAGGGTTTTCCATTGGTTCAGCTGACCGTTTTCCGTTACAAAAGTCAGGCCGCGGCGGGTCTGGAAATCTCCGAAGCAGGCCATATCGAAATATTGCTCTGCGGGGCGACCGGAAAACAGGTAATCCACATCAACGCCAAGCTGGCGACATGCCCGGGCCATCTCCCGCGCCCGTGAAATATGACCGTTCCCGGTCCCCTGAATGCCGTAAAGTATTTTCATAACGCCCCCAACACGAGCTCAAAGCAGACCAGGCCAAGCGCGGCGCCGGCAACAATATCAGTAATAAAGTGAACCCCGAGCAGCACCCGGGACAACCCGACCATCACCGCCCAGGGCCAGACGATCCAGGCAGCCATGGGATAAAAAGTGGTGATGAGTGAAGCCATGATGAAGGCGGCCGCGGTATGGCCGGAAGGCAAGCTGTACTTGTCAGAAGGTTGGATAAAACTGGGCAGCTCGCGGGGGCGTTCCCGTTTGAACATGTTTTTCAGCACCAGGTAGACCGGCAGTTCCAACAGGAAGGCCAGCAACCCGAGCGTCAGCACCTGGACGCCCTGCTGCTTGTCGAACAGCCAGGCCACCAGGCCGAAGGCCACATACAGAGGGCCATCTCCGGAGCGTGACACCGCGCGACTAAAGGTCGCAACCTGACGATTAAACCGGTGGCACAGACAAAGACTTGAAAACGCGGTATCAAAACGCTGTATCGGTGCAAGAACGGTCATGATGAAACCCTTCGCTGACTCAATTATCCCCAGCCTAAAAAAGGGATATGACAAAGCCGTGACGTTTTCAAGGAGCCTCAATGACAAATCCCATCGCCAAGGACCAGAGCCCCGCAGGCCCGCTCAAGCCGATGTCTTCAAGGTTGGTTCTGAGCCCGGCATGGGCTCCGGCCGCGCATCCGGTTGCACCATCATGCCACCCGTCAGCACCGCGACATTATGATCGGCCAGGGCATTGAGCCAGTCCTCATCTAACGTGATCCCATGAAGCCCCAGCAAAGACGGCGGCGCGAGAAACGGGAACACCATCATGCTGATGATCGTCATCTTGGCCATTTCCGGCTCAATCTCCGTGCGCAGCATACCGCGCTCACGCATCTGCTCCAGCATCAGTGACTGGGCGAGCGGGACAATGTCGCGAAAGACCCCCTCGATCGCCTCGCGCTGCACATCCCCGGGCGCCATCATCATCGCGCGGACGATCAGTTTCGGCAGATCCGGATTCGGGCTCATGATCCGATAATAAGTCCGCATCACATCTCCGATACTCTTGACGCCACCCACCGTCACCGCTTTTTGCATCTCCGCCTGGATCGGGGCGATCGACTCCCGCAGCATGGTTTCAAACAAGCCCCCCTTGTTGCCGAAGTAATAGCGGATCAGGGCCACATTCACCTCCGCCCGGCTGGCGACCATCCGGGTCGAAACCTTGGCGTAAGGCAGGGCGACAAACAGTTGCCGGGCGGCGACAATCAGCCGTCCCCTGGCATCAGAGCCTCCCACCGGCCGTCCTGCTTTTCCCGTCATCTGTATGCTCCAATAAATTAATCACTTGATGAATAACATACGCGAACTGGCCCCGGGCGTCGCCCCCCTTTAATTCAACAGCAGCGCCGCAGTGATGAATTTTCCCGAAACGAGCAATGAACGGCTATCCGGCAGCGGAAGGCCGCATCCGCCGCACAGCAAGGTCAGATTAAATGGCCTATTTATCAATGCATTAACCGCACCCACTAAATAATTATTCAATTTATAGTTGACGGTGAACCTGTCTATTTGGTATTCATTTGTTAACCAACTTTGTGGATATTATTGAAAACATGCAAACACGTTTTTCCCTACTCATTAGCCTCCTCCTTATCGTGAACAATCGCGCGGGTAGCTGATGGGTGGAAAACACCACGAAGAATTCAAGAAACCCGCGCAATAGCGCGGGTTTTTTATATCAAGAGCCGGCGCAGCGGATGCAAACACAACAGGCAGGCAACAAAAAGGAAGCAGCCATGAATGATCAGGTCATTATTTTCGACACCACCTTACGTGACGGCGAGCAGGCGCTGTCCGCCAGCTTAACGGTCAGAGAGAAATTGCAAATCGCCTATGCGCTGGAGCGGTTGGGCGTCGATGTGATTGAGGCCGGTTTCCCCGTTTCCTCACCGGGCGACTTTGAATCGGTCCAGACCATCGCCCGGCACATCAAAAACAGCCGGGTCTGCGCCTTGTCCCGCGCGGTGGCCAAAGATATTGATGTTGCAGCCGAATCCCTGAAAGTCGCCGAAGCCTTCCGTATCCACACCTTCATTTCTACCTCAACCATCCACGTTCAGGACAAACTGCGCCGCAGCTATGACGACGTCATCGAGATGGGTGTCGCTGCGGTCAAACGTGCCCGCCAGTACACCGATGATGTCGAGTTCTCCTGTGAAGATGCCGGGCGTACCCCGATTGACAACCTGTGCCGGATGGTCGAAGCGGCGATCAACGCCGGGGCGACCACGGTCAACATCCCGGACACCGTCGGCTACACCCTGCCGAGCGAGTTTGGCGGCATCATCACCCAGCTGTTCAACCGGGTGCCGAATATTGATAAAGCCGTGATTTCCGTCCACTGCCACGACGATTTGGGGATGTCGGTCGCCAACTCCATGGCTGCGGTTCAGGCCGGTGCCCGCCAGGTCGAGGGCACCATCAACGGCATCGGAGAGCGGGCCGGGAACTGCGCCCTGGAAGAGATCGCGATGATCATCAAAACCCGCGCCGAGCTGCTGGGGGTGGAGACCGGCCTCAAGTATGACGAGATCTCCCGCACCAGCAAGCTGGTCAGTCAGCTGTGCAACATGCCGATCCAGGCCAACAAGGCGATTGTCGGTGCCAATGCCTTCAGCCACTCCTCAGGCATTCACCAGGACGGCATGCTGAAGAATAAGAATACTTACGAAATCATGACCCCGGAGTCCATCGGCCTGAAGAATCAGGCGCTGAACCTGACTTCGCGCTCCGGCCGTGCCGCGGTGAAGAGTCACATGGACACCATGGGCTACAACGAGAGCGAGTACGACTTAGATACCCTGTACGCCGACTTCCTGAAGCTGGCTGATCGCAAGGGCCAGGTCTTCGACTACGACTTAGAAGCGTTGATGTATTTCGCCAACCTGCGTGAGGAAGACGATTACTACAAGCTGAACTATCTGAGCGTGCAGTCCGGCAGCGTGATGGCCACCACCAGCATCAAGCTGCAATGTGGTGAAGAAGAGAAATGCGAAGCGGCGGTCGGCAACGGCCCGGTCGACGCCCTCTACCAGTGCATCTACCGCCTGACCGGCTATGAAATCGTGCTGGATAAGTTCGACCTGACCGCCAAGGGCGAAGGCGAAGACGGACTGGGCCAGGCCGATATCATCGCCAACTACAAAGGCCGCAAATACCACGGCACCGGCCTGGCGACCGACATTGTCGAAGCCTCCGGCCAGGCGCTGCTGCACGTGATCAACAGTATTCACCGTGCCGATCAAATTGAACAAATTAAACAAAAATCCCATATGGAGACCGTATAACCATGGCAGGTACTTATCAAATCGCCGTTTTACCCGGTGACGGCATTGGCCCGGAAGTGATGCAGCAAGCCCACAAGGTGCTGGACGCCGTCCAGGACAAGTTTGGCTTCACCTTAAACTGCACCGAATATGATGTCGGCGGCATTGCCATCGACAACCACGGCAGCCCGCTGCCGGAAGCAACCTTAAAAGGCTGTGAAGCTGCCGATGCCGTGCTGTTCGGCTCGGTCGGCGGTCCGAAATGGGAGCACCTGCCGCCCAATGATCAGCCCGAGCGCGGTGCCCTGCTGCCGCTGCGCAAGCACTTCCAGCTGTTCTGTAATCTGCGTCCGGCACAGATCCATGCCGGCCTGGAGCGCTTCTCGCCGTTGCGTGCCGATATTTCCGAGCGCGGTTTTGACATCGTGGTGGTCCGTGAGCTGACCGGCGGGATCTACTTCGGCCAGCCGAAAGGCCGCGAGGGCGAAGGCGCACAAGAAAAGGCATTTGATACCGAAATTTATCACCGTTATGAAATTGAGCGGATCGCCCGCATCGCGTTTGAATCGGCGATGCTGCGCGACAAGAAAGTCTGCTCGATTGACAAAGCCAACGTGCTGCAAAGCTCAATCCTGTGGCGCGAAGTAGTGGAAGAAGTCGCCCGGGATTACCCGGACGTCAGCCTGAGCCACATGTACATCGACAACGCCACCATGCAGCTGATCAAAGATCCGTCCCAGTTTGACGTCATGCTGTGCTCCAACATCTTCGGCGACATCATCTCAGATGAGTGCGCGATGATCACCGGATCGATGGGGATGCTGCCTTCGGCCAGCCTGAACCAGGACAAGTTCGGCATGTACGAACCTGCCGGCGGCTCCGCCCCGGACATTGCCGGGAAGAATATTGCCAACCCGGTCGCGCAAATTCTGTCCGCCGCGCTGATGCTACGCTACAGCCTGGGTGAAGAGCCCGCGGCCCGCGCCATTGAGCAAGCCGTCTCGCAGGCGCTGGAAGCCGGTGAGCTGACCGCCGATCTGGCCGGTACCCGCCCGGCACTGTCCACCAGCGAGATGGGCGACAAGATCGCCGCCTACATCCGCCAAGCATAATCAGAACGAGGAGCACCCGAGCAATGTCAAACACAGAAGCAAAAGCGCCGAAAACGCTTTACGAAAAAGTCTACGATGCCCACGTTGCCGTCGCGGCGGAAGGCGAAACCCCGATCCTGTACATCGACCGTCACCTGGTCCATGAAGTGACTTCGCCGCAGGCCTTTGACGGCCTGCGGGAGAAAGGCCGCAAGGTGCGCCAGGTCGGCAAAACTTTTGCCACCATGGATCACAACGTTTCGACCCAGACCAAAGATATTAAAGCCTCGGGCGAGATGGCCCGGATCCAGATGGAAACCCTAGCCAAGAACTGTGAAGAATTCGGCGTCACCCTGTACGACTTGAACCACAAGTACCAGGGCATCGTCCACGTCATGGGCCCTGAGCTGGGCATCACCCTGCCGGGGATGACCATTGTCTGCGGCGACTCCCACACCGCCACCCACGGCGCGTTCGGCTCGCTGGCATTTGGTATCGGCACCTCCGAAGTTGAGCACGTGCTGGCAACCCAGACCCTGAAGCAAGCCCGCGCCAAGACGATGAAGATCGAGGTCAAAGGCAAGGTCGCACCGGGCATCACCGCCAAAGATATCGTGCTGGCAATCATCGGCAAAACCACTGCCGCCGGCGGCACCGGCTATGTGGTTGAGTTCTGCGGCGAGGCCATTACTGACCTGTCAATGGAAGGCAGGATGACGGTCTGTAACATGGCCATCGAGCTGGGCGCCAAGGCCGGGCTGATCGCCCCGGACCAAACCACCTTTGATTATGTCCAGGGCCGCAAGTTTGCCCCGACCGGGGCCGACTGGGATGCTGCCGTGGCCTACTGGCAAACCCTGAAAACAGACGCAGGGGCCGAATACGATGCCGTGGTGACTCTGGATGCCAAAGACATCAAGCCGCAGGTGACCTGGGGCACGAATCCAGGCCAGGTCATTGCTGTCGATGAGCCGATCCCGGCCCCGAGTGATTTCAGCGATCCGGTCGAGCAGGCCTCTGCGGCCAAAGCCCTGGCCTATATGGGTCTGGAAGCGGGCAAAAAGCTATCTGATTTTGCCATCGACAAAGTCTTTATCGGCTCATGCACCAACTCGCGCATCGAAGACATGCGCGCCGCTGCAGCCGTGGCCAAAGGCCGCAAGGTCGCGCCGAATGTGCAAGCACTGGTAGTGCCAGGCTCTGAGCAGGTCAAAGCACAAGCCGAACAAGAAGGACTGGACAAGATCTTCATTGATGCCGGATTTGAATGGCGCCTGCCGGGCTGCTCCATGTGTCTGGCAATGAACAACGACCGCCTGGGCCCGGGCGAACGCTGCGCCTCGACCAGTAACCGTAATTTCGAAGGCCGCCAGGGCCGCGACGGCCGCACCCACCTGGTCAGCCCGGCGATGGCCGCGGCTGCTGCATGTGCCGGCCACTTTGTCGATATCCGCGCGCTGGAACCAGAAGCCGCGACCGCATAATTCAGAAGGAACGAAACAATGACAGGATTTAAACAACACACCGGCCTGGTAGTTCCTTTGGATGCTGCCAACGTGGATACCGATGCCATTATCCCGAAACAGTTTTTGCAGAAAGTCACCCGCACCGGCTTTGGCAAGCACCTGTTTCACGACTGGCGCTTTTTAGATGATGCCGGCAAGCAGCCGAACCCGGATTTCGTGATGAACGCGCCACGCTACCAGGGTGCCAGTATCCTGCTGGCGCGGGAGAACTTCGGGTGCGGCTCATCCCGCGAGCACGCCCCGTGGGCACTGGCCGATTACGGTATTCAGGTGATGATCGCGCCGAGTTTTGCCGACATTTTCTACGGCAACTCAATCAACAACCAGATGGTACCGGTGCGCCTGAGCGACGCCGAAGTCGATGAGCTGTTCACATTCGTCACCGCCAACGAAGGGGCTGAAATCACCGTGGATCTGGAAGCCATGACGGTTTCAGCCAACGGTAAGCAGTACCACTTTGAAATCGATGAGTTCCGCCGCCACTGCCTGCTGAACGGGCTGGATAACATCGGCCTGACCCTGCAGCATGAGGACAAAATCGCCGAGTATGAACGCAATATTCCGGCATTTCTGGCCTGATTGCGGATATCATCCGCCCCGGCCACCGTGCCGGGGCTTTTTCAATGCTGGCAACATCTGTCCCAAAAAACTGAAAGAAAACAGCGGCCCGCAGGTCTTTTCCTTTGAACCGCTTAGAATCTGAAGGACACCCCATGCGCTCCCTGTTTGCTCTGATCCTGCTCTGCTTATCACCCGCTATTTTCGCCGCGCCCAAAGCCGACCTCTGGCCGGACTGGCAGCCGCATAACGCCGCTAGCACGGTGCAGGTTGACCACAGCCGCTGGCAACAGCTGCTGGATAAATATCTTGTCACCCAACCAACCCAGACCCTGTTTCGCTACCGTCAGGTCAGCGACAGCGATCGCTACGAGCTGGGTCGCTATGTGCGCGATCTGAGCCAAAGCGATCCACGTCAGCTCAACCGCCGCGAGCAGTTTGCCTACTGGGTCAACCTCTACAATGCCCTCACCGTCAAACTGATCCTCGACAACTACCCCGTGAGCTCGATCACTAAGCTCGGCGGCCTGTTCAGCTTCGGTCCCTGGGATGAAGAGGTTATTACCATCAACGGCAAAGCCCTGACCCTCAATGACATTGAGCACCGGATCCTGCGCCCGATCTGGCAGGACCCGCGCATCCACTACGTGGTGAACTGCGCCAGCCTCGGCTGCCCGGATCTCCAGCCGCAGGCCTTTACTGCCGCCAATGCCGAAGCCCTGCTCGAGCAAAGCGCCAAACGCTTTATCAACAGTGACAAAGGCGTGGCGGTGCGCGGCAACCGGGTACGTCTGTCATCGATCTATGACTGGTACGGCAGCGATTTCGGCACCCGTGCCCAACTGCAACGCCACCTCAACCGCTACCGGGATGGGAAACCGGTGACGCTCAACAGTGTCAGTTACGACTATAACTGGGCCCTGAACGAAGCCCGCTAACGTGCTTGTAGGCCGGACGATTGCGAGAAGCTGGCAACCCACCGCCGGGCAGATTACAATACCGGCTGTTCTCATGGGGTGTCTGAGCCCGGCTCAGACTGAGACTGCCTACGCAGAACCCATTGAACCTGAACCAGATCATGCTGGCGTAGGAATTGAGATGATTTGAAGTGCCTTTGCTTTTCCAAGTCGCAGCACGATGCCGCGAGCCCTTCTCAACCCTAAGCCGCTCAAACGATTTTCTTCTCTTGCAGGATGCAAGCGTATCAGGAGCGCACCGTGAAAAAACATCTGTCTATTTTGACCCTGGCGATGGCCGCCGGCTCTGCCTGGGCCGCCGACGAGACTCTGACTGTCTACACCTACAGCTCATTTGCCTCAGACTGGGGACCGGGCCCGGCGATTGAAAAAGCCTTTGAAGCCCAATGTGACTGTAACCTGGAATTTGTCGCCCTTGACGATGGCGTTTCCATCCTCAACCGCCTGCGCCTGGAGGGCAAAACCACCCAGGCCGATGTCGTGCTGGGGCTGGACAACAACCTGATCAGCGAAGCAAAAAATACCGGCCTGCTGGCCGAGCACCAGCTCGATACCAGCAAGCTGGATGTGCCGAACGGCTGGCAGGACACCACGTTTGTCCCGTTTGATTACGGCTACTTTGCCTTTATCTACGACAGCAGCAAGCTGAGCAACCCGCCGAAAAGCCTGGATGAGCTGGTTCAGCGCGATGATCTGAGCATCATCTACCAGGATCCGCGCACCTCGACCCCGGGCCAGGGCCTGATGCTGTGGATGAAATCCGTCTACGGCGACCAAGCCAGCGACGCCTGGCAGCAGCTGGCGAAGAAGACCGTGACCGTCACCAAAGGCTGGTCGGAAGCCTACAGCATGTTCCTTAAAGGCGAATCCGATCTGGTGCTCTCCTACACCACCTCTCCGGCGTATCACCTGATTGCCGAGAACGAAGGCAAGTATAAAGCGGCGAATTTCAGCGAAGGCCACTATATGCAGGTGGAAGTGGCCGCCAAGCTGAAGGGCAGCAATAACCAGAAACTGGCCGATCAGTTCATGGCCTTTATCCTGACGCCACAGTTCCAGGGGGAGATCCCGACCGGCAACTGGATGTATCCGGTGGTCAAGCAGGAGCTGCCGCAAGGGTTTGAGCAACTGACCCTGCCGGCCAAATCGCTGGAATTTACCGCAGAGGATGTTGCGGCGAACCGACGTGGATGGATCCGTGAATGGCAACATGCACTGACCCGTTAAAAGCGAGACGCTGTTGAATACCCGCGTAACCCAAGTATTGCCCGGCCTGATCTCGGCCGGGTTGATTGTAGCCCTGGTGGTCAGTGCCCTGAGCGCCCTGATTGGCCAGGCCCATTCCCTGAGCCCGTGGCTGATCTGGCAGGATCCCTACCTGCGCCATGTCACCGGCTTTAGTTTCTACCAGGCATTCCTGTCGACATTGCTCAGCATTGTCCCGGCGATCCCGGTCGCCTATGCCTTTTCCCGCCGCCGTTTCCCCGGCCGCAGCCTGCTGCTGCGCCTGTTCGCCATGACCCTGGTGCTGCCGGTACTGGTCGCGGTATTCGGCCTGCTGGCGATATACGGCAAAAGTGGGCTGCTGGCCCAGTGGCTGGAGCACAGGGGCGGATCGATGCCATTCTCCGTCTATGGACTTCACGGCATTTTGCTGGCCCATGTGTTTCTCAATTTCCCGCTGGCCACCCGGCTGCTGCACCAGAGCCTGGACAGTATTCCCTACGAACAGCATCAGCTGGCCGCCCATTTGGGGATGCGCGGCTGGAGCAAGTTTCGCTTAATCGCCTGGCCGCGGTTGCGCCAGCAACTGCCGCAGGTCATCGGCCTGGTGTTCATGCTCTGCTTTACCAGTTTTGCCGTGGTGATGTCGCTCGGCGGCGGGCCCAAAGCGACCACCATAGAGCTGGCGATCTATCAGGCGCTGCGCTACGACTTTGACTTGGCCGGCGGGGCCATGCTGGCCCTGTGGCAAATGCTGATCTGCTGCAGCCTGGTGTTATTCAGCCAACGCTTTGCCAAACCACTCGCCACCCTGAGCGGCGCGACTGCCCGTCCGCTGCCGCCACAACACGACAGCTGGCAGGGCAAAGTCTGGGACGGTGTGTGGATTGCCTTCACTTTGCTACTCGTGCTGCCGCCGCTGCTGGCGGTGGTCGGTGCCGGGCTGAACCCGCAACTGCCGGCGCTGCTGAGCGATCCTGCGCTGTGGCAGGCGGTCGGGACCTCGCTGAAAATCGCCTCGCTGGCCTGCCTGCTGGCACTGCTGGGCGGCGTGACGATTCTGCTGGCCAGCCGTCAGTGGCGGTTGCGCCACCATGGCCTGTCGGCCGACGGCAT
Source organism: Photobacterium atrarenae (assembly GCF_024380015.1). Taxonomy (NCBI): domain Bacteria; kingdom Pseudomonadati; phylum Pseudomonadota; class Gammaproteobacteria; order Vibrionales; family Vibrionaceae; genus Photobacterium; species Photobacterium atrarenae. Next base: position 3,053,701 of record NZ_CP101508.1, read on the forward strand.
CGAGCTCATCGGCACCATGATTCTGGTGACGCCGGGGTTGGTGTTGAGTACCGGGATCTTCCTCCTGCTGCGCCAGTTTACCGACGTCTTTGCCGCGGCATTCTGGGTGGTGGTCAGCGTCAATGCCCTGATGGCCTTGCCCTATGTGATCAAAACCCTGAGCCAGCCGATGCTGCACATCGCCCAGCAGTACAACCCGCTGTGTCACAGCCTCGGCATGCGGGGTGGGGCCCGGCTGCGACTGGTCGAATGGCCGGCCCTGCGCAAGCCGATCGCCCAGGCGCTGGCGATGGGCTTTGTCCTGTCGCTGGGCGATCTGGGCGCGATTGCCCTGTTCGGCAGCCAGGGCTTCCAGACCCTGCCGCTGTATCTGTATCAGCTGCTCGGCAGCTACCAGATGGACGCCGCTGCCGTTGCCGCCTTGGTCTTGCTGCTACTGAGCCTGGGCCTGTTTACCCTGGTGGAAAAATTGCTCATTCGGAATCCATGATGTTAACCCTGAACCAACTGACCCACAGTTACGTCCAACCGGGCCGCCAGCGTGAGCGCACCCGCTTTTGCTTTGATCTCAACGTCGAGGCCGGCGAAATCGTCGCCCTGCTCGGGCCCAGCGGTGCCGGCAAGAGTACCCTGCTGGCGATGGTGGCCGGCTTCCTGGCCCCCGACAGCGGTGAGCTGATCATCAACAGCCAGCACATCGAGCGCCAGCTGCCGTCCGAGCGTCCGCTTTCATTGCTGTTTCAGGACCATAACCTGTTTCCGCACCTAAGCGTGTTCGACAACCTCGGTCTGGGGCTGCACCCCGGCCTGAAGCTGACCCGTGAGGATAAAGAGAAAATTGTAGTGGCCGCAGCGCGAGTCGGGATCCAGCCCTATCTCGACCGTTTGCCGGAGCAGCTCTCCGGCGGCCAGAAACAACGGGTCGCCCTGGCGCGCTGCCTGCTGCGCAACCGGCCGCTGCTGCTGCTCGACGAGCCGTTTTCTGCCCTGGATCCGGCGCTGCGCAACGGAATGCTGGCACTGGTGAAAAGCCTGGCCCGGGAGCACCACACCACGGTACTGCTGATCACCCACAGTCCGGAAGAAGCGCTGAAAATTGCCGATCAGTGCGCCTTTATCAACCAGGGCCAGATCCAGGTGGTCGGCCCGACCCGCGAGGTACTGGAAAACCCTCAGCATGATGCGCTCAAGCGCTACCTCGGGCGAGTTTAAGCAGCCCCTGAAAATCACAAGGAGCAAGGGTTTCCCCTTGCTCCTTTAAGTTTCAATTCAGTGAATGGAAGATCGGCCAGTGGCCGGAATTACAGGTTCTCTTCGGCAAATTCGGCCAGACGGCTGCGAACCACGCCGTTCAGGTACACGTTGGCACTTCCCTCGAAATTTTTAAATCGCTCGACGATATACGTCAGGCCCGAGGTCACAGGTGATAAGTAGGTGGAGTCAATCTGCGCCAGGTTCCCGGAGCAGATAATTTTGGTGCCTTCCCCGCAACGGGTGATGATGGTTTTGATTTGCGAGGCGGTTAAGTTCTGACACTCATCCAACAAGACGAAGGCATTCTGGATCGAGCGTCCGCGCATGAAGTTAATCGATTTAAACTGAATGTTGGCTTTGTCGTAGATATATTTCATTGAGCCGTCAGTACACACGTCGTTTTTGTGCAAGGCTTCCATGGTGTCGGTCACGGCCGCCAGCCACGGCATCATTTTCTCTTCTTCAGTCCCCGGCAGATAACCAATCGACTCGGCAATCTCCGGCGTGTTGCGGGTCACGATAATTTTATCGTACATCCCTTTCTCGATGACCTGCTCCAGCGCTGCGGCCATCGCCAGAATGGTTTTCCCGCAGCCCGCCGGGCCGGTCAGGATCACCAGATCGATATTCGGATCCATCAGGGCATCCAGCGCCATCCCCTGGTAGATATTTTTCGGGTGGATCCCCCAGGCCTGACGGTGCATCAGCCGCTCCTGGCCGATATCTTTGACCACCACATCCTTGCCGTCGACCGCCTGGACCCGGGCGGCAAAGTCCGTACCCTCGTCATACAGGTACTGGTTCACAAACGGGGTTTCGAACAGCTCCGCCGGCAGGGTGTGCAGGGTGGACCGACCTTCGGCTTTGGACTGGCACTCTCCGACCCGCTCCCAGAAGTTGCCCGGGAACTGATAGAATCCCTTGGTCAGCAGCCGGACATCATCGATCAGCTGATCCGAACGATAATCATCCACATGGTACACCCCGGCCCCCTTAGCCCGTAGTCGCATGTTGATATCTTTGGTGATCAGCACCACCTGCCGCGGCGCGTAGTCGGCCTGGAGAAACAGTACCCCGTTGAGGATCCGGTTGTCCCCGGCCTTGTCGGCAAAGGCGTGGACGGTTTCAGTCACCTCATAGTCCGCAAAAATGGCAATCGTCCCGCTACCCTCGCCATCTTTACTCAGCGGGATCCCGGCGGAAATTTCTTCCGGGGTGGCATCGTGAAAGATGTCTTCCAACGTCCGAATGGCAATCCGGGCATCCCGGGAAACGTCACGCTTGGTATCCTTGATTCGGTCCAGCTCTTCCAGCACGGTCATGGGAATGACCACATCATGCTCTTGGAATGAATATACGGCGAGGGGTTCATGCAGCAGAATATTCGTATCGAGTACAAACACTTTCCGATCAGTGTCGTCCATAGATACCTCCTTGGTAACAGTATGACGGCAACTGGTGCCGCTCTTTTTAGCGTATGCCAGCGGTGTTTCTCTTTTCTATTTATGACCGGATTTAATGAAAAAATTGTGACAAGAGACCCGAAAACGTCACAGAGCGAATCTGTTCACTTTCACCGTGACCTTGCTCACAGCATGCAGTACCATTACTCCCCTTTCATGACCGGTGCAGAATCTGGCTTACACTTATATTTCAGTGTAGCGCAATAATCGAAGAGCACCGGCTTAGCAATCTCCTTAATATCAAATAATTAGAAGGTTTTAACCACTATGCCATTTGCTTTGGGTCAACGTTGGATCAGCGATACTGAAAGTGATCTGGGACTCGGAACGGTCGTCGCCATGGATGCCCGCACCGTCACCCTGATGTTCTCTGCAACTGAAGAAAACCGCTTGTATGCACGCAACGATGCCCCCGTGACCCGGGTGATGTTTAATGTCGGGGATGTGATCGAAAGCCACGACGGCTGGTCGCTACAGGTTGAGCAGGTGGATGAAACCAATGGCGTGTTCACCTATATCGGCACCCGCACCGACACTGGTGAAGAAAACGTCCCGCTGCGCGAGATTTTCCTCTGCAATCAGATCCGCATCAACAAACCGCAAGACAAGCTGTTTGCCGGTCAGATTGACCGCATGGACCGCTTTGCCCTGCGCTACCGGGCGCTGCAAAACCAGTATCAGCAGCACAAGAGTCCGCTGCGTGGCCTGTGCGGGATGCGTGCCGGCCTGATCCCGCACCAGCTGCACATCGCCCATGAAGTTGGCCGTCGTTATGCCCCGCGGGTACTGCTGGCCGATGAAGTGGGCCTGGGTAAAACCATCGAAGCCGGGATGATTATCCACCAGCAGGTACTATCCGGCCGTGCCGAGCGGATCCTGATCCTGGTGCCGGAAACCCTGCAGCACCAGTGGCTGGTCGAAATGATGCGCCGCTTCAATTTGCACTTCTCCATTTTTGACGAAGAGCGCTGCGTCGAGGCCTTTGCCGATTCCGCCAACCCATTTGATACCGCCCAGTATGTCCTGTGCTCGCTCGACTTCCTGCGCAAGAGCCGCCGCCGCTTCGAGCAGGCGCTGGAAGCGGACTGGGACCTACTGGTGGTCGATGAAGCCCACCACCTGGAATGGAGCGAAGACAACCCGAGCCGCCAGTACCAGGTGGTCGAAGCCCTGGCTGAGAAAAGCCCCGGCGTGCTGCTGCTGACCGCAACCCCGGAGCAGCTGGGCCACCAGAGCCACTTTGCCCGCCTGCGTCTGCTCGATCCGGACCGCTTCTACGATTACGACGCCTTTGTCGAGGAAGAGCGCCAGTATGCCCCGGTAGCCGACGCAGTGTCCCGCCTGCTGTCCGGCGACAAGCTCGATGATGCGGCCAAGCGCAGCCTGACCGAGCTGCTGCCGGAGCAGGACATCGAGCCGCTGCTGCAGACCATTGAAGCCGATGCCGTCGACCCGGCGCAACAGGCCAGCGTGCGTCAGGAGCTGATCGATAACCTGATGGACCGCCACGGCACCGGCCGGGTACTGTTCCGCAATACCCGCGCCGCGGTCAAAGGCTTCCCGCAACGCCACCTCAACCTGTACCCGCTTGCGCTGCCGACCCAGTACCAGACCGCCATGCGCGTCGCCGGGATGATGGCCGGCAGCATGTCACCGGAGCAAAAAGCGGCCAAGTTGCTGTACCCGGAAGATATTTACCAGGAGTTTGAAGGCGAGTCCGCAACCTGGTGGAACTTCGATCCGCGGGTCAACTGGTTGCTGGAGATGCTCAAGGCCAACCGCAACGAGAAGGTGCTGGTGATTTGCTCCCGCGCCCAGACCGCATTGACCCTGGAGCAGGCGCTGCGTGAGCGCGAAGGGATCCGGGCCACGGTGTTCCACGAAGGTATGTCGATCATCGAGCGCGACAAAGCGGCCGCCTACTTCGGCCAGGAAGAGGACGGCGCCCAGGTGCTGCTGTGTTCTGAAATCGGCTCGGAAGGACGCAACTTCCAGTTTGCCAACCAGCTGGTGATGTTCGATCTGCCGGACAACCCGGATCTGTTGGAGCAGCGTATCGGCCGTCTCGACCGCATCGGTCAGAAGCGCGATATCGAAATTCATGTTCCGCACCTGGAAGGCACCTCGCAGGCCCTGCTGGCCCACTGGTACAACGAAGGCCTCAATGCCTTCGAGGAAACCTGCCCGACCGGCCGCGCCATCTATGATGCCGTCAGCAATGATCTCATCGAACTGCTGGCCAGCGACAAGCCGGAAGGCGAAGCCCTGGAGGCCCTGATTGAGAAAAGTGCCGCCATGCACCAAGAGCTCAAAGCCAAACTGGAGCAGGGCCGCGATCGCCTGCTGGAAATCCACTCCAACGGCGGTGTGGCAGCCCAGGCGCTGGCGGATGAGATTGCCGCCAAAGACGGCGATACCAACCTGGTGACCTTTGCGCTGGGCCTGTTTGATACCATCGGCCTCAACCAGGACGACAAGGGCGAGAACGCGATTGTGGTCACGCCATCGGAGCACATGATGGTGGCCAGTTATCCGGGCCTGCCGTATGACGGCTGTACCATCACCTTTGATCGCGACACCGCGCTGGCCCGCGAAGACATGCACTTCATCAGCTGGGAGCACCCGATGATCCAGGGCGGGATCGATCTGCTGCTGGCGGAAGGCGTCGGCACCACCGCCGTCTCGCTGCTGAAGAACAAAGCGCTACCGGTCGGTACCCTGCTGCTGGAGCTGGTCTACGTGGTCGATGCCCAGGCACCGAAGCAATCGGGGATCACTCGCTTCCTGCCGCACACGCCGATCCGCATCCTGCTGGATGCCAAGGGCAACAACCTGTCGGCCAATGTGGAGTTCGAAGGCTTCAACCGCCAGCTCAGCCCGGTCAACCGCCACCTCGGCAGCAAACTGGTCAACTCGGTGCAAAAAGACATTCACGTGTTGATTGAACACGCCGAGAAAGCGGTCGCCTCCGAGCTGGACACGGTCCGTGACCAGGCCCAGCACGAGATGGAAACCACCCTGCGCGCCGAACTCGACCGCCTACAGGCGTTGAAAGCGGTCAACCCGAATATCCGTGATGACGAGCTGGCATTGATCGAAACTCAGATCGAGGCGCTGACCGGCTACATCGCCAAGGCCCAGATCCAGCTCGACTCGCTGCGCCTGATTGTGGTCAGCCACGGCTAATCACCCGTACAATGAAAATCCAAACCGCCTGCTCACTCGTGACAGGCGGTTTTTCTTTTCACCCACTCCGCCCATACAGACCAAACACCTTGATGTGCTATCATCTCCGGCCTGATGTACCACCAACCCGACGATACCGCCGATGAAACCACTGCCGATACTGGACTACAACCCGCCGACCGATCCCTGGCTCGATGTGCGCTATCAAGATCAGGACATCATTGTCCTCAACAAGCCTTCCGGCCTGTTGTCGACCCCAGGTCGGGATCCGCGCCATCACGACAGTGTCTATGCCCGGGTGATGGCAACCTATTCCGGGGCGTTTCTGGTCCACCGGCTCGATATGGCCACATCTGGTTTGATCCTGCTGGCGCTGACCAAAGCGGCCGAACGCCAACTCCATCACCAGTTCCGCGAGCGCGAAACGGAAAAAGTCTACTATGCCCGGGTCTGGGGCACCCTCGAGCACGATGAAGGTACCGTCGAGCTGCCGCTGATCTGCGACTGGCCCAATCGCCCGCGGCAGAAAGTCTGCTTTGAAACCGGCAAACCCTCCGTCACCCGCTACCAGGTCCTGGTCCGGGAAGAAGGCACTACCCTGGTCCGCCTGCGCCCGGTCACCGGTCGCTCGCACCAGCTTCGGGTTCACATGCAGGCCCTCGGCCACCCGATCCTCGGCGATGGTTTTTACGCCCATGAGCAGGCACAGGCTCTGGCGCCGCGGTTACAACTTCATGCCGCTGAGCTGACTTTCCGCCATCCGATCAGCGGCCAGCCGATGCACCAGTTTGCCCCGTGCGACTTCTATCCGGACGCCCCAACCTGTACCTTGCCCTATCCTGTCGGCTCCGGGGCATAAATCACGACCCGGGCTTGAGCTCAGCGCCTGAGTTAGTGTTAACTATCAACACCATTTCTCAACGTCAGCTCAGCCCATGGAACAGATTGTCTTTCTCGACCGGGATACCATTCCCGGCCACATATGCCTGCCCGAGCCGCAGTTCGCGCACCAGTGGCAGGCCTACCCGGCCACCGCGCCGGACCAGGTGCTGCCGCGCCTGCAAGACGCCACCATAGCAATCACCAATAAGGTGGTGCTCGATGCCGATACCCTGCGCCGATTACCGCAGCTCAAGATGATCGCCATTGCCGCCACCGGCACCAACAACGTCGATCTCGACTACTGCCGGGCCCACGGGATTGTGGTCAGCAATATTCGCGGTTATGCCACCGACTCGGTCCCGGAGCATGTCGTTGCCATGATGTTTGCCCTGCGCCGCAACCTGATGGGCTATCACCAGGATATTGAACGGGGGGTATGGCAGGACAAAGGGCAATTTTGTTTCTTCACCCATCCGATTGGTGATATTCGTGGCGCGACCCTGGGGATCATCGGCAGCGGCAGCCTGGGCCAGGCGGTGGCCAACCTGGGTCGGGCGCTGGGCATGACGGTGCTGCTGGCCGAGCGCAAAGGTCGGCCGGATTGTCGTGACGGCTATACACCGTTTGAGGATGTGCTCACCCGAGGCGATGTGCTGACGCTGCACTGCCCGCTCAGTGACGAGACCCGCAACCTGATCGGCCCGGATGAGCTGGCGGCTATGAAATCGAGCGCGATTTTGATCAACACCGGCCGCGGCGGTCTGGTCGATGAAAGCGCTTTAGTGGACGCTTTAACCCAGGGATCGATTGCCGGGGCCGGAGTCGATGTGTTTACCGAGGAGCCCGCCCCGAGTGACAACCCGCTGCTGCTCCACAGCCACTTGCCCAATCTGCTCCTGAGCCCGCATGTCGCCTGGGGCTCAGACTCGGCCATCCAAACGCTGGCAAACCAGCTGATTGACAACCTCAACGGCTTTGTCGCCGGCCAGCCGCAAAATCAGCTGTAAAACCGTTCAAAAAACGGCCGGTGAACCGCAGGGCCGTTTTGATTGGGGTTTGTTGTGACCAACGCGCGATGAACTAGGCTTGGTCCTGAGCGCCCTGGACACTCACTTGAACCCTTTTTCTTTGCGGATCAGATCGTAAGCTGCTTGCAGCTCCTGGGTTTTTTGCTTCGCCAGCTCCATCATCTCCGGCGGCAGCCCCTTGGCCGCCAGCTTGTCCGGGTGATGCTCATTCATCTGCTTGCGATACGCCCGCTTGAGCTCCTGGGCCGAGGCCGACTCAGACACGCCCAGTAGTTCATAGGCATCGGCCAGCTGATCCCGGGTCGGCGCTTGGCGGAAGCCGCCCTGCTGCTGGGACTGCTGGTTGAAACCGCCCTGCTGGAAACGAAACGCAGCTTCCTGCATATGCAGCCGCTGCTCCAGTTGCTGGGCCGAAAAGCCCAGGCCGCGTGCAATCACGTGCAACAATTCACGTTCGCGCGGATGCAGGCTACCGTCAGCAAAGGCGGCCTGGATCTGCAGCTCGAGAAAGAACTGCAATAAATCTGCCCGGCCGGCGCAGCTCATCCGCACCTTAGTCAGGATCTCTCCCAGCGGAAAGTCTTCCTCTTTCCCTTCCCGGAACGCATTCTGCGCCTGGTGACGCGACTCACCGTGCAGCCCCATCCGATCCATAATGGCACTGGCGACCCGGATCTCATCCTGAGTCACCCGCCCTTTGGATTTGGCCAGGTGCCCCATCACCGCAAAGCCGGCGTAGAAAAATTCGGCCTGGCGCTCGGCGCTGTTGGCGCGGCCGGCACTGAAACCGCCAAAACCCCTGCCAGAATAAATATTTGTCCGCGCTTTATCGAACTTATGGCCGAGAAAGAGGCCTAACAGTAACCCGAACGGTCCACCAAGGAGGAAACCAAAAAATGCGCCTAAAATCTTGCCCCAAACCTGCATTCTCTACTCTCTGGTAATTTGCTAAATTTAGAAATATTTCTTCGACTTTTACCCGGCCTTCGCAACGCCAAGAGATGCTGTCGGGCTGAATTTGCATTATGATAGCTGGCATTTATCGGGAATGCTTGCAAAAAGCGCCAACAATCCGATTTCAAACGCGCTATAGATGAATACAGGAACGTGTAATTAGATGTCATTAACTTCCCGCAGCTTACTGGCCACCATGATCAGCCTTGCGCTCTATGGTCCGGCCATGGCTTCCGAGACCCCTGCCCTGAGCGAAGATGTCAATGACGAGTCTGCGGCTGTCAATGACACAACCGATCATCTGGAGATAGTCCGGGGGACCTGTGTCGCGCCTCAGGATAAACCGGCTGATCCGAATAACGAGCCGATTACCGTCAGTGCCGATACCGCAGAAGCACAGCCGAACCGCAAAGTCACCTATTCCGGGGATGTGGTGCTGCAACAAGGACACCGTACCGTTGCTGCGGATTCGGCAACCCTGCACCAGCCGGAGAATGTAGTCACCGCAGAAGGCAACGTTTACTTCCATGACGGCTCGATTGAAGTCTATGCCGATCGCATCCAGAGCAACCTCGACACCGAGGACTCCGAGATGAACAACGCCGTCTATAACATGACCTGTGAAGCCGGCCGGGGTGAAGCCGAGCGGGTCACCAAAAACGGCATTTCTTACTACCGGCTGAAAAACGGCACCTATACCACTTGTCCGCCGGGGGACAAGAGCTGGCAGTTCACGGCGACCAGCATTGAGCGCGAGGCCGACTCTCCGTTTGCCGATCTCTACAACGCCCGCTTTGAGGTCGCCGATGTCCCGGTGTTTTACATGCCGTACCTGCGGGTGCCTGTCGGGGATGAACGCCTGACCGGTTTCCTGTATCCATCCGTCAGCTATGGCTCCCGGGACGGGTTTGAGCTCGAAACACCGTTTTACTGGAACATCGCGCCCAACTACGACATGACCATCACCCCCAAGTACATGAGCAACCGCGGCTTGCAGCTCAATACCGAGTTCCGCTACCTGACCGAAGCGGGTAGCGGCCGGTTGCGCGGGGAGTACCTGGGGGATGATCAGGAGTCGCCCGACGGCGATCCGCGCTGGGGCTATAACTGGTCCCACAACGGCATGTACGATAAACACTGGCTGTTTGAAGTCGACTACAGCAAGGTCAGTGACGTGAACTACTTTGCCGATATCGATTCCAACATCGGGGAGCGGGAAGACAACAACCTGCTCCAAACCGGGGAAGTCTCCTACCGGGACCGCTACTGGGATTCGACGCTTCGGGTGCGGAACTTCCAGCCGCTGACGCCGGGGGTATCATCGAACTACAAGCTGCTACCGCAGCTGGCGTTCAACTACTACCGCCCGGATATGCCGTACGGTCTTGATTTTAAACTGCACAGCCATATCAGCCGGTTTGAAAATGACGCCGATGATAAGCCTTCTGCCGACCGGGTTCACCTCGAGCCGACACTGACCTTACCGTACGCAACCCCGTGGTGGTCGCTCACCTCCGAGGCAAAACTGATGTATACCTATTACAATCAGGAATTTAATGCCAATGTAGACGAGCTGGCCTCGCTTGAAGAGAACGCATCGCGAACCGTGCCGAGCGGCCGGATCCACAGCGGGCTGTACTTCGAGCGTGATACCCTGTTATGGGGAGAAGACTACACCCAGAGCCTGGAGCCGCAGGTTCAGTACCTGTATGTCAAAGATGTCGAGCAGCAAGATATCTACTCGGGCTATGACACCACCTTGCTGCAGACCGATTACTACGGCCTGTTCCGCGATCGCCGCTACTCCAGCGTTGATCGGATCGCCGCTGCCAACCAATTTACGGTCGGTGCGACCACCCGCTTCTTTGACAGCGAGTTTATCGAGCGCTTCAACCTGTCGTTCGGCCAGATTTTCTACCTCAACGACTCGGGCCGGAATCTGGACGAAGACGGTGAATCCTCGCCGAACTATTCAGCGTCGGCATTCGAGTCGGACTTCAATTATGAGGACTGGCTGTTCTTCCACGGCAGTCTGCAATATGACGCCAGCGAAGATGTCATGCAGTTTGCCAACGCCGCGGTGGAATACCGCCAGGATGATGTCTTCAGCCAAGTGAACTACCGCTATGTATCGAAAGACTACATCCAGCAGAGCCTGCCGGATAACGATCAGATTGATAACTACACCGAAGAAGGGATCTCACAACTGGGCTTTTCAACCGGATTCCCGGTCTACGGCAGCCTGAGCCTGCGCGGGGATTACTACCACGATTTGACCGAGAACCAAATGCTGGAAGGCCAGATCACCCTGAACTACCGCTCAGCCTGCTGGATGATCAGCCTGGGCTACAACGAGTACATGAAGTCGCGCAGCAACGTCAACACGCAATCTGCTGAGTACGAGCAGAACTTCAGTATCTCTTTCAGCCTGATCGGACTGGCCGGGGCAACACCGGCCAGCTTGTCAAGCGCTGACGGCGGCAATGCCATTGCCTATGGCCGTCCTTTCTACCTCAATAACTGATTCAGCCGCCGCGGCATGGCCGCGGCATCACTGAAAAAACGCGCGGATGCGCACAAATGGAAAGATGTATGAAAAAGTGGAAGTCTTCCCTGCTGGGCCTGACCTTATGGAGCCTGGCTGCTGGCAGCTTTGCTGCCCCGCAACAACTCGACAAAGTGGTCACCATCGTCAATGACAGCGTGATCCTGCAAAGTGATGTTGATGCCATGCTGAAAACCGTGCGGATGAACGCCGCCGGTCAGAACCAGCCGCTCCCCTCGGACGATATCCTGGTCGATCAGATCATGGAAAAACTGATCATCGAGACCCTGCAGATCCAGCAGGCCGAGCAGTTCGGGATCCGCATCGATGACAACCGCTTGGATCAGGCGATCAGCCAGCTGGCCGCAGAGCGCCAGATGTCGGTCGCCCAGCTGCGCCAGTACCTGGCCGACAACGGCATCAGCTTTGCCGCTTTTCGCGAGCAGATGCGCCGCGACCTGACCGCCAGCGAAGCCCGCACCATCCAGGTACGCCGCCGGATCAACATCCTGCCGCAGGAAGTTGAGCTACTGGCCGAGCAGCTGAACAAACAAAACCTGCAGGACACCAGCTACAACATCAGCCACATCCAGCTGCGGATCAGCGAGGATGCCAGCGCCGAGGCCCGGGAAGCCGCTCAGCAGCAAGCCCGTGAGCTGGCGCAGCAACTCAAACAGGGCGCCGACTTTGCCAACCTGGCCTACCGTTACTCCAAAGGACCGAAAGCCCTGCAAGGCGGCCAGTGGGGATGGATGCGCAAAGAAGAGATGCCGACGATTTTCGCCGACCAGCTTGGCGCCAGCGGCAAAGGCGCGATCATCGGCCCGTTCCGCAGCGGCGTGGGTTACCATATTCTCAAGGTCAATGACGTCCGGGGACTGGAGACCATCTCGGTGACGGAAATCAATGCCCGTCATATTCTGCTCAAGACCTCGGTGATTCTGAGCGACGAGGGTGCCAAACGTCAGCTAGAGAAAGCGCGACGTGCTATCATGGCCGGAGAGCAAAGTTTTGCTGATGCGGCCCAGGCCCTGAGTGCAGATCCCGGCTCTGCGGCCAACGGCGGTGAGCTGGGCTGGCAGACCCCGGATATTTACGTCCCGGCCTTCAAGGACAAAGTCGAGACCCTGCCGGTCGGCACCATCAGCGAGCCGTTCAAAACCGTACACGGCTGGCATATTGTTGAGGTGCTGGAGCGTCGCGATGTCGACCGCACCGATGCCGCGGTGAAAAACCGCGCCTATCGCATTCTGTTCAGCCGCAAATTTAACGAAGAAGCCCAGGCGTGGCTGCAGGAGCTGCGCGCCGGGGCTTATATCGAAAAGCCGGAAGAAACCAATGACCCAAGTTAAACGCATCGCGATCACGCCCGGCGAGCCTGCCGGGATTGGTCCGGATCTGGTGATCGCCCTGGCCCAGGAAGACTGGCCGCATGAGCTGGTGATTTGTGCAAATGCCCAGCTTATGGTAGAACGTGCGGCCCAGCTGGGACTTCCGCTGGAAATCATGAACTATGATCCGGCACAACCGCCCCGCCCCCACAAGGCAGGAACCCTGGTGGTCGCCGATCATGCCCTGGCGGCCCAGGTCCAGGCCGGGGCGCTGAACGAGCAGAACGGCCACTATGTGTTAGACACCCTGGCCCGGGCAGCCGACGGCAACATCAGCGGCGAGTTCGCCGCCGTGGTCACCGGCCCGGTGCACAAAGGGGTGATCAACCGTGCCGGCGTCTCGTTCAGCGGGCATACGGAATTTTTTGCCCATAAAGCCAACTCCTCCCAGGTGGTGATGATGCTGGCGACCGAAGGGTTGCGTGTGGCTTTAGTGACCACACATATCCCGTTGGCCTATGTCTCCAAAGCCATCACCGAGGAGCGGCTCCAGCAGGTGATCCGGATTTTGCATGACGATCTGGTCAACAAATTCGGCATCGCCGAGCCGAAAATATACGTCTGCGGGCTCAACCCGCATGCCGGCGAAGACGGCTGTCTGGGGATGGAAGAGATCGAAGTAATTTCTCCTGCCCTGGAAAAGCTTCGTCAGGAAGAAGGGATGAATTTGATTGGCCCGTTGCCGGCCGATACCATCTTCCAGGAAAAATATCTTGCCGATGCCGATACGGTGTTGGCGATGTATCACGATCAAGGGCTGCCCGTGCTGAAATTCAAAGGTTTTGGCAAATCGGTCAATATCACGCTCGGCTTGCCCTTTATCAGAACTTCAGTAGATCATGGTACCGCACTGGAACTTGCCGGTACCGGACAGGCGGACACCGGTAGCCTTCGGACAGCGCTATCGCACGCCCTTGAATTGGTAGAAAAACAAACATGAGCAGCGATCAGGTCCATCTCGGCCACCGCGCCCGTAAGCGCTTTGGTCAGAACTTTTTGAACGACCCCTATATCATCGACGGCATTGTCTCGGCCATTAACCCGAGACCGGGCCAGAACCTGGTGGAAATCGGCCCGGGCCTGGGCGCGATCACCGAGCCGGTCGGCAAACAGGTCGATAAATTCTCGGTCATCGAACTGGACCGGGATCTGGCCGAGCGCCTGCGCAACCATCCGGACCTAGGCAGCAAGCTGACCATTTATGAAGGCGATGCCATGCGCTTCGACTTCACCCAACTGATCAAAGAAAACAACAAGCTGCGAATTTTCGGCAACCTGCCATACAATATTTCGACACCGCTGATGTTCCACCTGTTCAGTTTCCATAAGCACGTGCAGGACATGCACTTCATGCTGCAAAAAGAAGTGGTCAACCGCCTGGCTGCCGGGCCGGGCAGCAAAGCCTACGGCCGCCTGACCGTGATGGCGCAGTACTACTGTAAAGTCACCCCGGTACTGGAAGTGCCGCCATCAGCCTTCAAGCCGGCACCGAAAGTCGACTCTGCGGTCGTGCGCCTGATGCCGTATGAAACCCTGCCGCATCCGTGCACCAGCCTGAAATGGCTCGACCGGGTCTGTCGCGAAGGGTTTAACCAGCGTCGTAAGACCATCCGTAACTGCTACAAGTCGCTGATGACGGCCGAGCAATTGGAAGCGCTGGGGATCAACCCGGGCATGCGCCCGGAAAACCTGGCCCTGGAGCAATTTGTTGCGATGGCCAACTGGCTGGATGCCAACCATCAGCCATCCTAACGTGTAACCCGCTTGCCCGGACTACAGGTCCGGGCAACAGCCAACGAAAGGAAGCAAAACTGTGACATCCAAGGCGATCCCGACCATCAAATGCAGAGTGGTCACGCACTACCTCGAAGAGCAATCCGAGCCTGAAAACCAGCGCTATGTGTTCTCTTACACTATCACGATTTGCAACCTGGGGAGCGGTCCGGCTCAGTTGCTCAAGCGCCACTGGCAGATCACCGATGCCAACGGCAAAACCCTGATCGTCGACGGCGAAGGGGTGGTCGGCGAACAGCCGAACATTGCCGCGCATGAAGAGTACACCTATACCAGCGGCACCATTATCGAAACCCCACTCGGGGTGATGCAGGGCCACTACGTTATGGTCAATGAGCAGGGTGAGCACTTTAAAGCCGATATTGCGCCGTTCCGGCTGTCTGTTCCCAACATTCTCCACTGAGGCACGATATGGCGACTTATCTGGTCGGTGACATTCAGGGCTGCTTGGACGATCTGTATGTGCTGCTCGAGCAAGCCAACTTCAATCCACAATACGATGAGCTCTGGCTGACCGGCGATCTGGTCGCCCGTGGCCCGAAATCTCTCGAAACCCTGCGCTTTGTCAAAAGCTTAGGGAAACAAGCCACAGTGGTGCTGGGCAATCACGATCTGCACCTGCTGGCCGCAGCCCACGGGCTGGCCAAAGTCAAAAAGCGCGATCAGGTACAGCCGATCCTCGATGCCCCGGATCGCGACGAGCTGCTGGACTGGCTGCGCCACCAGCCACTGCTGGCCGAACATCCCGAGCACCCGTTTGTGATGGCCCATGCCGGGATCTCCCCGCAATGGGATCTGGCCATCGCCCGCCGCGAGGCCCGTGAGGTGGAGCATTGCCTGCAAAGCCGCGATTTCCTCTGGCTGCTGGAGAATATGTACGGCGACGGCCCGGACTTCTGGCAACCGGAGCTAAGCGGGATTTCGAAATACCGCTATACCATCAATGCCCTGACCCGGATGCGCTTTTGTCACCCGGATGGCCGGCTGGATATGGCCTGCAAGCTATCGCCGGATGATCCGGCCACAGGCGATCTCAAGCCCTGGTTCAGCCTGCCGCGTCAGAAGCCACTGGGCAAGACGGTGATTTTCGGTCACTGGGCCGCCCTGATGGGGCACCAGGATCAACAGGTGGTTGGCCTGGATACCGGTTGCGTCTGGGGCAACAGCATGACCCTGCTGCGTTGGGAGGACAGCGCCCGGTTTGAAACAGCCTGTCCGGCGTATGCCTAACTCTCCCTGATGCTCAATTGCAAAAGGGCTGATCTGGATCTCAGATCAGCCCTTTTTGATAACCGCTCGTTGATTGCAGTGATGAAGGCACTCAAGCCCCGCTTGAGCGCTCCAGGATCACAAACTGCATATCATGGGCATTTTTCTCATCAGCGGCATAGGCTTGCCTGTGCACTTCCTGCCAGCCTTCACCCCAGTCCGGGAAACGGGTATCGCCCGCCACTTCGGTGTCAATAAACGTCAGGTAGAGGCGATTGGCTTGCGCCAGGCACGCCGTATAGATGGTCCCGCCGCCAATGATCATCAGCTCATCGACAGCGCCGGCAGCCGCCTTGGCCGCGGCAATATCGGCCACCACAGTCACCCCGTCGGCCTGAAAATCCGGATTGCGGCTGATCACGATATTATGCCGTCCCGGCAATGGCCGGCCGATCGACTCAAACGTCTTGCGCCCCATGACCACCGGCTTGCCTAGGGTTGCCTGCTTGAACCAGGCAAAGTCGGCAGGCAGGTGCCAGGGCATCGCATTATCCTTGCCAATCACCCGGTCGTGCGCCATCGCGGCGATCATACTGATCTTCATCTTGTTCCCCTCGCAAATCTAGACCACTGGGCGGCGACGATAAAACAATAGGCCCGGCATTGCCAGCCCAATCGCCAGGGCAGCAACAATAAATACGGCCTTGATAACATTCTCCAGCAACAGGGTCCACAGCTCGGGACTGAATCCGCGATGGTTGATCTCCACCAGCGCAATCATCGCCTTGAACGCAAATACCCCGGGTACCATGGGGATCATTGCTGCCACGGTGAATACTTTGGGGTGGGCGAGAAAACGGTGTGACCAGTGCACCCCAATCATCCCCACCAGCGTCGCGGCACCGAGCGTTGCCCATTCAATCGGCACGCCCCAGTGCATCAGGACAAACCGGCTGCCATGGCCCAGCGCACCGCCAATCGCGCAATACTTCAGGGCTTTATGCGGCACATTAAACACCAGGGCAAAACCGACCGCCGGGATCATGGCAAAGAACATATCATTGAGCAGCGCCAGCAAAAACGCCAACATCGTCATGACACCCACCCCCAGACACCGAGGATATTCATTGCCGCGACAATTCCCATACTGGTCGACAGAGTGAGCAGACTCGCCATGACCCAGCGCGCAATCCCCATATCAACATAGCCTTTGACCATATCCGCCACCGCATTGATCAGCGGAAATCCCGGCACCAGCATCAGCACCGAGGACGCCATCGCCAGGAACGGTGCTTCCCCGATCTGCCAGACCACTCCCAGCCCGGAAATCAGGGTTGTGACAAAAGCCGTGATGCCAAAGTTCACCAGCGGATTAAAGTGGCGATGGCCGATTTCCTGGCGCACCGTCATCCCGATCGCCGAGGCGACAAAGGTCAGCCAGAACACCGGCCAGTCCGCACCGGCCAGACGGCTGAACGAGGCACAGGACAGGCCTATCATCCCGACCACCAGCCAGCGGTTATAGCGCAGCGGCTGGATCCGGTTGAGCCGCTGATGGACCTCTTCAATCCCCAGTACCCCGCGCTCGGCCATGATGCACACTCGCTGAATCTCCGTCACCACCTGCATGCTAATCCCGCGATCCTGACAACGCCGGGTGGTGGTAATACAGCGACCATTGCTCAAGGTGGAGATCACCATCGAGCTGGCCGAGAGCGACACCTCGACGCTCTCCACCCCCAGTGCCAGCCCGAGCCGGCGGGTGACATCCGTCACCAGGGTACTTTCAGCCCCGTGTTGCAACAGCCGCTGCCCGGCCAGAACGGCCAGCCGGGAAATTTCCCGCTGCGCCGGCTCTGTTAACATCCGCGGCTCCGTTTCCGCCATTTGTCACTCTCCCTTGTTATCCCAATCTCACAATTATCGGGCTATCCGGATTGTGCTGTGTTGACCAGACACAAAAAAGCCGCTCCCAGGAGCGGCTTTAGCGATCAGAACGACCCTCAGAAACAATTATGGCTTGTAGATAATTTCCACATCATAATCATCTTCGTTCCAGTCATCCCAGTCGTCGTCATCGTCATCTTCGACTTTTTTGACCTGCTCTTCATGGTAATCATCCCACTTGAACGCGACTTTCTTCTCTTCCGTCTCTTCTTCTTCGATGATCTCTGCCGGCATTTTCTCGATCTGAGCCATCAGATCATAGGTCAGCTCTTTGGTCCCCATCCGGTTCAGGGCAGAGATACAGTAGTAATCTCCTTCCCATGCCAGCGCATCCAGGATCTCATCAATTTTAGCCTGCGCTTCTTCTTCCGGCAGCAGATCCACCTTGTTGAACACCAGCCAGCGTGGCTTGTTCGCCAGCTTCTCGCTGTACTGCTCCAGCTCATTGAGGATGGTAAAGGCATTTTCAATCGGATCAGAACCATCGGCCGGCAACAGATCGATCATGTGCAGCAGCACCCGGCAACGCTCCAGGTGTTTCAGGAAGCGGATCCCCAGACCAGCGCCGTCAGCCGCACCCTCGATCAGCCCCGGAATATCGGCCACGACAAAGCTGCGCTCGTTATCGACCCGGACCACACCCAGGCTTGGCACCAGGGTGGTAAACGGGTAATCCGCAACTTTCGGCTTCGCCGCAGAGACCGAGCGAATGAACGTCGACTTACCGGCATTTGGCAGTCCCAGCATCCCGACATCCGCCAGTAGCAGCAGCTCCAGACGCAGCTGGCGGACTTCGCCTTTAGTACCCATGGTTTTCTGGCGCGGCGCACGGTTGACCGAGGACTTAAAGCGGGTATTTCCCAGCCCGTGGAAGCCCCCTTTGGCCACCATGATTTTCATCCCGTGCTGGGTCAGGTCAGCAATCACCTCACCGGTTTCTTCATCCAGCGCCCGGGTCCCGACCGGGACAGACAGCACGCAGTCTTCACCCCTTTTGCCGGTACAGTTGCCGCCGCGACCATTTTCACCACGCTGAGCCGCATGGAATCGTTCAAAGCGGTAGTCAATCAGGGTGTTCAGGTTCTCATCTGCCAGCAGGTACACGTCACCGCCATCACCACCGTCACCGCCATCCGGGCCCCCTTTCGGGACATATTTCTCACGTCGGAAACTGACGGTGCCGTTGCCACCGTCTCCAGCATCAACTTTAATTACCGCTTCATCTACAAACTTCATTCTATTCTCCGCACTATGGCGTTTTCATTCTTTCGACCAGGCATGTCACCAGCCCAATCGCTATTAACCTATTGTAACGGACCTGAGCTAGTTATGCTGCCTGATCAGCCGGTGGCCAATGGCACTGAACATCGCCCCGCAAACCACGACGACAGCTCCCAGGTAACCCAGTGTATTGAGTGGCGTCGCCGCAACAAACTGTGGCCAGAGCCAGCTGGCAAGGTCGACAAACAAAATCGTACACAGGGGGGTTAAGGTGATCACCGCGCTCACTTGCGAAGCCTGCCAGCGAGCCATCGCTTCGGCAAAGGCACCATAGCCCACCAGGGTATTGATACAGCAGAACGCCAGCATCCCCAGTTGCCGGGGATCCATCTGCTGGATCTGCGCCGGTGAAGCCAGTGGCGTCAGCAGGATCGTACAGATCACATAGATCATCAGCAGGATCTGAGGTGAGCTGAACTGCTTCAGCATCACTTTTTGCGCCAGGGCATAAACAACCCAAACCACGGCAGCCATCAGGGCAATCATCACGCCCAGGGTGTAGTCCGACAGGCTGGTGAACAACTCAATCAGCCGGGTGTTAAAAAACAGCCCCAGCCCCAGTACCAGGCAACTGACCCCGATGATTTGGTGCCGGCCCAACTGCTCTTTGAACAGCCAGATACTCGACAGCAGCAACAACAGCGGTGCCAGCTGAATGATCACCCCCACCACGGCCGGGTTAAGATATTCCAGCGCGGTGTTAAACAGGACAAAATTGCTGGCAAGGCCGAGGCTCGCGACCAGTAAAATCAGGCCGCCGGAGACTTTCAATGCGCTGACTTTAGGCAGCTGGCCACGCCACTGAAGCCACGCCCACAGCCCAATCGCTGCCGTCAGGAAACGGTACCAGACAATGGTCTCGGGCGACATCACCTCCACCGCCTGCTTCATCGCAATCGGTAGCGCGCCCCAGAACAGAACCGTGACCAGGGCCAGCAACAGCCCGGCGGTCGGGTGTTGATTCGGCATACCCCTTCCCCATAACAAAAAGCCCCGCCGAAAGGCAGGGCTTTATCATTCTTGTCGAGCCTGAATTATTCAGCTTCGATAGAAACGAATTTACGGTTCTTAGGACCTTTAACTTCGAATTTCACTTTGCCGTCAGACAGAGCGAAAAGCGTGTGGTCTTTACCCAAACCTACGTTGTTACCAGCGTGGAACTTAGTACCACGTTGACGAACGATGATGTTACCTGCCAGTACAGATTCGCCACCGAAACGCTTAACACCTAGGCGTTTGCTTTCTGAATCGCGACCGTTACGAGTAGAACCGCCAGCTTTTTTGTGTGCCATCTTTAAATTCTCCTGTTATTAAGCGCTGATGCCAGTGATTTTGACTTCAGTGAACCACTGACGGTGGCCCGCTTGCTTACGAGAGTGCTTACGACGACGGAACTTAACGATTTTAACTTTATCGCCACGACCGTGAGTAACAACTTCAGCAGTTACTTTACCGCCAGCTACAAAAGGTGCGCCTACAGTAACTTCTTCGCCGTTGGCTACCAGAAGAACTGAATCAAACTCAACGCTAGCACCAGTTTCTGCGTCTAGTTTTTCTAAGCGAATGGTCTGGCCTTCGCTTACACGGTGTTGTTTACCACCACTTTGGAAAACAGCGTACATGTCTTACTCCGCTTTTCCGCATAGGCCATTTGCCGGATGAATTCTTGGCTATGGGTATGCGCTTAATCTTGTCATCAATAGGGCGCGAATGTTACGTGAAAAAGGGACTTGTGGCAACCCATTAAGCAAAGAAAATTGGTGAAAAGCTAGCCAGCGGTGAAAGACCCTGATTTAACTCTCGCCTAAGTTATGAAGACAGCGCATTTTTAGTGTAGTATTCGGTAATTATTTTGGTGTCAATTCACAATAACTAACTCGACAAATCAAGATCTAGCGAAAAAATGCCTCTATGGCACAAATGCAACTCAGCCGAGCAGTCAACCGGGCGACTTCAAGTATCATCAACACTTTGCCCGACCCGACCACTGGCGCTTGAGCTCGCTGGCACTTGAGATCGATTGGTGATCGAGTTGAATACCCTGAATCATTCCGCCTGGTGCGGCAACAATTTTGCTGGATGTACAATGGACTTCAAAGCTATCCAAGCGCTTACCGCCAAAGATATGGCGGAAGTCGATGCGAAGATACTGGCGCAGCTGAACTCTGAAGTGGCGCTGATCAACCAACTCGGTTTCTATATTGTCAGCGGGGGCGGGAAACGCCTGCGCCCAATCCTGGCCGTCCTGGCAGCCCGGGCGCTGGGTTACGAAGGCGACAAGCACACCACCGCCGCCGCCTTCATCGAATTTACCCATACCGCGACCCTGTTGCACGATGACGTGGTGGACGAGTCGGATATGCGCCGCGGCAAAGCCACAGCCAACGCCATGTTCGGCAACGCGGCCAGCGTGCTGGTCGGCGACTATATCTACACCCGCTCGTTTCAGATGATGACCAGCCTGCGATCCTTGAAGATCCTCGACATCATGAGTGAAGCGGTGAACGTGATCGCCGAAGGTGAAGTGCAGCAATTGATGAACTGCAATGATCCTGACACGACAGAAACCAGCTACATGCAGGTGATCTACTCCAAGACCGCCCGCCTGTTTGAAGCCGCAACGCAGGTCGCAGCCATCCTGGCCGAGTCGCCGGAAGAGGTCGAAATTGCCCTGCAAAACTACGGTCGCTACTTGGGCACCGCATTCCAGCTGATCGACGATGTGCTGGATTACACCGCCGATGGCGAGGAAATGGGCAAGAACGTCGGCGATGATCTGGCCGAAGGCAAGCCAACCCTGCCGCTACTCCATGCCATGCAGCACGGCAATGCCGAGCAGGCCGCGATGATCCGCGAAGCCATTGAGCAAGGCAACGGTCTGGACAAGCTCGAGCCAATCCTGGCCTGTATGCGCGAGGTAGGCTCCCTGACCTATACCCAGCAGCGGGCAGAAGAAGAAGCCGAAAAGGCGATTGCCAGCCTGGCAGTTCTGCCGGAGTCTGAGTATAAAGAAGCGCTCATCGCCCTGGCACATCTGGCGGTCAAACGCAGCAAATAACTGGCCAGCCGAACCGCCGCGAAAGCCTGCCGATTGTGCAGGCTTTTTTGATCAACCTTGATCACAACAGCTGCCACACGCTCCCTCCACAGCGACAAATGCCGCCCCCGTCCGTGTTCTATAGTTAAAGCAGATCCAAAACGATCCAATGGAGGTCGATGATGCAAGCCAAAGATCTAAAGCCCGGCATGTGGGTGGAATGTCGTGAAGGCGTCGCCGAAGTGATTGATATCGATGTCGAGCACAATACCGCCATCGTTGAGAACTTGCGCGATCACAAGCGCATCAATATCAACTGTGACGACATCAATGAGCAGCCTCAGCTCCATACCGGCTGCGACAGTTATTACTGAGTCGGGTCGCGCCAGCGCTGGAAAAAAGAAAGCGGCCCGCAGGCCGCTTTCGATTGATGGGAACTCAGCATCAAGCCGCGGCTTATTTCGCTGCGAACTCTTCGCCTTTGGCAATATCGCCTTTCAGCGTATCGAGCATGCTTTCCAGTGCTTCTTGTTCAAACGCACTCAGCTTGCCGTAATCCATGATCTCTTCTACGCCGTCTTTACCCAGCAGAACCGGCTGTGCAAAGAAGCGCGCGTGCTGACCGTCGCCTTCCACGTAAGCGCACTCAACCACGCCCTGCTCGCCTTGCAGCGCGCGAACCACAGACAGACCAAAGCGACAAGCCGCCTGACCCATCGACAGCGTTGCAGATCCGCCACCAGCTTTGGCTTCAACCACTTCGGTCCCCGCATTCTGAATGCGTGGCGTCAGCGCCTTGATTTCTTCCTCAGTGAACTCAACACCCTCCACCTGAGACAGCAGCGGCAGAATCGTGACACCTGAGTGACCGCCGATCACCGGCACGCGTACCTGGCCCGGATCCAGATCTTTCAGCTCAGCGACGAACGTCTCAGAACGGATCACATCCAGCGTGGTGACACCGAACAGTTTACGCTTGTCGTAAACGCCGGCTTTTTTCAGAACATCAGCAGCAATCGCAACCGTCGTGTTCACTGGGTTGGTAATAATCCCGACCACAGCATTCGGGCAAACCACAGCGATCTTCTCAGCCAGTGATTTGACGATCCCAGCATTCACATTGAACAGATCCGCACGATCCATACCCGGTTTACGCGCCACACCGGCAGAGATCAGCACCACATCCGCGCCTTCCAGGGCCGGCGTTGGATCTTCACCACCGTAACCTTTGATCGAAACCGGCGTCGGGATATGGCTCAGATCAGCCGCAACCCCAGGGGTTACCGGTGCGATGTCATACAGCGCCAGGTCAGAGCCGGCAGGCAGACGGTTTTTCAATAGCAGGGCCAGGGCCTGGCCGATACCGCCAGCAGCGCCAATCACAGCAACTTTCATGTTCGTTCTCCTTTACGATAGAAGTATATTTTTCAGACCGAAGACCAATCAAATGAAATCACTAACTTCACTAAACACATGATTTCATTTGATTGGTATGCACCGACGTTATAGCAACAAGTCCCGAAATACAATCAAACCCCACTCGCTTTGAGAGCTTACGCATAGGCATGTACAAAATGCGCTACATGTTTATAACATTATTTGTTGCGCAATGCAGCTCTCTCCAGACGCCGCGAGTGATCTCCTGATAAATAGTTATGCACTGATAACCGCTATAATGGTGACAAGCACGCCAGTTTCGGCCAACACTGTTTGCTCCGGCCCGGGGGCTGTGACAGAATACGGCACCTCGTCCCTGTATATGAAATTTACTTATGCGAAATTCAGATAAACAAGAGCGCTTGATTAAAGCATTCAAAGCCATTCTCAAAGAAGAAAAATTCAGCTCACAAGGCGAAATCGTCGACGCATTGAAAGCTCAGGGGTTCGACAATATCAACCAATCTAAAGTCTCCCGCATGCTGACCAAGTTTGGCGCGGTGCGCACCCGCAATGCCAAAATGGAAATGGTCTACTGCCTGCCGGTTGAGCTGGGCGTGCCGACCACCAGCAGCCCGCTGAAAGAATTGGTGATGGAAGTGGGTTATAACAACGCCCTGGTGGTGATCCACACCGGTCCAGGTGCAGCGCAGGTGATTGCCCGCCTATTAGATTCACTTGGCAAGGCGGAAGGGATCCTGGGGGTAGTTGCCGGGGACGACACCATTTTCATTACGCCAACCCAGGCCCTGACGACCAAAGAGCTGTTCGACTCGGTATGCGAGCTATTTGACTACAGCGCTTGAAAATTTCCGAAGACTCTCTCTCTATAAAATGAGAGAGAGTTCACAATCAGACAAACTGACCGCCATCACCAACAAATTGCACAAGCTATTGATTGGTCTAAATAATTATTCTCCTTCGCTGCTTTTTCCTGCCGTTTTCCCTGCCTTCCTTTCCATACATTCTTTAACATAATTTCAAATTTTCCCTAGGCTTTTGTTATCATCATTTTGATTTGCTTAGGCAAATATGCCTTTTCCACCGATGGATCACGTTTCCATTCTGGAGATAACAACAATTAGGAAGGGATTAACATGGCATTAAAACAACTCTTGAAGATCAGCGCATTAGCCGCCGCTGTCACGACCAGTGGCATGGCCGGCGCCCAGGACTTTATTACCATCGGCACAGGCTCTGTCACCGGTGTGTATTATCCAACCGGTGGCGCTATCTGTAAGCTGGTCAACAAGGAACGCAAACAATACAATGTTCGCTGTTCGGTTGAATCAACCGGCGGCTCTATCTATAACGTCAATACCATGCGGGCTGGTGAGCTGGACTTTGGGGTCGTTCAGTCAGACTGGCAATACCATGCCTACAACGGCACCAGTAAATTTGAAGAGCAGGGTCCGTACAAGAAAGTCCGCGCCGTCTTTTCTATTCACACCGAACCGTTCACCGTGATCGCCCGGGCAGATGCCGGCATCAATGGTGTGGCCGATCTGAAAGGCAAGCGGGTCAACATCGGGAACCCGGGCTCGGGCGACCGTGCCACCATGGGCGTGGTGATGGACGCTATGGGCTGGACCAATGAAGACTTCAAACTGGCTTCTGAGCTGAAAGGCTCCGAACGCTCACAAGCCCTGTGTGATAACAAGATTGATGCCTTCGTTTACGTGGTTGGCCACCCAAGCGGCTCTGTCAAAGAAGCAACCACGTCTTGTGATGCCAAGCTGGTTCCGGTCACCGGTGCCGCCATCGACAAGATCGTTGCCGATAACCCGTACTATGCCAAAAGTACCATCCCGGGCGGGATGTATAAGGGGACCGACTCTGATACCAACAGCTTCGGTGTAGCAGCGACCCTGGTCTCGTCAACCGACGTCTCTGACGATGTGGTTTACGCCCTGGTGAAGTCCGTGTTCGAGAACTTCGATACCTTTAAGCGCCTGCACCCGGCGTTTGCTAACCTGAAACCTGAAAATATGGTGAAAGACGGCCTGTCGATCCCGCTCCACCCAGGTGCGGTTCGCTACTACAAGGAAAAGGGTTACCTCAAGTAATCCTGCCGGAACCATCACATAGCACCTTGTGCTATTCATGCGCCGCACACGCGGCGCATGCTGTTTCACCTTCCTATAAAAACAACAATCACAATTGACAAAACTACCTAGTCCATCAAGAAGGATGATGCATGACGAAGACAACTGAGACGTCGACAGAGGTGCAGGAAATGGTGGCTCAGGCAGATACCGGGGCCAGAAAACCCGTCGGTATCCCCGGCCGAATTCTCTGGTTCGTGCCGCTGTGCTGGTCACTATTCCAGTTATGGTACGCTTCGCCCCTCCCTTTTATCTTTGACTTTGGTGTCCTCAATGACACCGAAGCCCGCTCTATCCACCTGGCGTTTGCGATTTTCCTGGCCTTTACCGCCTATCCGGCCCTGGCCCGTTCGCCGAGAGACCGGATCCCGGCTATTGATTGGTTGTTGGCCCTCGCCGGCAGCTTTTCCGCGGCCTATATCTACCTGTTCTACACCCAGCTGGCCAACCGGGCCGGCGCCCCGACCGGACCGGATATTGCCATTGCCGTGACCGGGATGATCCTGCTGCTGGAAGCCACCCGCCGCGCCCTCGGCCCGCCGTTGATGGTGGTGGCCGCAGTCTTCCTGCTCTATACCTTCGGCGGCCCGCACATGCCGGATGTCATCGCCCACAAAGGCGCCAGCCTGAACAAGGCCATGTCCCACCTGTGGCTCACGACCGAGGGGGTATTTGGGATCGCGCTGGGGGTCTCGACCTCGTTCGTGTTCCTGTTTGTCCTGTTCGGCGCGATGCTCGAACGGGCCGGCGCCGGGGCCTACTTTATTAAAGTGGCGTTCTCCCTACTGGGTCATATGCGTGGCGGTCCGGCCAAGGCAGCCGTAGTCGCATCCGGCCTGTCCGGTCTGGTGTCCGGCTCGTCGATTGCCAACGTGGTCACGACCGGAACATTCACTATTCCGCTGATGAAAAAAGTCGGCTTCCCGGGCACCAAAGCCGGCGCGGTGGAAGTGGCCGCCTCGACCAATGGTCAGCTGACCCCGCCGATCATGGGGGCCGCGGCCTTCCTGATGGTGGAATATGTCGGCATTTCCTACGTCGAAGTAATTAAGGCTGCGCTGCTGCCGGCGCTGATCTCCTACATTGCCCTGCTCTACATCGTCCACCTGGAAGCCTGTAAAGCCGGGATGACCGGACTCAAGCGCCATTACAAGCCGACCCTGGCCCAAAGCCTGTTGTCGTTCAGCGGCACGATCCTGGGGCTGATTGTCCTAAGTGCGGCGGTCTACTACGGCATTGGCTGGACAAAAGATGTCTTCGGCGCGGCGGCCACCTCAATGATTGCCGTGGTGATCCTGATCGCCTATGTAGCACTGGTCAGACTTGCCTCTCGCTATCAGGATCATCTGCTCGAAGATCCGAATGCGGAGATCACCGAAGTGCCGGATCCGGGTCCGACCATCAAGTCCGGCCTCTACTTCCTGCTGCCGATTGTGGTGCTGGTCTGGTGCCTGACGGTCGAGCGCTTCTCGCCGGGACTCTCTGCCTTCTGGGCCACGATCTTTATGATCTTCATTCTGCTGACCCAACGCCCGCTGCTGGCAATGTTCAATCAGGAGAAATCACTGATGCAAGCCGCCCTGGAAGGCGGTGTGGATCTGCTGGAGAGCCTGGTCTCCGGCGCTCGCAACATGATCGGGATAGGTGTCGCCACCGCTGCGGCCGGAATTGTGGTCGGGGTGGTCACCCTGACCGGAATCGGCCTGGTGATGACCGAGTTCGTCGAGTTTATCTCAGGCGGTAACATCATGCTGATGCTGCTGTTCACTGCACTAATCAGCCTGATCCTCGGCATGGGCCTGCCGACAACCGCCAACTACATCGTGGTCTCCACCCTGATGGCCCCGGTCATCGTCACTCTGGGCGCCCAAAGCGGGCTGATCATTCCACTGATTGCCGTGCACCTGTTCGTGTTCTACTTCGGGATCCTCGCCGACGATACCCCGCCGGTGGGTCTCGCCGCCTTTGCAGCCGCTGCCATCGCCAAGAGCGATCCGATCCGCACCGGTATTCAGGGCTTTACCTACGATATCCGGACTGCAATCCTGCCGTTTATGTTTATCTTCAACACCCAGTTACTGTTGATGAATATCGACTCCTGGTGGCACCTGTTCCTGACCGTCAGCTCCGCAGTGATCGCCATGCTGACCTTCTCCGCAGCAACCCAGGGATGGTGGTTTACCAAGACCAAATGGTGGGAAGTGATTGCGCTATTGTTGATCACCTTCTCACTTTTCCGTCCGGGTTTCTGGTGGGATATGGTCTATCCGCCTAAGGTGGAACAACCGGGGGTGGCCATTCATGAAGTTGCCGGTCAGCTGGCGATCGGTCAACCGCTGGAACTCCAGGTCAGCGGGGAAAACCTCGAAGGCAAGCAAATCAGCAAGCATGTGCTGCTGCCGTTTGACCCGGATGCCGCCGATGCCGAGGCGCGGATCGCCTCGACCGGCCTGATGCTGCGCCAGGACGGCGACAAAATGCTGGTCGATCTGATTGAGTTCGGCAGCGCGGCCGAAGCTGCCGGGATCGATTTTGACTGGGAAATCACCCAAGTGAGCCTGCCGGCCGAGCGGCCGATGAAGGAGTGGGTCTTTATTCCAATCCTGCTGCTCCTAGGCGCTTTAGGCTGGAATCAGCGCCGGCGTGCCCGCCAGCATGTTACTGCCGACGCATGACAAAGGACAAAAGATACAGGTCTAAACTATAGGGAGAGCATGCTCTCCCTTCACTGCTGAGAGAATAATAATATGTACAGACAGATATTAGTGCCCGTCGATTTAAATGAAGAAGGGTTTGCCGACAGAGCCGTCGAGCAAGCGGTTTGGCTGGCCCGGCAATCCAATGCCACCATCCATTTGCTCAATGTCCTGCCCGGGATCCATATGTCGATGGTCTCGAGCTACTTCCCCAAAGATGCCGCACGTCAAATGATGCAGGATGCCCAGCACCAGCTGAAAGAATTTGCAGCCCAGCATATCCCTGACGAAATCGTTCATCACCATTATGTCTCAGAAGGGAAAACCTGGGCGACAATTTTAGAACACGCCGAACGAGTCGGTGCGGATTTGATTGTGCTCCCAAGCCACAAACGTTCAAGGCTCGACAAGGTCATGCTGGGCTCGGTGGCGTCCAAAGTGGTGGAGAACTCCCCGATCACCGTTATGGTGATCAAGCCTCAGGTGCACCTCCCCGAATAACTACCGACGTCCTGAATAGGTATAGTCAACAAAAAGCCCGCAGTTGCGGGCTTTTTCAGAAAAGTCCAGTCAAACGAGCAGCTTAGTGAGATGATGAAGCCGCACGCTGATCGTAACCCCAGCGCGGCACCAGCCCCTGATCAACCCCGAGATGGTCCAGGATCCGGGCCACCATGAAGTCGACCAAATCGTCAATACTGGCCGGCTGATGGTAGAACCCCGGCGCAGCCGGCATAATCGTCACGCCCATCTGGGACAGCTTGAGCATATTTTCCAGGTGCAGGGTCGAAAACGGCGTTTCGCGCACCACCATCAACAACTGGCCTCGCTCTTTGAGCACCACATCCGCCGCACGCTCAATCAGGTTATCCGACATCCCGTGTGCGACCGATGCCAAAGTCCCGGCCGAGCACGGACACACCACCATCTGCTTCGGCGCTGCAGAGCCTGAGGCCACCGGTGAGAACCAGTCTTCTTTGCCACACACTTCCAGCTTCTCAGTATCGCAGTTAAGATGCGCGACCAAGGCCTGCTTCGCCGCCTCCGGGCCGGACGGTAACTTAAGACCATGTTCGGTCGCCAGTACCACCCGTGCCGCCGAGGAAATCAGCAGGTAAACCTGGTAATCCGCTGCCAGCAGGCATTCCAGCAGGCGAAGGCCGTAAGGCGCGCCGGAGGCGCCAGTCCAGGCCAGGGTGATCCGTTTATCGTGCATAGGCTCTCCCATTATTTCTTCCCTGCCAGGGCGGTCAGCAACTTCTCATGGATCCCGCCAAAACCGCCGTTACTCATTACCAGTACCTGATCGCCCGGCTGCGCAGCGGCGGCAATTTTCGCCACCAGCGCATTCAGATCACCACCGGTTTGCGCCGGTTGGCTGCAAGCCTCAGCGATTTCGTTTACCGACCAGGGAATATTATCCGGCTGATAAATGAACACTTCGTCGGCCTGGGCCAGCGCCGGGGCCAGATCCTGCTTGTGTACACCGAGCTTCATGGTATTGGAGCGCGGCTCCAGCACCGCCAGGATCCGCGCGTTGCCGACTTTGGCCCGCAAGCCGCCCAGAGTCAGTTCGACCGCGGTCGGGTGGTGAGCGAAATCGTCATAGACGGTAACCCCGCCCTGCTCGCCTTTCAGCTCCAGGCGACGTTTGGTATTGATAAATTTTCCCAGCGACTCACAGGCCAGATCCGGCGTCACGCCGACATGACGGGCCGCGGCAATCGCCATCAACGCGTTGCTGACATTATGATCCCCGACCAGATCCCAGCGCACCGTGCCGGCCAGCATGCCATCTAAATACACCTCGAAACAGCTGCCATCCGCGACTTGTTTGCAGGCCTGCCAATTGCCATTTTCACCGGTATATTCCAGCTCGCTCCAGCATCCCATCTCCAGGGTTTGCTCGATATTAGCAACGCCTTTAGGCGCCAGGATCCGGCCATTGCCCGGCACCGTACGCACCAGGTGATGAAACTGGCGTTGGATCGCTTTCAAATCATCAAAAATATCTGCGTGATCGAACTCCAGGTTGTTCATCACCAGGGTTCGTGGTCGATAATGAACAAACTTAGAACGCTTATCGAAAAAAGCACTATCGTATTCGTCCGCTTCGACGACGAAGAACATACTTTCCCCTAACCTCGCGGAAACACCGAAGTTTCCGAGCACGCCACCGACCAAAAATCCCGGCTGATAACCGCAATCTTCCAGGATCCAAGCCAGCATACTGGCCGTCGTGGTCTTGCCATGCGTGCCGGCAACCGCCAAAACCCAGCGATCGTGCAGCAGGATCTCCTGCAGCCATTGCGGTCCGGAGGTATAGCGCAAGTTATGATTCAGTACATATTCCACACAAGGGTTGCCGCGGCTCATGGCATTACCCACCACCACGAGATCCGGGGCCGGGTCGAGCTGTGCCGGGTCATAACCCTGAATTATTTCAATGCCTTGCGATTCAAGCAAGGTGCTCATGGGCGGGTAAACGTTTGCATCGCAGCCGGTCACCTTGTGGCCCAGCTGGCGGGCCAAGATCGCGGCACCGCCCATAAATGTGCCGCAAATTCCGAGAATATGGATATGCATAACTGTCGGCTCACTGGATTAATTGTTGTTTATTTCACGCGAAAGCGTTACTTCAGTACCATAAAAAAGATCTTTATATACAATTCTTTATACGCAAATAAAGCACGTAATCACAGGCACCTTGCCTGACAAAAGGTACATAAATTGTCCACCAGAGACATTGTACCTGACTTAACAGCCCCAATGACAACAAGATGCAAGGATTGTATATGTCCGATATGAGAACCCTTGGCGAGTTCATTGTCGAGAAACAAACTGACTTCCCCCACGCCAGCGGTGAGCTTTCTTCACTGTTGGGTTCGATTAAGCTGGCAGCGAAAATCGTCAACCGTGAAATCAACAAAGCAGGTCTGGTCGATATCACCGGCTCTGTTGGCGGAGAGAATGTGCAAGGCGAAGAGCAGCAAAAGCTGGACGTTTATGCCAACGACAAATTTAAAGCTGCCCTTGAAGCCCGTGATCAGGTGTGTGGTGTCGCCAGTGAAGAAGAAGACGAAGCCGTCGCCTTCAACAAAGAGCTGAACCGCAACGCCAAGTATGTCGTTTTGATGGACCCACTGGATGGTTCTTCGAATATCGACGTAAACGTTTCCGTCGGCACCATCTTCTCGATTTACCAGCGTGTCTCGCCAGTCGGCACGCCACCGACCGAGGAAGATTTCCTCCAGCCGGGTCACCGCCAAGTTGCCGCGGGTTACATTATCTACGGCTCGTCAACGATGCTGGTATACACTACCGGCAATGGGGTCCACGGCTTTACCTACGATCCGTCCCTGGGGGTATTCTGCCTGTCGCACGAGAACATGGAGATCCCGCAAGACGGCCGGATCTACTCCATCAACGAAGGCAACTACATCCGCTTCCCGATGGGTGTGAAGAAATACATCAAGCATTGCCAGGAAGATGTCCCGGCGGATAACCGCCCATACACCTCACGCTATATCGGCTCGCTGGTTGCAGATTTCCACCGCAACCTGCTCAAAGGCGGCATCTACATGTACCCGAGCACCGCCACACACCCGAACGGCAAACTTCGTCTGCTGTATGAGTGCAACCCGATGGCCTTTTTGATCGAGCAGGCGGGCGGTGTCGCCTCTGACGGCAAAAACCGGATCCTGGACCTCAAACCAACTGAGCTCCACCAGCGGGTGCCGTTCTTTGTCGGCTCAACCCACATGGTTCGTAACGTGGAAGCCTTCCTGGCCGAGTTCCCGGACACCCACGAGTAAGCCCCCAAAGCTCACTTTCAACAGGCTGCTCCGGCAGCCTGTTTCTTTATCCGCCATTTTCATCGCCGCCCCGGGGAAAACGCGGGTCCAAATAGACAACGCGCAGATGAAGTTGGTATGATTATTTCTACACATCTACATCCAGTTAATTCACCAAAAGGAAAAACATCATGAGCCTTAACCAGGTGCCAGCAGGAAAGGACATGCCGGAAGATATCTACGTGGTTATCGAGATCCCAGCCAACGCAGATCCAATCAAATACGAAATCGACAAAGACACCGGTGCTGTATTTGTTGACCGTTTTATGGCAACACCAATGTTCTACCCATGCAACTATGGTTATGTAAACAACACGCTGTCTCTTGACGGCGACCCAGTTGATGTTCTGGTTCCAACCCCGTACCCACTGGTACCAGGTTCCGTGATCCGCTGCCGTCCGGTTGGCGTACTGAAGATGACTGACGAGTCTGGTGAAGACGCGAAAGTGGTAGCAGTGCCGCACAGCAAGCTGACCAAAGAGTACGACCACATTCAAGATGTTCAGGATCTGCCTGAGCTGCTGAAAGCACAGATCACGCACTTCTTCGAGCGTTACAAAGAACTGGAAGCCGGTAAGTGGGTGAAAGTTGACGGTTGGGAAGATGCAGCAGCAGCGAAAGCTGAAATTCTGTCTTCTTTCGAGCGCGCGCAAGAGAAATAATACCAATCAAAGTAAGTGTTCAGAAATAGCGCAGGAAAAATGTTTGAGAACAAGGCAGGATTTTCAGATAAGTAGTTATTCTACAATCAAAAATTCTAACGCAGTTATCGAGCATTTGAACAAGCTAGGATGACCCCTTATTTACTGCGATTGGTATAACCTGTTGCTGAGCGCTTAAAAAAGCGCGCCTTGCTCTGCAGCAAGGCGCGCTTTCTTTTATCCGGCTATCCGGCAAGAGTACCCTCAATACGGACTAGCACGTTTACCGCTGGCACCAGTCGCCATGTGCAATCACCGGCAACCCGGCCACCGACCGCACATAAAGATAAATCCACGCCAGACCGAAGTCGGTCTCGATTTGCTCCCGGGTATAAACGGCCGGGTACTCCTCCAGGACATCCAGCGCGGCAAAGGTCACGCTGTCCACTTCATAGACCTCTCCCACCAAGGCGCTGCCCGCAGGCTGACGGACTGCCCCGGGATACCCACCGAAGTCATACAGCAGGTAACCACACGGCAGCTGGCAGCGGCCCAGCAGGAGCGCTTGGCGCAACAGTCTGTGGTTAGATTGGCCCGCACGCAGCGTGCCGTAAACAAACACCTTCTCCATGGTCGCGCCCCTTAGTTAAACTCAAACTGGTACAGCAAGTCGACCGCACTGTCGAGCCCGGAGACGGCCTCGATATAGAGATCCTGCATCAACCGATAACGCACCGTAAACTCGCCAATTGAGTCGAAGATCCCAACCCCGTATTTCACCTGTAGCCCCGGGGCAATATAGCCACTGATTGTCACCTGGGAGCTGTCCCCGGAGCCGGCGGTATCGAGAGCCAGATCCTGAACACCGAAGGCCTTACCGACATCGCCCACCAGCTGGCCGCTTTTCGCCAGCCCCATGCTAATCAGCGCGGTAGTCATAGCACTACCGCTGTCACCGGACTCGGCATCGATATCTTTCCCGCGCAGCAGGTAGGATAAAGCGTTTTGCTGTGGCATCGCCGGGTCGGAAAAAATATCCGCCTTAGGCTTGTCCGCCGGACCGCTAACCCGGATCCCCGCCGTCACGTCATCTTCAATGCTGTCTGGGTTCCGAATCGCTTCAATCGCCAGGTAAGGCTGATCCGCCGGGCCGGTAAACAGGATTTGTCCCTTGCGGATCAACAATTCCTGGCCAAACGAGCGATAGGTACCATTGCGCAGGTTCACTTCCCCGTAAACCATCGGCCCCTTGTCCTGTTGGCGAACATTGAGCTCACCCACCAGCCCGGCTTTCAGACCAAAGGCTGACAGTTTGACGTTATTGCCGATTTTCACCCGGACATTGGTTTTCACCGTAAACGGGATCGCCGGTTCAGTTTCTATCGGCTGCAAGTCATCGGTCAGCAGGATCTCATCATCCGAGACCGCCACGGCGGATTCCGGCAGCTGATCAACCGTGATCCGCCCCCAGGGAATCGCCACCACGCCCGTAATCTCGGCCAACTTCGGCGCCGCTTTAATCGTCAGATCCGGCGACACTTTCAATGCCAGCATCGGTGGTACATTCACTCTCAGCTCACGACCGTTAATCTGCAGCTGACTTTGCCAGGCCGCCAAATCCTGCCAGTTTCCCCTCCCTTGCAGCCGCAGCTTTCCGTCCGGTGTCAGCACCTCACCGCGCAGCGTGCCACTATAGCCGCTGAAGCTGGCGGTAATATTGGCCTGGTTAATATCAAGCGGAACCTGACGGCCGACCGCCTTCACCCGGGAAATATCCAGCAAGCCATTGATCGCCGGGTGCATTACCGGCCCACTGATCAGCAGATCCGCATCCACCTGGCCATCGAACTGATCATAGCCTTGAATCAACGGGGTGAGGAAGCCCAGCGTAAAGCGATCAATTTGCACCCGGGCATCCAGTTGCTGTTCACCCGTCAGCTCGGTGATCCGGGCCCTGCCGCTGATATCCCCGTTATCCCGAATGGCAATGGCCCACTCAGAGCGCAATACGTTCCGCTTCAGCTCGGCATTGAGGGTGACCCGATCCCAGCCCACTTTCATAGGCTCAGCTTCCGGGTCGTCCTGTTTGACCACGGAACCCGACGGCAGCAACACCTGGGCTTTCACGTAAGGGGTAGCCTCCGGCGCCCAGGTTGCTTCAACATTTGCCCCCAGGGCGCCTTTCAACTCAACCGTTTCCGGCATAAAGGGCGCAATCAGGGTAAAGTCAAAGTTGTTCACCGCCAGTTTCGCACGGCCCGAGGCACCGGCTTCCATGGCTTCACTCAGGCACAGGGCGGATTTATCCTGCTGCCAGCAATGCGGCGCGACGCTGACCAGCTGATTTTGAAAGCCAAAGCCCAGTTTGGTCGGCCGATTCAAACGCCACGGACCAATCTCCGTGCCAATTTCACCTTGCTGCAATACCCCTTGCCAGCCTACTTCGCGGTTGAGCTTCCCGCTCAGTTGCAGTGCGGCGCTGACCGGCTCAGCATCCAGATCCAACACCAACTGGTGCTTAGCTTCCGTCCCTTGGAAAGCCAGTGACAGCGTCTTGAGCTTAGCACCTTCCGTCACGCCATTACTGGCATTCAGCCGGATATCCGCTTTCAGCGTCGGCATCGGCGTCACCCGGCCTTTCAGGCTCAGCTGCTCCAGCGTCGCCAGCTCCTGCCAGGCCAGCCCGTTGGCGTCGAGCTGCAAATCAATGTCCGGCTCAGCCATTTTGCCGCTCAAGGCAATGTTCCCCTGGATCCGCCCCTTGGCATCCGGCAGCGAGCGGGACAGATCCGGCGCATTGACCTGTGCTGTCATATCCCAGGTCTCACTCAGCCTGCCTTTCGCGGTGAGGCCATTCGGCCCATGCTGCAGGCGCAGGCGCTCAGTCAATAGCTCAATATTGCCCTGGCCACTTTTATCACTGGCATTGAGCTGACCATCTAATGTCAGACGTTGCTCCATCAGTAAGCCGTCCACCGCCAGCTCCGGCAATTCAACAAACCAGCCCCCCTGCTCGGTCAGCCCACCCGATGTACGCAGCTTGCCGCTTAGTTCCCCTTTGGCTTCAGGCCACTCCAGTCCGGGTTGAATGTGGCTGAAATCCAGCGCCCCCTGCCAACGGACCTGATCTTTCCAGCTGGCTTTGGCACTGCCGGTAATGGTGCCGCCCAGGGTATCCACCACCAGCTTCTTCAGCGTCACTTGGGTCAGATCGCCCTGGCCTTCTAGCGCCGTTTTTACCGCAGGCATCGGCGCCCCGTCGACAGCTGTCGCCACGGTAAAGGTAAAGCCATTGAGATCACCGGCCGCTTTCACCGCAGTGTCAGCGACTTCAAACTCTGCGTCTTGATCAATCGGCCACTGGATATGCTGGCTGGTGATCTCCAGATCAAACGGCAGCGCCGGGTCCAGCGGCGACAAGGAGCCTTTGACCAAGGCATCTATCGTTCCCTTCAGACTGGCATCCAGCGAGAGCGCACCCAGCGAGCCACCCGCCTGAAGCTGCAATTGATGGTTTTGCAGCGGCGCCATCGCAATATCCAGGCCTGCATCAAGCTCAAGCGGATAATCGGCCGCCAGGGTCACCGCAGCCGTGGCATCCAGCTTGGCTTGCGGCACATCCACCAGCAGTTTGTGAATAGTGATCTCACTGCCTTCGGCGGTCGCAGCCAGATCCAGTAGATGAACCTGCTGCGGCGCCTCCCCCTGCAAGGTGAAATTCTTCACCGTAAAGCGCTGCACATCAATCGCCAGCGGCAACACGACTTCCGGTAAAGTGATCGGTTCAGCCGCAGTATCTGCCGCCGGCGCTGCATCAGATGAGCTCTCGGCCGGTGCAGTTGGCGCCAGGGTTAAATCGATATGCTCCCAGTCGGTCGGTTTGAGCACTAAGCGAGAGCCTTCCATTTCCGCTGCGGTCGCAAAATGCTGCCAGGTCACCTGATTGCCCAGGATATCCAGTGCAATGTCATCCAAGACCACCCGCTCGACGCGGATGGGCAGTGGCATCGCAATTTCAGTGACCGGCTCAGCCGGCGGCTCTGGCACCTCGGCTCCGGGCGGCGGCAGTTCCGGCATCGAAAACTGAACGTCGGAAATCCCCAGCTCGGTGAGACACACCGCCGGTATCAACAGACAGTTGTCGTCAATCTCCAGCCGGAGGCGGTCAACCGACAGGGCTATCGGCGACTCGTCATACTGTACCGATTCGAGGGTAAAGCCGCGCAGCAGGCTGCCCGAGGAATCCGCCACCGATAAGGCCGGCAAGGCTTTCTGTGCGCCCCACACCGCCACTTTAACCCCTGCCGGGGTATAGAGTAATGCGGCAACCGTCATCACGATCACCAGCAACAGGGCCAGTACTCCCCATGCAATTCGTTTCAACCAGATCATATTTCAGGCCCCAGCGTAAAGTGGATCTGGAACTTATCCCTGTTCTTATCTAATCCCAATGCAAAATCAAGGCGGATCGGCCCCACCGGCGACACCCAGCGCACGCCGGTCCCAACTCCGCGATACCAGTCTGGACCATCTGTCCAGGAAGAGCCGTAGTCAAAAAACAGCGCCCCCCACCAGTTTTCATAAACGCGATACTGGTATTCCAGAGTTGAGGTCAGCATATATTTACCCCCGACCAGCTCTCCCTTGCTGTCTTTGGGGGCGATGGATTCGTAACTGTAGCCACGCAGACTGAAATCACCACCGACGAAAAAACGCATCGATGGCGGCACATCTTCAATCCGCTCTGCGATCACGGCGCCGCCATCAATCCGGGCAATCCCGCGATGATCCTCACCGGCGCTACGGATCCAGGCCGTCCGTCCCCGGAAATGGGCCACACGGGTGTCCGATCCCCACATCGGATCGGAGTACTCCACCGAGATAAGCTGTTTGTCGCCCCAGGTAGGTAACGTTCCGCCCCGGAGCCGGGTTCGATCATAGCTGATCCCCGGGATCAACATTCTCAGTACGCCGGACTCATCCGCGCCCTGGTTATAGTTCTCATACAGATAACGCAACGAGGCAACCCGTTTCCACCCGGACTCCAGCTCCCAGTGGCGCTCGACCCCCAGGCTGGTTTCGGTACTGACCGTGTCATGGTTATCGACATAGCGGATCCCGCCGACGATCTGGTAATAGTCATTCAGCACATCTTCCAACGGGATCTTGTAAACAGCCTCAACCTTGGGCTGAATCTCGGAAATCTCAGTCTTGATATCCAAGCTGTGCCCGGCACTGTTGAGCCAGGGTTTGCGCCAGTTAAATTTCAGCCGCGGCCCCACATCGGTCGAATAACCAATACCTGTTTCGACCTGGTTTTTGACCTGTGGCTTGAGGGCAACTTTTACTGGGATCTGATCCCCTTCCAGGTGCTCGATATCGCCGCCGACAAAGATCGAGGAAAACCAGCCTACTCTCGACAAACGCTGATTAAACTCTCCCAGACGGGAGGCCAGATAGGGATCCCCTTCTTCATAAGGGATCAATGAGCGCATCCGCGATTCTTCAATCTGGCTACCAGTAAACAAAGTTTCCCCAAAGCGGTAACGCTGCCCCGCCGCAAACTCGATCATGATAAAGGCTTCACTGCGAGTCGGCGCAACCTCCAGTTTGCTCTGCGTCAGCTCTGCATCAAAATAGCCCTTACGCAAGGCCAGGCTGCTGAGGGATGATTTGAGGGACTCATATTTGCCATGATTGAGGACTCTGCCGATACCGAGCCCGGAGGTTCGTACCAGCTCGAGAAAATCCGGATCATTTTTCGCCATACCGGTGATCCGGATATCACTGCGGGCAATCCGGGTTTTCGGTCCCGCATCGACTGTTACCGTCAGGTGCGTGTTGCCGTCTTCTTCCTCAACGGCATAAGAAAAAGTCGGCTGGTAGCGCCCCAGTGCTTTCAGGGCATCCTCAATTTCGTCTTCAAGTTGCTCACGAAAGCGACCCGAGGTGCTGTAATCATCTTTTGGGATCGCCGAAACATAGGCTTCAACATTCTCGTTAAGTTTTCCGCTTAATCCCTTAATGGATAAGGTTGTTCCTGCCGAAACTGTGGCAGAAAAGGTCATCGCAAGGGCGGTAAGGCTAAACCGCTTAAACTGTTTATTCATTCTTCACTGACTTCACTAGTGAACATTATTGTTGTTTCTTTATATGCATCAGTCATTCTGACAAAGGGACACGCTAACTGCCAGTTTTTCAGCCAATGGATTCACGGTATTGATTGTCGTTCCGGTTTCCTCTACTTTCTTTGTTAAGACTGGGTAAAAGGAAATAACAATGTCTGCAACAAAACAACAGATGATTGCGCCGGAGACGGCTTTAATCGGCCGCGCAACCCCCATCATCCCCTCTCTGCCCCACGCGGTGAACGGTACGCCGCTGGATGACCACATCCCTGCCGGCCTGGACAGCATTATTCTGGGCATGGGTTGTTTCTGGGGAGCAGAGCGACTGTTCTGGCAACTTCCCGGGGTATACAGTACCTCAGTGGGCTACAGCGGTGGGTTTACGCCGAACCCGACCTACGAAGAAGTCTGCAGCGGCAAGACCGGACATGCCGAAGTCGTACGGGTTTTGTTCGACCCGGAAACAATCTCACTGGAAGCGTTATTGACGAAGTTCTGGGAGAACCACGATCCAACCCAAGGCATGCAGCAGGGCAATGACATCGGTACGCAGTACCGCTCTGTAATTTACATGACATCTGAAGCACAGTTGGCAAGCGTCCAGGACAGCAAAGCACGCTACCAGGTAGCCTTAGCCGAGCAGCACATTGAGCAGGCGATTACGACAGAAGTCGAGCACGCCGGAACCTACTATTTTGCCGAAGATTATCACCAGCAGTATCTGGCAAAAAACCCAGACGGCTATTGCGGCCTGGGTGGCACCGGCGTTTGCCTGCCACCCCAGTTAGCCTGAGCCTTTAAGCAACATCTGCTTCCAGGAGCTGAATTTCCCGATTCACTTCCGAGAGTACAGCCAGGGCTTTGAGGTCCTGGCTTTTCGGCGGTAACAAACGTCCGCGGTCAAACTCAAATGCCCCCACCCCCATAATAAACAGGCGGCCCCGATAGTAACTCTTCACATAACGTGCTACCTGGCCCGGGCGATAATGTTTAAAAACCCTTAACATACAGTCCCCTTATCATTGGTATTGCATCAGACCATGTTGTAACGAATTTGTTCGCCAGTTATCTCCCAAGTGTGACGGATGATAGCTTCAAGTCCCCCGAAATAAGTATTCAATGTAGAACATAAAGCGTCTCATTGCATAAAACTGTTCTCATTTTTCAGCATTCAAGAATTAACCTCGAAGAAGAATGAGTGATTCAGATCGACTTTTTTCAACTGGTTTTACCAGTTGGTATCAGGTGTTCTAAGATAATTGAGCGTCTATCTAAAAATGGAATAAATACAAATGAATAAGAAGCCAATCATCGCATTACTTGCCGCCCTTCTACCTGGTATTTCGGCGGCACATACCCTTCAAATTGGTCAGCCACTTCCTGTTGCTACGGTCACAGAGCATGGTGAGATCACACTCCGGGGAGATGACATTGCTTATCAAAATTGGAATACCAGCCAGCTGGGCGGCAAAGTTCGCGTGATCCAGGCGATTGCCGGTCGCAGCTCGGCCAAAGAAATGAATGCCGAGATGATGCAGGCCATCACCGCAGCCGGCTTTCCTGCCAAGCAATATCAGACCACAACCATTATCAATCAGGATGATTCGATCTGGGGGACCGGTGGGTTCGTGAAATCATCAGCCGAAGACAGCAAGCGGGAGTTTAGCTGGTCTTCCATGGTGCTGGATGCCGAGGGTCAGGTCCACGCCACTTGGGAGCTGCAGGAAGAAAGTTCCGCTATCATCGTGCTCGACAACGCCAGCAATGTCCTGTTTGTCAAAGAAGGCAAGCTGAGCCAGGATGAGATCACCGAAGCCATCAATCTAATCAAAAGTCAGCTGTAACCCGCTTAAATGAACACGAACGGCAACAAAATCATGCATCTTCACAATAAGTAATGTTATATTATTACAGTTGTGACAACCAATGGACCTGCTGCCTACGTGTATCGGTATTCGCCCGGGTTAACCCGTTTTTGCTTGATTCTGTCTCTTGGCCTGATCGCGATGATCGGGCCAATTTCAGTGCTGCATCAACTGGATGCCGATGCCCCGTATCATCATGAACAAACCTGTAGCATCTGCCATCTAGCCACCGATACTACATTTATCGCCTCGCTTCCCATATGGCAAACAACGTCAGCGCTACTTCATGCTGTACCGCCACAATGCCGAGTTAGCTATGATTTGCCCTCTCGGCCCCACGCGCGCGCGCCGCCAGCCAACACCTGTGATTCATTTTTCTCATCTTAATTTTTTATGATTTACAGGAGTTATTATGCCTTCTTTTCGTCTTTCTCACTGTGCGCTGATACTGGGCGCCCTAACATCCACCCAATACGCGCTGGCGGACCACCACACCTATCGGCAACACGACGCTCATGTCCACGGAGTGGTCGAAATGAACCTCGCTCAGGATGGCAAGGAGGTATTGCTAGAGATCACGGCGCCCGGTGCTGACGTCGTTGGCTTTGAACACACCCCGGAAACACCGGCACAGCAACAGGCCTTAACAGAGGCCATTCGCCAGCTGAAGCAAACCGATACCTTGCTTTCACTTACCCCCGCAGCGCATTGCCAGCTCACCGAAGTCAGAGTTGAAGAAACGCTGACGCACGCGCATGCGGCGCATGACGACCATGACCATCACGATCATGAGAGCCATGATGAGCATGAGCATGAACATGAACATGAAAACCATAATGAGCATGACCAGGTGCATCACGATCATGAAGACCATGACGACCACGACCAGCATAATCATGAAAACCATGACGATCATGACCACGCTCACGAAAGCCACGACGCGCATGAGCATCACGAGGCACATCAACACGGCGAGTTTTCGGCGCAATACACCTACCACTGTGACCACATTGAGCAACTTAACACGATGCAGGTCCATTGGTTCCGCCACTTCCCGAACACCGAGAAAATGACGGTTCAGGCAATCACCGATAAGCGCCAGAAAGCCGCGCAGCTGACACCGGATCAGACAACCTTTACCTTCTGATGGCTCAATAAAGATCAAACATGGTGGGAAGGGCACTTCCCACCAAGGGTATGATATGAACGTAATCGAAGTCTCAAACTTAAGCTTTCGCTGGCCGGGGCAGGAGCGCCCGCTGCTTGACATTCCGTCTCTGACCATCCGCCAGGGCGAAAAAGTATTCCTCAAAGGGCCCAGCGGCAGTGGCAAATCCAGTCTGCTCGGCCTGCTGGCGGGGATCACCGAACCAGATGCCGGAGAGATCATCCTGCTGGAACACCCCTTCAGTACACTCAAGCCAACTCGGCGCGATCAATTTCGAGCCAACCATATCGGGTATATTTTTCAGATGTTTAATCTGTTACCTTACCTGTCGGTGCTGGACAACGTCCTGCTCCCCTGCCGGTTTTCCCCGCGGCGGACACAGAAACTCAATGGTGCGATGACCCAGGAGGCCCGGCGGCTGATCAAGCAACTTCATTTGCCTGAGTCGACCTTAACCCAGCCCATTAACACACTCAGTATCGGCCAGCAACAACGGGTTGCCGCAGCCCGGGCACTGATCGGCCAACCAGAGCTGCTCATCGCCGACGAGCCGACTTCGGCGCTGGATCACGATAACCGGGAGGCCTTTGTTCAGCTGCTAATGGATGAATGTGATAAATCCGGCACGACTTTACTGTTTGTCAGCCATGACGCCACCCTGGAGCCGCTGTTTGATCGGCATCTGGCGCTGAACAACCTGAACCGGGCTGCACAGAGGAGCGCACTATGACTGCGATTATCCGACTGGCCTGGCAGAGCCTGGCTAATCGCAAAGCCACAGCAATGCTGACCCTGTTGACCGTGGCCATTTCCGTCACCCTGTTGTTGGGCGTTGAACGCGTGCGCACCCAGGCCAAAGCCAGCTTTGCGAATACGATTTCCAATACCGATCTCATCGTCGGCGCGCGCGCCGGGCAAGTCAATTTATTGCTGTACTCGGTGTTTCGGATCGGCAATGCCACCAATAATATCGACTGGCAAAGCTATCAGGACATTCGCCAGCACCGCAGCGTGAAATGGGCTATTCCGATCTCTCTGGGAGACTCCCACCGCGGCTTCCGGGTGATTGGCACCAATACCGCCTATTTCGACCACTACCAATACGGACGCAAACAGCCGCTGCAATTTGCTGATGGGGGTGCATTTTCCGGTTTGTTTGAAACCGTCATCGGTGCCGACGTTGCCCGGCAGCTGAACTACAAACTGGGAGATGAGATCATCATCGCCCATGGCATCAGTGATAAATCCTTCAGCCGCCACGACAATCTTCCCTTCAAGGTCGTCGGGATCCTTGCCCCAACCGGCACCCCGGTTGATCGCAGTGTTCATGTCTCTTTAGAAGCCATCGAAGCGATCCATGTCGGCTGGGAATCCGGGGCCCGGTTGGGTGCCACCCCGGACGCCGCCACCCTAGCCCATTACGAGTTCAAACCCAAGCAAATCACCGCATTCATGCTGGGCCTGAATTCCAAGATCCAGACCTTCGCCATGCAACGTTATATCAACACCTATGCCAGCGAGCCGCTGAGTGCCATCATGCCGGGGATTGCCTTGCATGAGCTGTGGGACATGATGTCTATTGCCGAGCAAGCGTTGTTGATCGTCTCCGGCTTCGTCGTTG
This sequence comes from Photobacterium atrarenae, assembly GCF_024380015.1. Classification (NCBI taxonomy): domain Bacteria; kingdom Pseudomonadati; phylum Pseudomonadota; class Gammaproteobacteria; order Vibrionales; family Vibrionaceae; genus Photobacterium; species Photobacterium atrarenae. The sequence continues at coordinate 3,097,187 of NZ_CP101508.1, forward strand.
TTGCCGGCCTGCTGGGGATGCTCAGTAGTCTACTGACGAGCTTAAACGAGCGCCGCCGGGAAATGGCGATCCTGCGCGCTATGGGGGCCCGCCCTGGCCATATTTTCTTCTTGTTGATCAGTGAAGCCACCATGCTGACCGCTGCCGGGATCATACTTGGGCTCGGGGTGCTCTATGGTCTGATGGCGCTTGCCCAGCCGGTTATTCAACAGTACTTTGGGCTATTTATTGAAATCAGTGCCCCGACAAGCTATGAGTTTTCGCTACTCGGGATTGTCCTTGTGGCGGGGATGCTGGTTGGCTTAGTCCCGGCATTACGTGCCTATATGCATTCGCTTGCCGACGGCATGACAATTAAAGTTTAAGGAAGCAACAATGAAAAAATGGCTACTACTCCTTTGCTGCTGGCTGCCGCTGTTGGCCCACGGCAGTGAAATCTTAACTCTAGACTGGATCGATCTGGTACCTGAAAAAGAGCGCAATCAATTTAATCAAAATGCGATGCCGGTTTTGGATCACCAGGGAAATGCCGCGAAGCAGTCAATAATCGGTGCTGTTCGCCCGGAGCTCAACGGCAGTGAAGTGAAGATCCCCGGGTTTGTCATTCCGTTGGAAGGGGACGATAAGGCCATTACCGAATTTTTACTGGTGCCTTATTTCGGGGCCTGTATTCATGTACCGCCACCACCACCGAATCAAATCATCTATGTAAAATTTGCCAAGGGCGCACCGATCCAGCAGCTTTGGGATGTGGTTTATGTAGTCGGTAGATTACAAACACAGCATATCAGCCACGAGGTAGCAGAAGTGGGATATCTGTTAGAAGGCACAGCATTGGAAGCATATGATGATATGTAGCCGCCACTAAGAGGATCACGCCACGTGGATCAAACTGGCTTATCTTGCTGAAGCACTGTGACTATACATTCATCGCCAGATAAGCCAGCATTGAGGCATAACCCAGGATCAACAGCACGTCAGTCAGTCGTTTTCCAGACTTCTTCATCTGTACCTCCATCATCTTCAGTCCCATCTTCTACTTTCGTCTAACACGCAACAAATTTAACCATTGATTAACACAAAAGTCACGCATCTTAACCAGTGCTGATAAAAGTAATACCATTGCTCCGATGCACTTCACAGGCCAACGCGCCTCAACCTGACCTGCGCTCTCAAACGACAAACCGGTTCTGCTTTCGCCCAGCGATGATATAACGCCTTCACCTGTACGGATTCGCCCGCGCCTCATCCGTTGTGAATAAACGAGCACTTTATCCACCAGTTATGAGGAATATCCTTAACCTCACTCAAGGCAAGCGATAGGGCGAAAAATAAACAGTTGACAGACCATTTGTCTTTATGTGAAGATAAATTTATCTTAACGTCAAGATAAATGGAGATAGCAGTGAAAGTACTCGTACTCGGCGCAACAGGGAATATCGGTGGCCATATTCTGGCAGAAGCGTTAGCACGCGGACATGAGCTGACCGCCCTCATCCGCGAGGCCAGTAAAGCCGACACTTTGCCTGCTGGTGTCAAAGCCGTGATCGGCGACATTAATACATTAGAGGCGAATAACGATGTATTCCGCCATCAAGATGTTGTCATTGCTGCGATTCGGCCACCACAAGGTCAGGAGCAGAAACTGGTTGAGATGACTGACAAACTACTCAAGGCAACAGACAAACACAACGTACGCCTGGTGCTGTCAGGTGGCGCCGGTGGTCTGCTCTCACCCAAGGCCGATCAGCGACGTCTGACTGATGATCCGGATTACGTTGGTTCTGGCTGGAAAGCGATCGCCATTGCTTGCGCAGAGCAACTGACCCATTGTCAAGAGAGCGCATTCTCGCACTGGACTTATCTGGCACCTGCAGCCTTTATTGGCGGCACGGAAAAGCGTGGTCAGTTCCGGCTTGGCACAGATACCCTGATCGTTGACGAGAAGGGACAATCCAAGATTTCATTGCCGGATTTAGCAACAGCTGTAGTTGATGAAGTTGAGGTGCCGCAGTTCAAAGGGACTTGCTTCACCATTGCTTATTAAGGTGCCATGATTCAAGGCAAACGCACCATGCCCCAAGAGATGCCGGTTGCTCAGCACTGGCATCTTATACCAATCAAAGTAAATCAGTGATCAGAAATAGCGCAGGAAAAATGTTTGAGAACAAGGCAGAATTTTCAGATAAGTAGTTATTCTACAATCAAAAATTCTAACGCAGTTATCGAGGGTTTTAACAAGCCAGGATGACCAGTTATTTACTGCGATTGATATTAAACCCTTCCGCTACTTCACCTCCCTCCATTTATGCCCAAGAGGAAGTAAGTTGCCAATACAGTAGCTTTCCTGATAATAATGACGTGACCCTTTTGATAATGAGCCAGCGATGAGCCAGACAGAACAAGATGAGACCCCGGCAGAAATCAACCCACCCGCCACGCCGGCTATAGATAAAGAAGAAAAAACAACACATATTCTCAATAGTCACAGTCGAGCCAAAGCCCTTGCCAGTGAATATACGGTCGACTATCTGATCACCCGCAATTCAGAGCATGACCTTCTTGAGCGGGCCAGATTAAGAGAGCAAAGTGAAGCCAAGCGCCAGCAGGAGAACCTTGAGCAGATAATCAAGCAGGCCTACGACAGCTGTAGCGACGATAAAGCCGGTATGCCCGATCCCGACTGGATGCATCACTTTCTGTCGATTGCCAAGTACATTCGAAGTGCTGCTATGCAGAAACTCTGGGGCCGGGTACTCAGGCAGGAGATCATTTCGCCGGGTGCGACGTCAATCCACACGCTCGATACCCTGAAGAAAATGACTCAGCGAGAAGCGCAGACCTTTCACCGCGCCTGCATGTTGGCCTGCCACTTTGGCGGGGATGAGCACAAAAAGCTACTAACCGGGATTAACCCACGTCAGACAGCCTTATCCCTGTTTCGACCACGTCCTGCCGATAAGCTACCTCTGGGGAGCTTCCAACTACCATACTCCAGCCTGTTAGTGTTAATGGATTTAGGCCTGATCCTGCGGGGAGAATTAGAATCCGGGGAGATCGCTACCGACACTCCACTGGCATTCGGCTATCAGGGTTACCAGTACCGACTGAGAACACCAAAGAAAGGCATCACCTTTACCTATTACCGCCTCTCCCCTACCGGACAGGAGATTGCCTGCCTGCTGGGCAGAAAACACCATGAACCGTTCAAAGAAAGTCTACTGGAGATCCTGGCCAAGCATTTCGTTGTTGAAGAGATCAATCTGTCGGTGTAGTGCCTTCATGATCTTGGTGGTTCAAAGGAGGCTCTAGTTCCACAAGCAGCATTTTAGGAAAAGATGACAAAGCTCCAAACGTAAAAAAGCCCGAATCTTTCGTCGGGGACGCCTAGTCTCGGGCTATCCGGCCGAAGGACGGACCTTCAAAATCAACAAATGTAAAAAGCCCCGCTATTTCTAGCGGGGCTTTCAAAGAAGTGGCGGAGCGGACGGGACTCGAACCCGCGACCCCCGGCGTGACAGGCCGGTATTCTAACCAACTGAACTACCGCTCCACACGGCACTTAATCGAAGTCTTACTGTGATGGCTTCAATCAAGTTAATGTTCAAAGCCTGGCGATGTCCTACTCTCACATGGGGAGGCCCCACACTACCATCGGCGCTGTTACGTTTCACTGCTGAGTTCGGCATGGGATCAGGTGGGTCCATAACGCTATGGTCGCCAAGCAAATTCTGTTTATCTTACGCCTTCGGCGGAAGATACAATCTCGGAAAATCTGACCAGTATTCTCAAACACTCCATTCAAGTGCTTGCGGAGTCCGTACTTCGTAAACAAAACCCCTTGGGTGTTGTATGGTTAAGCCGCACGGGCAATTAGTACAGGTTAGCTCAACGCCTCACAGCGCTTACACACCCTGCCTATCAACGTCGTAGTCTACGACAACCCTTCAGAAGGCTTGAAGCCTTGGGGATGACTCATCTTGAGGCTCGCTTCCCGCTTAGATGCTTTCAGCGGTTATCGATTCCGAACTTAGCTACCGGGCAATGCGTCTGGCGACACAACCCGAACACCAGCGGTTCGTCCACTCCGGTCCTCTCGTACTAGGAGCAGCCCCTCTCAATCATCCAACGCCCACGGCAGATAGGGACCGAACTGTCTCACGACGTTCTAAACCCAGCTCGCGTACCACTTTAAATGGCGAACAGCCATACCCTTGGGACCGACTTCAGCCCCAGGATGTGATGAGCCGACATCGAGGTGCCAAACACCGCCGTCGATATGAACTCTTGGGCGGTATCAGCCTGTTATCCCCGGAGTACCTTTTATCCGTTGAGCGATGGCCCTTCCATTCAGAACCACCGGATCACTATGACCTGCTTTCGCACCTGCTCGAACCGTCATTCTCGCAGTCAAGCGGGCTTATGCCATTGCACTAACCTCACGATGTCCGACCGTGATTAGCCCACCTTCGTGCTCCTCCGTTACGCTTTGGGAGGAGACCGCCCCAGTCAAACTACCCACCAGGCACTGTCCGCAACCCCGATAAAGGGCCGACGTTAGAACATCAACACTACAAGGGTGGTATTTCAAGGACGGCTCCACAGATACTGGCGTACCTGCTTCGAAGCCTCCCACCTATCCTACACATGTAGGGTCAATGTTCAGTGCCAAGCTGTAGTAAAGGTTCACGGGGTCTTTCCGTCTAGCCGCGGGTACACAGCATCTTCACTGCGATTTCAATTTCACTGAGTCTCGGGTGGAGACAGCGTGGCCATCATTACGCCATTCGTGCAGGTCGGAACTTACCCGACAAGGAATTTCGCTACCTTAGGACCGTTATAGTTACGGCCGCCGTTTACCGGGGCTTCGATCAAGAGCTTCTCCGAAGATAACCCCATCAATTAACCTTCCGGCACCGGGCAGGCGTCACACCGTATACGTCATCTTTCGATTTTGCACAGTGCTGTGTTTTTAATAAACAGTTGCAGCCACCTGGTATCTGCGACTGCCAGCAGCGCCAAGAGCAAGTCTCTTTACCGCCGGCAGCGTACCTTCTCCCGAAGTTACGGTACCATTTTGCCTAGTTCCTTCACCCGAGTTCTCTCAAGCGCCTTGGTATTCTCTACCCGACCACCTGTGTCGGTTTGGGGTACGATTCCTTGCTATCTGAAGCTTAGAGGCTTTTCCCGGAAGCATGGCATCAATGACTTCACCGCCGTAGCGGCTCGACATCAGGTCTCAGCCTTGTAATCCCGGATTTGCCTAAGATTACAGCCTACACCCTTGAACCTGGACAACCGTCGCCAGGCCCACCTAGCCTTCTCCGTCCCCCCATCGCAATAGCAAGAAGTACGGGAATATTAACCCGTTTCCCATCGACTACGCCTTTCGGCCTCGCCTTAGGGGTCGACTCACCCTGCCCCGATTAACGTTGGACAGGAACCCTTGGTCTTCCGGCGAGGAGGTTTTTCACCCCCTTTATCGTTACTCATGTCAGCATTCGCACTTCTGATACCTCCAGCATGCCTTACAGCACACCTTCAACGGCTTACAGAACGCTCCCCTACCCAATACATAAAATGCATTGCCGCAGCTTCGGTGTATCGCTTAGCCCCGTTAAATCTTCCGCGCAGGCCGACTCGACCAGTGAGCTATTACGCTTTCTTTAAATGATGGCTGCTTCTAAGCCAACATCCTGGCTGTCTGAGCCTTCCCACATCGTTTCCCACTTAGCGATAACTTTGGGACCTTAGCTGGCGGTCTGGGTTGTTTCCCTCTCCACGACGGACGTTAGCACCCGCCGTGTGTCTCCCGGATAGTACTTACTGGTATTCGGAGTTTGCAAAGGGTTGGTAAGTCGGGATGACCCCCTAGCCTTAACAGTGCTCTACCCCCAGTAGTATTCGTCCGAGGCGCTACCTAAATAGCTTTCGGGGAGAACCAGCTATCTCCAGGTTTGATTGGCCTTTCACCCCTAGCCACAAGTCATCCGCTAATTTTTCAACATTAGTCGGTTCGGTCCTCCAGTGCGTGTTACCGCACCTTCAACCTGCCCATGGCTAGATCACCTGGTTTCGGGTCTAATCCCAGCAACTGCACGCCCAGTTAAGACTCGGTTTCCCTACGGCTCCCCTATACGGTTAACCTTGCTACTGAAATTAAGTCGCTGACCCATTATACAAAAGGTACGCAGTCACACCCGAGGGTGCTCCTACTGCTTGTACGTACACGGTTTCAGGTTCTGTTTCACTCCCCTCACAGGGGTTCTTTTCGCCTTTCCCTCACGGTACTGGTTCACTATCGGTCAGTCAGGAGTATTTAGCCTTGGAGGATGGTCCCCCCATCTTCAGACAAGATAACACGTGTCCCGTCCTACTCGTTTTCACTGATAAGGTGTTGTCGGTTACGGGGCTATCACCCTGTATCGCGGCACTTTCCAGAGCCTTCACCTGACACCAAATCAACTTAAGGGCTAATCCGGTTTCGCTCGCCGCTACTGCCGGAATCTCGGTTGATTTCTCTTCCTCGGGGTACTTAGATGTTTCAGTTCCCCCGGTTCGCCTCATTAAGCTATGAATTCACTTAATGATAACTGCTGCTGCAGCTGGGTTTCCCCATTCGGAAATCGTAGACTCAAGTGGCTCTTACTGCCTCATCTACGCTTATCGCAAGTTAGTACGTCCTTCATCGCCTCTGACTGCCCAGGCATCCACCGTGTACGCTTAGTCACTTAACCATACAACCCCAAGGGGTCTGTATCGCAAACGACCAAGGTTTCCATCAATGACTTGACGGATTAGTTTGTTTTGCCGGACTCTTCTTACACAAGACACTTGAATGTGTGTTGCTTGAGAACTCGTTCCATCTTTCGATGAAACTTTAGTATTGAATGTCAAACATTCAATTTACTAGTCAGCTTTCCAGATTGTTAAAGAGCATGTGTTTCGTTATCTCCGCAGAGATAAAACACTTTCTAACGACACTCGTAAGTATGTTTAGAAAGTGGCGTCCCATAGGGGAGTCGAACCCCTGTTACCGCCGTGAAAGGGCGGTGTCCTAGGCCTCTAGACGAATGGGACACTGTTGTCTTTTACTATTAACCAGGCAATCTGTGTGGACACTGCATCAAACAATGCGCCATATCGTTAAGGAGGTGATCCAGCCCCAGGTTCCCCTAGGGCTACCTTGTTACGACTTCACCCCAGTCATGAACCACACCGTGGTAAACGCCCTCCCGAAGGTTAAGCTATCTACTTCTGGTGCAGCCCACTCCCATGGTGTGACGGGCGGTGTGTACAAGGCCCGGGAACGTATTCACCGTGGCATTCTGATCCACGATTACTAGCGATTCCGACTTCATGGAGTCGAGTTGCAGACTCCAATCCGGACTACGACGCACTTTTTGGGATTCGCTCACTATCGCTAGCTCGCCGCCCTCTGTATGCGCCATTGTAGCACGTGTGTAGCCCTACTCGTAAGGGCCATGATGACTTGACGTCGTCCCCACCTTCCTCCGGTTTATCACCGGCAGTCTCCCTGGAGTTCCCACCCGAAGTGCTGGCAAACAAGGATAAGGGTTGCGCTCGTTGCGGGACTTAACCCAACATTTCACAACACGAGCTGACGACAGCCATGCAGCACCTGTCTCAGAGTTCCCGAAGGCACCAAAGCATCTCTGCTAAGTTCTCTGGATGTCAAGAGTAGGTAAGGTTCTTCGCGTTGCATCGAATTAAACCACATGCTCCACCGCTTGTGCGGGCCCCCGTCAATTCATTTGAGTTTTAATCTTGCGACCGTACTCCCCAGGCGGTCTACTTAACGCGTTAGCTCCGAAAGCCAGAATTCAAGATCCCAGCCTCCAAGTAGACATCGTTTACGGCGTGGACTACCAGGGTATCTAATCCTGTTTGCTCCCCACGCTTTCGCATCTGAGCGTCAGTCTTTGTCCAGGGGGCCGCCTTCGCCACCGGTATTCCTTCAGATCTCTACGCATTTCACCGCTACACCTGAAATTCTACCCCCCTCTACAAGACTCTAGCCTGCCAGTTCCAAATGCGATTCCGAGGTTGAGCCCCGGGCTTTCACATCTGGCTTAACAAGCCGCCTGCATGCGCTTTACGCCCAGTAATTCCGATTAACGCTCGCACCCTCCGTATTACCGCGGCTGCTGGCACGGAGTTAGCCGGTGCTTCTTCTGTCGCTAACGTCAAACAACCAGGCTATTAACCTGGCCGCCTTCCTCACGACTGAAAGTGCTTTACAACCCGAAGGCCTTCTTCACACACGCGGCATGGCTGCATCAGGGTTTCCCCCATTGTGCAATATTCCCCACTGCTGCCTCCCGTAGGAGTCTGGACCGTGTCTCAGTTCCAGTGTGGCTGATCATCCTCTCAGACCAGCTAGAGATCGTCGCCTTGGTGAGCCGTTACCTCACCAACCAGCTAATCTCACCTGGGCTAATCCTGACGCGAGAGGCCCGAAGGTCCCCCTCTTTGCTCCGAAGAGATTATGCGGTATTAGCCATCGTTTCCAATGGTTATCCCCCACATCAGGGCATATTCCCAGGCATTACTCACCCGTCCGCCGCTCGCCGCCCTTAACGTTCCCCGAAGGTTCAGTTAAGTCGCTGCCGCTCGACTTGCATGTGTTAGGCCTGCCGCCAGCGTTCAATCTGAGCCATGATCAAACTCTTCAATTAAAGTTTTGTTGTTTCCGAAGAAACGGCTCAGTGATTACTGATAAATTGACTGTGCCGATACCTAAGTATCGATTTGGTCACTCAGTTCACTGATAAATCTTTTGACTATCATTTCACGAGTGCCCACACAGATTGCATGGTCAAATTGTTAAAGAACTGTGCTTTCAGCGCCTTAGCGCTCAAGCGAGGTGCGTATGATACGCTTCCCACTTTGAAAGTCAACATAAAACTCTAAGAAACTTTAGAACTTTATGGTGACTTGCTTGAACTTCAAGCAAGTGCGAATCGAAGCCTGGCGATGTCCTACTCTCACATGGGGAGGCCCCACACTACCATCGGCGCTGTTACATTTCACTGCTGAGTTCGGCATGGGATCAGGTGGGTCCATAACGCTATGGTCGCCAAGCAAATTCTGTTTATCTTACGCCTTCGGCGGAAGATACAATCTCGGAAAATCTGACCAGTATTCTCAAACACTCCATTCAAGTGCTTGCGGAGTCCGTACTTCGTAAACAAAACCCCTTGGGTGTTGTATGGTTAAGCCGCACGGGCAATTAGTACAGGTTAGCTCAACGCCTCACAGCGCTTACACACCCTGCCTATCAACGTCGTAGTCTACGACAACCCTTCAGAAGGCTTGAAGCCTTGGGGATGACTCATCTTGAGGCTCGCTTCCCGCTTAGATGCTTTCAGCGGTTATCGATTCCGAACTTAGCTACCGGGCAATGCGTCTGGCGACACAACCCGAACACCAGCGGTTCGTCCACTCCGGTCCTCTCGTACTAGGAGCAGCCCCTCTCAATCATCCAACGCCCGCGGCAGATAGGGACCGAACTGTCTCACGACGTTCTAAACCCAGCTCGCGTACCACTTTAAATGGCGAACAGCCATACCCTTGGGACCGACTTCAGCCCCAGGATGTGATGAGCCGACATCGAGGTGCCAAACACCGCCGTCGATATGAACTCTTGGGCGGTATCAGCCTGTTATCCCCGGAGTACCTTTTATCCGTTGAGCGATGGCCCTTCCATTCAGAACCACCGGATCACTATGACCTGCTTTCGCACCTGCTCGAACCGTCATTCTCGCAGTCAAGCGGGCTTATGCCATTGCACTAACCTCACGATGTCCGACCGTGATTAGCCCACCTTCGTGCTCCTCCGTTACGCTTTGGGAGGAGACCGCCCCAGTCAAACTACCCACCAGGCACTGTCCGCAACCCCGATAAAGGGCCGACGTTAGAACATCAACACTACAAGGGTGGTATTTCAAGGACGGCTCCACAGATACTGGCGTACCTGCTTCGAAGCCTCCCACCTATCCTACACATGTAGGGTCAATGTTCAGTGCCAAGCTGTAGTAAAGGTTCACGGGGTCTTTCCGTCTAGCCGCGGGTACACAGCATCTTCACTGCGATTTCAATTTCACTGAGTCTCGGGTGGAGACAGCGTGGCCATCATTACGCCATTCGTGCAGGTCGGAACTTACCCGACAAGGAATTTCGCTACCTTAGGACCGTTATAGTTACGGCCGCCGTTTACCGGGGCTTCGATCAAGAGCTTCTCCGAAGATAACCCCATCAATTAACCTTCCGGCACCGGGCAGGCGTCACACCGTATACGTCATCTTTCGATTTTGCACAGTGCTGTGTTTTTAATAAACAGTTGCAGCCACCTGGTATCTGCGACTGCCAGCAGCGCCAAGAGCAAGTCTCTTTACCGCCGGCAGCGTACCTTCTCCCGAAGTTACGGTACCATTTTGCCTAGTTCCTTCACCCGAGTTCTCTCAAGCGCCTTGGTATTCTCTACCCGACCACCTGTGTCGGTTTGGGGTACGATTCCTTGCTATCTGAAGCTTAGAGGCTTTTCCCGGAAGCATGGCATCAATGACTTCACCGCCGTAGCGGCTCGACATCAGGTCTCAGCCTTGTAATCCCGGATTTGCCTAAGATTACAGCCTACACCCTTGAACCTGGACAACCGTCGCCAGGCCCACCTAGCCTTCTCCGTCCCCCCATCGCAATAGCAAGAAGTACGGGAATATTAACCCGTTTCCCATCGACTACGCCTTTCGGCCTCGCCTTAGGGGTCGACTCACCCTGCCCCGATTAACGTTGGACAGGAACCCTTGGTCTTCCGGCGAGGAGGTTTTTCACCCCCTTTATCGTTACTCATGTCAGCATTCGCACTTCTGATACCTCCAGCATGCCTTACAGCACACCTTCAACGGCTTACAGAACGCTCCCCTACCCAATACATAAAATGCATTGCCGCAGCTTCGGTGTATCGCTTAGCCCCGTTAAATCTTCCGCGCAGGCCGACTCGACCAGTGAGCTATTACGCTTTCTTTAAATGATGGCTGCTTCTAAGCCAACATCCTGGCTGTCTGAGCCTTCCCACATCGTTTCCCACTTAGCGATAACTTTGGGACCTTAGCTGGCGGTCTGGGTTGTTTCCCTCTCCACGACGGACGTTAGCACCCGCCGTGTGTCTCCCGGATAGTACTTACTGGTATTCGGAGTTTGCAAAGGGTTGGTAAGTCGGGATGACCCCCTAGCCTTAACAGTGCTCTACCCCCAGTAGTATTCGTCCGAGGCGCTACCTAAATAGCTTTCGGGGAGAACCAGCTATCTCCAGGTTTGATTGGCCTTTCACCCCTAGCCACAAGTCATCCGCTAATTTTTCAACATTAGTCGGTTCGGTCCTCCAGTGCGTGTTACCGCACCTTCAACCTGCCCATGGCTAGATCACCTGGTTTCGGGTCTAATCCCAGCAACTGCACGCCCAGTTAAGACTCGGTTTCCCTACGGCTCCCCTATACGGTTAACCTTGCTACTGAAATTAAGTCGCTGACCCATTATACAAAAGGTACGCAGTCACACCCGAGGGTGCTCCTACTGCTTGTACGTACACGGTTTCAGGTTCTGTTTCACTCCCCTCACAGGGGTTCTTTTCGCCTTTCCCTCACGGTACTGGTTCACTATCGGTCAGTCAGGAGTATTTAGCCTTGGAGGATGGTCCCCCCATCTTCAGACAAGATAACACGTGTCCCGTCCTACTCGTTTTCACTGATAAGGTGTTGTCGGTTACGGGGCTATCACCCTGTATCGCGGCACTTTCCAGAGCCTTCACCTGACACCAAATCAACTTAAGGGCTAATCCGGTTTCGCTCGCCGCTACTGCCGGAATCTCGGTTGATTTCTCTTCCTCGGGGTACTTAGATGTTTCAGTTCCCCCGGTTCGCCTCATTAAGCTATGAATTCACTTAATGATAACTGCTGCTGCAGCTGGGTTTCCCCATTCGGAAATCGTAGACTCAAGTGGCTCTTACTGCCTCATCTACGCTTATCGCAAGTTAGTACGTCCTTCATCGCCTCTGACTGCCCAGGCATCCACCGTGTACGCTTAGTCACTTAACCATACAACCCCAAGGGGTCTGTATCGCAAACGACCAAGGTTTCCATCAATGACTTGACGGATTAGTTTGTTTTGCCGGACTCTTCTTACACAAGACACTTGAATGTGTGTTGCTTGAGAACTCGTTTCATCACGCTTCAATGAAGAGAAATGAAACTTTAGTATTGAATGTCAAACATTCAATTTACTAGTCAGCTTTCCAGATTGTTAAAGAGCATAACGCACAAAGCGTTAATCAATAACTGGCGTTATTGATTAGCGCTTTCGCGAGTTCTAAAACCATTTCACCAAGCAATCTGTGTGGACACTGCGTCAAACAATGCGTCATATCGTTAAGGAGGTGATCCAGCCCCAGGTTCCCCTAGGGCTACCTTGTTACGACTTCACCCCAGTCATGAACCACACCGTGGTAAACGCCCTCCCGAAGGTTAAGCTATCTACTTCTGGTGCAGCCCACTCCCATGGTGTGACGGGCGGTGTGTACAAGGCCCGGGAACGTATTCACCGTGGCATTCTGATCCACGATTACTAGCGATTCCGACTTCATGGAGTCGAGTTGCAGACTCCAATCCGGACTACGACGCACTTTTTGGGATTCGCTCACTATCGCTAGCTCGCCGCCCTCTGTATGCGCCATTGTAGCACGTGTGTAGCCCTACTCGTAAGGGCCATGATGACTTGACGTCGTCCCCACCTTCCTCCGGTTTATCACCGGCAGTCTCCCTGGAGTTCCCACCCGAAGTGCTGGCAAACAAGGATAAGGGTTGCGCTCGTTGCGGGACTTAACCCAACATTTCACAACACGAGCTGACGACAGCCATGCAGCACCTGTCTCAGAGTTCCCGAAGGCACCAAAGCATCTCTGCTAAGTTCTCTGGATGTCAAGAGTAGGTAAGGTTCTTCGCGTTGCATCGAATTAAACCACATGCTCCACCGCTTGTGCGGGCCCCCGTCAATTCATTTGAGTTTTAATCTTGCGACCGTACTCCCCAGGCGGTCTACTTAACGCGTTAGCTCCGAAAGCCAGAATTCAAGACCCCAGCCTCCAAGTAGACATCGTTTACGGCGTGGACTACCAGGGTATCTAATCCTGTTTGCTCCCCACGCTTTCGCATCTGAGCGTCAGTCTTTGTCCAGGGGGCCGCCTTCGCCACCGGTATTCCTTCAGATCTCTACGCATTTCACCGCTACACCTGAAATTCTACCCCCCTCTACAAGACTCTAGCCTGCCAGTTCCAAATGCGATTCCGAGGTTGAGCCCCGGGCTTTCACATCTGGCTTAACAAGCCGCCTGCATGCGCTTTACGCCCAGTAATTCCGATTAACGCTCGCACCCTCCGTATTACCGCGGCTGCTGGCACGGAGTTAGCCGGTGCTTCTTCTGTCGCTAACGTCAAACAACCAGGCTATTAACCTGGCCGCCTTCCTCACGACTGAAAGTGCTTTACAACCCGAAGGCCTTCTTCACACACGCGGCATGGCTGCATCAGGGTTTCCCCCATTGTGCAATATTCCCCACTGCTGCCTCCCGTAGGAGTCTGGACCGTGTCTCAGTTCCAGTGTGGCTGATCATCCTCTCAGACCAGCTAGAGATCGTCGCCTTGGTGAGCCGTTACCTCACCAACCAGCTAATCTCACCTGGGCTAATCCTGACGCGAGAGGCCCGAAGGTCCCCCTCTTTGCTCCGAAGAGATTATGCGGTATTAGCCATCGTTTCCAATGGTTATCCCCCACATCAGGGCATATTCCCAGGCATTACTCACCCGTCCGCCGCTCGCCGCCCTTAACGTTCCCCGAAGGTTCAGTTAAGTCGCTGCCGCTCGACTTGCATGTGTTAGGCCTGCCGCCAGCGTTCAATCTGAGCCATGATCAAACTCTTCAATTTAAGATTTTGTTTGGCTCAATGAATACTGATTGTTCTAACTAAGTTAGAACGAATTGACTGTGCCAAATAACCGAAGTTATTTGTTTTGGTCACTCAGTTCATTGATACCTATTTTGCTTTCACTTTTTAAAAGTGAAGACAAAAAGTTTTGACTATCATTTCACGAGTGCCCACACAGATTGCATGGTCAAATTGTTAAAGAGCATTGACTCGGATTTCGTTCCGGTCAGGGCTGCGCATTCTACACAAGCCTTTTTCCCCGTCAAGCACTTTTTTGAAATTCTTTTCAGACTCAAACCAGCGCTTAACCTACCTTCGTTAAAGAAGAGTCGGCTTTTTATCGCCTTAACACTCAATCTCGAAGAGGACAGCCATTCTAGACGTTTTAAAAACCGTGTCAAGCACCATTTTTAATTAACTTTCTTACCCAGAACACCGACTAACAAGTTATGCACAGCTTGTAAATAACTTACTCACTGCCCGCCTCCCCTGTCAATGAGGCGGCATTATAGAGAGCCTCCGGGAGATGGCAACTAGTTTTTTGACTTTTTCTGTCAGCTGGCGAGATTTCAGCCCATAACTATCAAAAGTGACAGTAAAGACACCATATCTCGACCCTGACAACTCTAAAGCCAATACGCAGTAGATTAAAAGTAGTCGAAAATGACTCACGTGGATCTTAATTTTGAGTCAAATAAAAACGGGCAGCGACAGGCTGCCCGTTGTTTTGGCCTCGCAGGAAAAGCTAAACCGTTACAATAAAGTGAGGGTTCAACAGCGTTTCCCGGTGATAGTGCAGCGGCTCACCATCCAGTTGTTTAACGGTCGCGCCAGCACTCTCAGCGACACATTGGCCTGCAGCGGTATCCCACATCATAGTCGGACCTAAGCGCGGGTAATATTGCGCGCGTCCTTCGGCAACCAGGCAAAACTTCAATGAGGAGCCGACTTCAGTCATCTTATACTCCTCCAGTTGCTCCAGAAAAGCAGCCATATCAGGACTCGGGTGAGAGCGGCTACCAACCACAGTCGGCACCGTTGCCGGTCGAACCTTAATTTGATCACGCCCTGCTTTTGTTTCTAACCAGGCTTTATTGCCATCCCCCAACCAGAATTTCCCGAGCGCCGGCGCATGGACCACCGCCAATACCGGCTTCCCTTCCTCAATCAGAGCAATGTTGACCGTGAACTCACCATTTTTGCGTAAAAACTCTTTCGTGCCATCGAGCGGATCCACTAGCCAGAAGCGCTGCCAGTGTTGGCGCTCCGGCCACTGGGTATGGGCAGACTCTTCAGACAGCACCGGGATTTCCGGTGTCAGTTCAGCCAGTTGCTCAATAATGATGGCATTCGCGGCAAGATCCGCCGCCGTCACCGGACTGCTATCTGCCTTCTCTGAAACCTCAACATTGGCATGATAATGCTCCATGATGGAGGCCCCGGCTTCTTTGGCGATGTGATAAATCGATTCGAGTAGCGTACTCACCCGCGATGACTCCTTTTATTGGCGGATAATCTGACGTTCTTTTAACGACTCCAAACACAGCTCAACCAGCTCAGCAATTGATGCGTCGCCTGCTGGCAAATGGATCTCTGGTGATTCAGGTGCCTGATACTCAGAATCGATCCCTGTGAATTGTTTAATTTCACCTGCTCGCGCCTTCTTATACAAGCCTTTGGGATCACGCTTCTCACATTCCGCCAGCGGGGTATCGACAAAAACTTCAAGAAACTCACCCTGAAGTAACATATCCCGTACCAGTTGGCGCTCATGACGATGCGGTGAAATAAAAGCTGTCAGGACAATCAGTCCGGCATCGGCCATGAGCTTGGCAACTTCACCAATCCGGCGAATGTTTTCCCGGCGATCTTCTGACGAAAAGCCCAGATCACGACACAACCCGTGCCGGACATTATCACCATCCAACAAGTAGGTGTGATACCCCAGCTCGGCCAGGCGCTCTTCCAAGGCACCGGCGATGGTTGACTTCCCGGCACCACTTAACCCGGTAAACCACAATACAGCAGGCTGCTGAGACTTTTGCTGTGCCCGGCTGGCTTTATTGACCTGATGGCGGTGCCATACCACATTTTCATTCTTATGCGGCTCAATGACTGCTGTCATAATAAACTCCGTTTAAACGATGCCAATCGTTAGCATTAAAATGGAAAGAGTTGCGGGATCAATGCCAGCACAACTACGGAATACACCACAGAAACAGGCAGCCCAACTCGCAAATAATCTTTCAGCTGATAGTTCCCGACGCTATAGACCAGCAGATTGGTCTGATACCCGTAGGGAGAAATAAAACTGGCGCTGGCGCCAAACAAGATGGCCATGATGAACGGCATCGGATCCGCGCCGTAGCTGACGGCCAGGCTGTAGGCGACCGGAAATGACAGGGCTGCGGCCGCATTATTGGTGACCAGCTCAGTCAACACTAACGCCAGTAAGTACACAGCCACCAACGCGCCGTATAAGCCCCAGCCATTGAACGAGCTCATCAGCAGATTTCCCATCCGCTCGGACAAACCGCTGGACATCATCAACTGGGCCACAGACAAGGCTGAGCCGACGATCACCACAATATCCACCGGAAACCGCCGTCGGATCTCGGCAAATGAAATGATCCCAGTGGCAATCAGCAGCAGTAAGTATGCTGCCAGGCCGTTGATGATCGGCAGCACATGCAGCAAAGCTGCGGCAATGACCGCCAGAAAACCAAACAACACACTCAAGCTTTTCAGGCTGTCCAGCCGGGCGCTCGAATCCAGTCCGTTCACCAACACAAATTCGCGGTTGAGCTGTTGTTTCTTGTCATGGAACGTTTTCCCCGGTACGACCACCAGGGTATCTCCGGCATGTAGTTCAATATTGCCGAGGCCACCGCCCAGCCGCTCATGCCCGCGGCGGATCGCCACCACCACGGCATCAAACCGCTCGCGAAAGCGAACACTTTTCAGGGTCTTGCCGCGAATACCGGCCGAATGGCTGACAATCACTTCCATCATCGACTGGCCGTTCAAATGGTGCTGACCAAACAGGTGCAGGCCATTGATTTCCTGCAATGTCGTGACACTTTCCACATCACCGCAAAACAGCAAGCTGTCGCCAGCCATCAAGCGGGTATCCGGACAGACCGGCGCAATAGTTTTACCGTCGCGGATCACTTCCGCCAGAAACAAACGGCGCAGGGCCCGCAGGCCATTTTCAGCCACAGTTTTACCGGCCAGTGGCGAGCCGCCTTCAATTTTGGCTTCAAGGAAGTACGGCAAATCATCCTGACTCTGATCATCATAGACAGGGAGCAGGTAGCTGAGCGGGATCAACACCATCAGGCCGACCACCAGCACCGCCAGCCCGATGGCGGTGGGTGCAAAAAATCCCAACCCGGGCAAGCCGGCATCTTCGACAAAGCTATTGATAATGAGGTTGGTCGAGGTCCCGATCAGGGTCAGCGTGCCACCGAGTATCGCAGTGTACGACAGCGGGATCAGCAATCGTGACGGGGCATGGCGCTGATTGCGTTTAATTGCCCCGATGAGCGACACCACGACTGCGGTATTGTTAGTAAATGAAGATAGAAAAGCGGTCGACAGTCCCAACTTGGCGACGACCGAGGATTGACCGCCCTGAGAGATCTGACGACCGACCCAACTGATCAGGCGCGTTTTCTCCAGAGCAATGGAAACAAGGATCAGCAGCACCAGGGTTAACAGTGATGAATTGGTAAAATTGCCTGCCAAGGTCGGCAGATCAATCATCCCGGCCTGAAAACCGACAAACGCTGCCCCGGCAAATAAATAAGCCGGTTTGATCCGTGTTGTCAGCAAACAGGTCACGATCACCATTAACATGGCCAGGACTGTTCCTTGTTCCCAACTCATGCCATTACCCCAGTAGGTTACGGATATCTTTCGCTTCCCAATGCGGGAAGTGTTTGCGGATCAGCGTGTTGAGCTCTAGCTCAAAAGCACTGAACGACGAGTTCTGCGCCTGACTTGATTCAGCCAACGCTTCACGCACCATCCCGGCCCCCACCGTCACATTACTCAGCCGATCAATCACGATGAAACCGCCGGTATCTGCGCACGCCTGATAAGCATCCACCGCAATGGCCTCGGTTAACGCCACTTCACACAAGCCAATGCCGTTCAAAGGTAGACTCTCGGTCTGGAAGGTCTCCAGGTTATTGATATCGACCTGATGACGGATCGCTTCTACCGTTCCGACGGTTTTCTTCCCGGCCACTTTAATATCGTACTGACGGCCCACTTCCAACGGCGTTTCTGCCATCCAGACAATATCGGCCAACAGGCGGTTGCTCAATGGCACGTTCGCATCCCCAGCCACCAGCGTATCGCCACGGCTGATATCAATCTCATCCGTTAACGTCAGAGTGACAGCCTGACCCGGGTGAGCCTCCGGCAAATCGCCATCAAAGGTGACAATCCGGGCCACCGTGGATGCTTTGCCGGAGGGCAACGCTTTCACGGCATCCCCAACTTTCACCACGCCGGAGGCCAGCGTCCCAGCAAAGCCACGGAAATCCAGGTTCGGGCGGTTGACATACTGCACCGGGAAGCGCAGTTCACCCACTTCTTTTTCCTGGCCAATGTCGATATTTTCCAGAATACTCAGCAACGGCTCGCCGTCGTACCACGGCGTCTGTCCGCTGGCATCCACCACGTTGTCGCCTTCAAGGGCGGACAAAGGTACCAGCTTGATATCCAGCTCGCTGTTGAGTTTCTCGGCAAATGTCAGGTATTCATCCCGGATCGTCTCAAACCGGGCCTGCTCAAACCCAACCAGATCCATCTTATTGATTGCGACCACAAAATGGCGGATCCCCAGCAAGCTGGCGATATAGGAATGGCGACGGGTCTGATCCAGTACGCCTTTGCGGGCATCTATCAAAATCACAGCCACATCACAGGTGGAAGCACCGGTCGCCATATTCCGGGTGTACTGCTCATGCCCCGGGGTATCAGCGATGATGAACTTACGCTGCTTGGTCGAGAAATAACGGTACGCCACATCAATGGTGATCCCCTGCTCACGCTCGGCCTGGAGACCATCCACCAGCAGCGCCAGATCCGGCTTCTCGCCGGTGGTGCCCACTTTCTGGCTGTCAGCGTGGATCGCGGCCAGTTGATCTTCATAAATTTGCTGAGAGTCATGCAGCAGACGGCCAATCAGGGTACTTTTCCCGTCATCCACCGAGCCGCAGGTCAAGAATCTAAGCAGAGACTTGTTCTGGTGCTGGTCGAGGTAGGCTTCAATCCCCAACTCGGCCACTTGTTGTTCAATTACGCTGTTCATTGTGCTCTCCTTAGAAGTAACCCTGGCGTTTTTTCAGCTCCATTGAGCCGGACTGATCATGGTCAATCGCCCGCCCCTGACGCTCACTGGAAGTCGCGACCAGCATCTCTTCAATAATGCCCGGCAGCGTATCCGCTTCAGATTCAATCGCACCAGTCAGCGGGTAGCAGCCCAGGGTGCGGAAACGCACACTTTTGTGCTCGATCTTCTCGCCCGGCTGCAACTCCATCCGATCATCATCGACCATGATCAACATGCCATCACGCTCAACCACCGGCCGAATCGCAGAGAGGTACAGTGGCACAATTTCAATGCCTTCCAGATAGATGTATTGCCAGATGTCCAGTTCGGTCCAGTTCGACAGCGGAAAGACCCGGATGCTCTCGCCTTTATTGATCTGGCCGTTGTAAGTCTTCCACAACTCCGGGCGCTGGTTTTTCGGATCCCAGGTGTGGTTTTTGTCCCGGAACGAATACACCCGCTCCTTGGCGCGCGATTTTTCTTCATCCCGGCGGGCGCCCCCGAACGCGGCATCAAAGCCATACTTGTTCAGCGCTTGCTTCAGGCCCTGGGTTTTCATGATATCGGTATGCTTGGAAGAACCGTGCTTGAACGGGCTGATCCCCATCGCCAGCCCTTCCGGGTTTTTATGCACCAGCAGATCAAAGCCGTATTTCTCCGCCGTGCGATCCCGAAATTCGATCATCTCGCGGAATTTCCAGTCGGTATCCACATGCAGCAGCGGGAACGGGATCTTGCCCGGATAAAACGCCTTACGCGCCAGATGCAACATCACCGATGAGTCTTTCCCGATGGAATACATCATCACGGGGTTATCGAACTCAGCAGCCACTTCGCGGATGATGTGAATGCTCTCCGCTTCCAGCTGCTTGAGATGGGTTAATCGTTTAGGGTCCATCACTCTCTCCATTCTATGCCAGCTTGACCACAGCAGGCTGCTGAGGCTGTTCCTGCTTGCCGAACCAATGTAATTTTTCTGATAAGTTAACCACTTCTCCCACCACGATCAGGGACGGGGAAGCTGCCTGCTCTGCCAGTGTTGCCAGCTCACTGAGCCGACCTTTCAAAACTTTCTGGGTTGCCTGGGTGCCGCGTTCGATAATGGCAATCGGCGTGTCTGCGGCGCGGCCATGGGTCAACAACTGCTGCTGAATATGGCTCGACTTCATCAACCCCATGTAAATCACCAGAGTCTGCTTGCCACGGGCCAGCGTCGACCAGTCCAGCTGATCGCTCCCCGGCTTCAGGTGACCGGTAATAAACATCGCCGTTTGGGCGTGATCGCGATGGGTCAACGGGATCCCGGCATACGCCGTGGCCCCGGCAGCTGCCGTGATCCCCGGCACCACCTGAAACGGGATCCCGGCATCGAACAGCACTTCCAGCTCTTCGCCACCCCGACCAAAGACAAACGGATCACCGCCTTTCAGGCGCACCACCCGCTTGCCCTGTTCGGCATACTTGACGATCAACTGGTTGGTCTCTTCCTGCGGGACACTGTGGAAGCCGGCTTTTTTGCCAACACACACCAGCTCCGCATCGCGGCGAACCAGCTCCATCACTTCATCGGACACCAGATAGTCGTACAGCACCACGTCGGCTTGCTGCATCAGTTGCAACGCCCGCAGGGTTAACAGTCCGGGATCGCCCGGGCCGGCACCTATCAGGGCCACCTGCCCTTGCGGGGCAACCTGATGCGAGAGCGCCTCCAGCTCCTGCTCTGCCGCCTGCGCCTGACCGGCTGCGACCAGCTCAGCAAAACGTCCGCCAAAGGCTTGCTCCCAGAACATGCGACGGCCCGTCAGGGTGGTGACGGTTTCAGACAGACGCCGACGAAAACGTCCGGCAATGGTTGCCATCTGGCCCAGATGCGCCGGCAACAGGGCTTCGAGTTTCTCCCGCAGCAAGCGGGCAAGAACCGGCGCTTTTCCGGACGATGAAATCGCGACAATGATCGGCGAGCGATCGACAATGGAAGGCACGATGAAACTGCAGCGCTGAGTATCATCTACCACATTCACCATCACCTGGCGCTGATTGGCAGATTGGTAAACCAGCGCATTGACAGCTTTACGATCGGTGGCAGCAATGGCGAGGAAAATACCGTCGAGATGCGACGGCTCGAATGTGTCGGCCAGGTGCGTGACCTGACCCATTTGAATCGCCTGTTGAAAATCCGGATTCAGTGCAGGGGCGATCACCCGGACATCTGCACCAGCCTTTAATAATAAGCGGGTTTTGCGCCATGCAACCTCACCGCCACCGACCACCAGGCAAGGCCGTCGCTTCAAGTCTGCAAAAATTGGCAAGTAGTCCATGTCCTGCGCCCTCTGTACTGATAACTCTCAGCACTATAGACGGGGCAAGATATTACCTGAAATTCTAAAATTTCATTTTTTATTCCAAAAAGTTTGAGGTTGGTCAATGTCGAACGGATAAAGAGGCTGAGTCTGCGAAGGTGGGACGGTCCGGTAGGTTCAATGCCTGATTCGAGTCATTTAACATCGGTTTAACCCTTGATGATAGGCCGATTGGACTTATGTTATGCCATTTTCATCTGATGTAGTGTGCACCGCCGTCTGGGAAGAATTGCCTGCTTAACCAGTCAAGGGGGCTGGCTAACCTTAAATATGAGACACCGGGCACAATATGCCTTCCCTTTCACGTTACCATCATCATTCTTTTGATACGTTAAGCACGCTTTGACAACTCACTGTTCCGGAGAAAATCATGAAATTATCTGTCAAGCCCCTGTCTGTCGCCGTTCTGGGCGGTTTGCTGACCCTGGCCGGTCCGGCTGCCGCAGAGACGATCAAGCTACGTATTCTCGAAACCACCGACATCCATACCAATGTCATGGATTATGACTATTACAAGGATAAGCCGACCCTGAAAACCGGTCTGGTCCGGACCGCGACTCTGGTCAAGCAGGCCCGCGCTGAAGTGACCAACAGTATCCTGGTGGATAACGGGGACCTGATCCAGGGCAGCCCGATGGGCGACTACATGGCAGCCAAAGGGATCAGTACCGGGGAAGTCCATCCGGTGTACAAGGCGATGAACCAGCTCGATTATGATGTCGCCAACCTGGGGAATCATGAGTTCAACTACGGCCTGGACTTCCTGAAAAAATCACTCGATGGCGCCGCCTTCCCGTACATCAACGCCAACGTGATTGATTTGAAAACCGGTCAGAACCTGTTTACCCCGTACCTGATCAAAACACACAAATTTCAGGATACCGATGGCCAAACCCACGATGTCAAAGTCGGTTATATCGGCTTCGTCCCGCCGCAAATCATGATTTGGGATAAAAAGAACCTGGAAGGGAAAGTCAAAGCGCTTGATATCAAGCAGACTGCCGAGAAATTTGTCCCGCAAATGAGAGCAGAAGGTGCCGATATCATCGTGGCGATCCCGCACTCCGGGGTTTCAGCCGATCCGTACAAGGTAATGGCGGAAAACTCGGTGTACTACCTCACCCAAGTTGAAGGGATCGACGCCATCGCTTTTGGCCACTCCCACGCCGTTTTCCCGAGCAAAGCCTTTGCCAACCTGCCCAATACTGATGTCGACAAAGGCACCATCAACGGCGTCGCGGCGGTGATGCCGGGACGCTGGGGCGATCACCTCGGGGTGATGGATCTGGTGCTGGAGAAAAGCGGCGACGGCTGGACTGTTGCCAATGCGCAGACCGAAGCCCGCCCGATTTATGATAAATATGAGAAAAAACCGCTGGTCGAAGCCGATGCCAAGCTGGTTGCTGCGGTTGCCAACGATCACACCGCGACCCGTGATTTCGTCAACCAGCCAATAGGCAAAGCCAGCGATGTAATGTACAGCTATCTGGCCCTGGTGCAGGATGATCCGACGGTACAAATCGTCAACCTGGCGCAGAAAGATTACGTGGAGCGCTTTATTCAGGGTGACCCGGACTTAGACGGGCTCCCGGTGCTCTCTGCCGCTGCGCCGTTCAAAGCCGGGGGACGGGCCAACGATCCGGCTAACTACACCGAGGTTGAAGCCGGTCAGCTGACGTTCCGCAACGCCGCCGACCTGTATCTGTACCCCAACACCCTGGTGGCGTTGAAAGTCACCGGCAAGGAAGTGAAAGAGTGGCTGGAGTGCTCAGCGGCCCAGTTCAACCAGATCAACCTCAACAGCGACCAGCCACAGGGGCTGATCAACTGGGACGGGTTCCGCACCTATAACTTTGATGTGATTGACGGCGTGCAGTACCAGATTGATGTCTCGCAGCCAGCCCGTTACGACGGGAACTGTAAGCTGATCAACGGTCAGGCCTCGCGGATCCGCGAGCTGACCTTTAATGGCAAACCGGTGAATCCGGAGCAGCCGTTCCTGATCGCCACCAACAACTACCGAGCCTACGGGGCCAAGTTTGCCGGCACCGGCGATGCCTTTATCGCATTTGCAGCCCCGGATGAAAACCGCACCGTACTGGCCAACTATATCAGCCGGATCAGCAAAGCTCAGGGTCAGGTCGTCCCGAAAGCCGATAACAACTGGCGCTTTGCCCCGCTGCAGAGCAAGCAGCCGCTGGACATTCGCTTCGAAACCTCGCCAAGTGAGAAAGCTGCGGCCTTCATCAAGGCCAACAGCCAATATCCAATGAAGCAAGTAGCGACCGACAAGATTGGATTTGCCGTTTATCAGATCGATCTCCAGTGATTCCGGTCCCCGGCGATTGCAAACCAAATCATACCGCAGCCAGGCTGCGGTATTTTTTTGCTATGATGCAAAAAACACCGCCAAGAACCTCATGATGAACGAAGAACTGCAACATTTTCTCAGCCAGTTAGGCGCGTCTCCGGCTGCGATCACCCAAGCCCTGAACGCCGCCGAGCTGATGGAACTGCCGACCCGTCACGTGCTGCTCAATCAGGGAGAGTCTCCGACCCACGGCTATTTTCTGCTCGATGGTGTCTGTCATGCCTGTTACCTGACCGCAGAAGGCAAACAGTACAGTAAAGAGTTCTACTGGGATCAGGACGTCCTGCTCGGTTTTGAAAGCCTGCTGAGCGAGCAGCCGTCCCCATTTCTGCTGGAAACCCTCTCGGCAAGTCGTTTGCTGGCTCTGCCACTGAGTCTATTCCGCGTCTGGCGGGATGAAGGTGAGCCGCTGTTCACCCGCCTGCTGGAAAGACAGTTGCTGTTTAAAGAGCAGAAAGAACGCTTTATGCTGATGCACACACCCGAAGAGCGCTACCGGCTATTCAGCAGCAGCTTTCCGGCACTGATGTCACGAGTCACGGACTACCAGATCGCCTCTTATTTAGGGATCAATCCCAGCAGTCTGAGCCGCCTCAAACAGCGCCTGGCGCAGGATGAGTAAACCGCATGCTTAGACCAGACCCAGCACCTGAACTGAAGCAAGAAACGTCTTAACCCAAGTAAATGTCCGAACGCCCCGGATCTGTTAGGGTCATGGCTTTACACGAGCCGACGAAACCGAGCGCATTCAACCCAGAGCGCGAGGCCAAAGCACCAAGCCAAGGAGAGAACCATGCAATGGCAATGCCTGACATTTGAGCAACTGACCACTCATCAGCTTTATGAACTCCTCAAGCTCAGAGTCGATGTGTTTGTGGTCGAACAAGACTGCCCCTATCCGGAACTGGATAACAAAGATCAGCTGCCGCACACCCGCCATTTACTGGGCTACCAGCAAGGTAAGCTGGCCGCATACCTGCGACTGCTAGCACCGGGCAGTACCTACCCGAACGCCAGTATCGGCCGGGTCCTGACCGCCGAATTCGCCCGCGGCAACGGGGCCGGCCATGCCCTGCTCAAGGAAGGGTTAGCGCATGCCGAGCGATTGTGGCCGGATCACAGCCTGGATATCGGGGCCCAATCGCATTTGCAGCCTTACTATGGCCGTTACGGATTTGAGCCGATTTCAGAGGAATATTTAGAAGACGGGATCCCGCATATCGACATGCGGCTGCGCAAAGGAAAAGTTCTGGGCTAAACCGGAGGGTTTGCCCCCAAGCATATCCTTAGGGGCAAACCATCCATGTGTAGTACAAATGGCTCGTTTACTGGCTGCGGACAAAACTGCCGTCCGAGCGACGGAAGAACATCACCGGCTCTCCCGAGCGACCCTCGATTTGCAGCACGTCCAGATCGCCCTGCGCTGTTTGTTTATAACGCAGCAGCTGGCCGGCTTTGATCTGGCTGAGCGGCTTGTCTTTGCCTTCAATCGCAGCGACCGCATAGAGATCGCCCAACGGCAGGGACTTATCCCGGAAGATATTGGCCAGCGTCTCGCCCTGCTTGACCTGGTAGGTTTGCCAGGCTAAAGCTTTTGCAGGTGAAGTTTCAGTCGATGAAACACCCACTGCTGACGAGCCGTTCGAAGTCTCTGCAACCTGACGCTCCGGCCGCTTCGGAGAAGGCGGCTCTGCACGCTGACCAACCGGCGGCAGATCCTGGCGCTGCGGCGTTCCCAAATCCAGCGTGACTTCCCGTCGCACAGATTCGCTCTGGTTTTCCGGTTGCGGTGCCTTCGCCGGCAGCAGGAGTAAAACCCCCACCACAGGGATCAGCACCGCCAGTGCCCGGCGATGCAAACGCGGCAGAGCTGCCCATTTGTTTTTCAGGGGCAAAAGCGCCGCCGCAAACCGGGCTTTTACCTGATTAACGTTCAGCGCTTTTAACTGGCTCAGGGAAAAGCGGGGAAACGTAAATTCACTCTTTTTCTTTGAACGGCGTTTGGCCTGTCCCATAGTCACACTCCGGCACTCTCAACTCACGCTATCAATCGACATCTTGTCACAAAAGTTTACCCCTCGGGGTTGAAACTGTTATCCTGCCTGCTTTATTCACTCTACTGAAAGAGATGACATTATGTCTGACGTTAAACTAGATACAGTCGAAACGAAAGCAAGCTACGGTATCGGTCTGCAAATGGGCCAACAGCTGGCACAAAGCGGTCTTGAAGGCCTGAACGTTGCAGCTATTGCCAAAGGTATTGCCACTTCACTGACTGGCGAGATGCCAGAAATCGAAGTTGACGATATCAACAATGCACTGCGCGAGCTTCACACACGTGCAGAAGCCGTACGCCAGGAGCAAGCCAAAGCAGCTGCCGCTGAAGGCGAAGCTTTCCTCAAAGATAACGCACTCCGCCCGGAAGTAACAGTGACTGAGTCTGGTCTTCAGTACGAAGTTCTGGTTGAAGGCAACGGCGAAATCCCAACTTCAGACAAGCAAGTTCGTGTTCACTACCACGGTGAGCTGACTGACGGCACTGTATTCGACAGCTCTGTTAGCCGCGGCCAGCCAGCTGAATTCCCAGTAACCGGCGTGATCGCTGGCTGGGTTGAAGCCCTGCAAATGATGCCTGTTGGCTCAAAGTGGAAACTGTACATCCCACAAGACCTGGCCTACGGTGAGCGTGGCGCTGGCGCTGCAATCCCACCATTTGCAGCCCTGGTCTTCGAAGTTGAGCTGCTGGACATCCTGTAAGTCTCAACCAAGCGCGACTCAGAAATCACAAGAAGCGGTGCCTCTGGCACCGTTTTTTTTATGCCTGATTCACGACTTCACAACAGTAACCGCCGTCATCCAAGTTGTCAGAGCGCCTCTTAAGCCGCGCCACTAAAGTTGCCATATTTTCACCAAAACTTGACTTCTGCTGTCTCAATTGCCGCTACGCTTATAGCTAAGTCCTTTCAATCATGAGAAATTGCTATGGAAAAAGCTTCCGCTTCAATACTTAACCGCTTCGTCATTCCAGCCGCCCTGATCACCACCTTGCTGTTACCAACCACCAGCACTGCTTTCAGCCTTTCCGACCTGTTCGGCGGCGGTGAAGAAACATCTGCCATCGCGAGTAATCCGCTGACCGAACTCATAACCAGCCAGCTAGATGTCAGCCCCGAGCAGGCAGCCGGTGGTGCCGGTGCGTTGTTGTCTCTGGCCTCCAGCCAACTGAGCGGCGACCAGGCTAGCGAACTGAGCAACATGATCCCCGGCGCCGACAAACTCAGTGCCGCCATCCCGACCGGGCTGAGCGGGATGTTGTCCAACATGGAAACCATCAACAAAGTATTCTCCACGCTGGGTATGGATCCGAGCATGGTCAGCCAGTTTATTCCGCTGATCATGAAATTTGTCGGCAACCAGGGGGCCAGCGCCGGGTTGATGGACGCACTCGGCTCTGTCTGGCAGCCCGCAGGATAAACCCGATACCGGCAGTGAGGATATAAGGCTCGCTGGCTGAACCTGTCAGCAAGACGTCAAATCTGCTGTGAATTCAGCCGCTTTCCTCCCATAAAAGAAAACCTTATCTGCTTTTCAGCAGATAAGGTTTCATCGTCAGGGCACCGTTCAGGTGAGATCAGATCCCGGAGCCATCGGCCTCGACATCATCTTCATGCAATCCGCACTCGCGCTTGAGGCCAAAGAAACGGGTTTCCTGCTCCGTCATTCCCGGCTCCCACTTGCGCGTGGTGTGGGTGTCGCCCACCGACAGGTATCCCTGCTCTCGTAACGGATGATACGGCAAATCATGCTCAGTCAGATACTGATGAATATCTTTATTCGACCAGTCGATCAAGGGCAGAAACTTAAACACCCCGTTTTGGATCGCCAGCACCGGCAGGCTCGCCCGGCTGTCCGACTGCTCACGGCGTAGTCCGGAAAACCAGGCGCCCACTTGCAGTTCATTCAGCGCCCGGCGCATCGGCTCCACTTTATTCAAGCGGTTATACTGCTTTATCCCATCAACCCCCTGCTCCCACAACTGACCATAGCGTGCTTCCTGCCAGGCCGCACTTTGCTCAGCCCGATACACATGCAAGTTCAGCGACAGGCGCTCGGTCAGGTGATCAATGAACTGATACGTCTCCGGAAACAAATAACCGGTATCGGTCAGGATCACCGGGATATCCGGCTTCACCTGAGTCACCAGGTGAAGCATCACTGCCGACTGGATCCCGAAGCTGGAAGCCAGAGCAAACTCGCCGTCAAGGTGCTCCAGTGCCCAGCGCACACGCTCCTGTGCCGAAAGCTGCTCCAACTCTGCATTGACTTCAGCCAGTTGCAGGATCTGATCGACCTTATTTTTTCCAGCCAGCGCTGCCAGCGATAACTTAGGCATAAAAGTCCCTCTTTGATACAACGACAGGATCAATGATCCCGGCCCGGATCGTAAAGTCCCCGAACCCTTCGCCTGCTTCCCGCTCCGTTGCCCAGCGCCCGACCAGGCTATCAATTTCTTCCATGATCTGAGCAACTGTAATGTTTTCCCGGTACATTTTCGGGATCCGGGTGCCATTGCGATTCCCGCCCAGGTGGAGGTTATAGCGCCCCGGCGCCTTACCCACCAGGCCGATTTCCGCCAGCATCGCCCGGCCACAGCCGTTCGGGCAGCCGGTCACCCGCAGGATAATATTCTCATGGTCTGCCAGGCCATGTTTCGCCAGCACGGCTTCCACATCGGTGACGAACGCCGGCAGGAAGCGCTCAGCTTCCGCCATCGCCAGTGGACAGGTCGGCAGGGACACACAAGCCATCGAGTTTTTGCGTTGCTCACTGATCGCATCATCGATCAAGCCATGATCGCGGGCGATCTTTTCGATCCTTTCCTTCTCGCCGGCCGGTACCCCAGCCACAATCAGGTTCTGGTTCGCCGTCATCCGGAAATCACCCTGGTGCACCCTGGCAATTTCGGCCACCCCGGTTTTCAGCGGTTTGCCCGGATAGTCGAGCAACCGGCCGTTTTCGATAAACAGGGTCAGGTGGTACTTGCCGTCAATGCCTTCGACCCAGCCGATGCGATCGCCGCGCTCAGTGAATTCATACGGACGACTGTCGGCAAACGCCACCCCGGCGCGCTTTTCAACTTCCGCCTTAAAGACGTCGCTACCGACCCGATCCAAGGTGTACTTGGTTTTGGCATTCTTCCGGTTCGAGCGATTACCCCAGTCACGCTGAGTCGTTACGACCGCTTCAGCCACGTCCAGCGTTTTCTCCAACGGAATGAAGCCGAAGTCATCCGCCCGACGCGGATAAGTTGCCTTATCGCCATGGGTCATGGCCAGGCCACCGCCGACGAGGACGTTGAAGCCCACCAGCTTGCCATTGTCGGCAATGGCGACAAAGTTCAGGTCGTTGGCGTGAACATCCACGTCATTTTGCGGCGGGATCACCACCGTCGTCTTGAACTTGCGCGGCAAATACGTGCTGCCCAAGATCGGCTCTTCGTCGGTCGTTTCCACTTTCTCGCCGTCCAGCCAGATCTCGGCATATGCCCGGGTCTTTGGCAATAAGTGCTCACTGATCTTCCTGGCCCACTCGTAGGCCTCCTGGTGCAACTCCGACTCCACCGGATTCGTGGTACACAGTACGTTTCGGTTCACATCGCCGGCGGTGGCAATCGAGTCAATTCCGATGCTGTTCAAGGTCTGGTGCATCAGCTTAATATTTGGCTTGAGCACGCCGTGGAACTGAAATGTCTGACGGGTAGTCAGGCGGATACTGCCGTACAGGCTGTGATCGGCCGCAAACTTGTCGATGGCCAGCCATTGGGTCGGGGTGATCACTCCACCCGGCATCCGTGCCCGCAGCATCACGTTGTGCAGCGGCTCCAGTTTCTGCTTCGCCCGCTCATTGCGGATATCCCGATCATCCTGCTGATACATGCCGTGAAACCGGATTAACTGGAAGTTATCGGCGGTAAAACCACCAGTGATCCGATCGTTCAGGTCGTCAGTGATCGTCCCGCGCAAGAAGTTACTTTCACGCTTCAGGCGTTCGTTATCTGATAATTTTTGCTCGCTCATTAGTACACGTCCCTCTGATAACGCTTGTTCTTGCGCAGTTCATTCAAGTACTGCTCAGCCTGTTCTCGGCTGTATTTCCCTTGCTGCTCGGCGATGGTAAGCAACGCCTCATGAACATCTTTGGCCATGTAGTTGGCATCGCCACACACATACACGTGGGCACCATCTTGCAGCCACTGCCAGACCTGGGCCGCATGCTCAAGGAGCCGGTGCTGAACATACACTTTCTCCACCTGATCGCGGCTGAACGCTACATCCAGCTGGCTCACCACTCCGGACTTGAGGTACTTCTGCCATTCCACTTGGTAGAGGAAGTCTTCGGTAAAGGTGCGATCGCCGAAGAACAGCCAGTTCTTCCCTACCGCACCGCGGTTATCACGCTCCTGAACAAACGCCCGGAATGGTGCAATCCCGGTCCCGGGTCCGATCATGATCACCGGGGTATTATCATCGGTCGGCAACTTGAAGTTGTTGTTGCCCTCGACAAAGACCTTCACCGGCTCGCCTTCTTCCAGGCGGTGGGCCAGATAGCTTGATGCGCCACCCTGACGGGTCTCATCACCCTGCTGATATTCCACCACTCCGACGGTCAGATGTACTTCTTCACCGACTTCTTCCTGGCTCGAGGCAATCGAGTACAGGCGCGGGGTCAGACGGCGCAACAGACCCAGCAGTTGCTCGGCGCTGAGCTGGGTTTTCTTCTCGGCCAGGACATCAACAACCTGAGTGTTGCCGGCATACTGGCGCAGTTTGTCTTTATCGGCGACCAGCTTCTCGAGCTTTTTGCTGCCGGAAAGCGCTGCAAACTTCGTGACCAGCTGAGGGTTCGCCGCGGTGATCTCATATTTACTGATCAGCGCCTGCTTCAGGGTCATCGCTTCGCCGTCAACCTCAACGGACTCGCTGCCCTCCAGGCCAACCCGGGCCGCCAGAGCATCCGCCAGCGCCGGATCATTGTCGAACCAGACCCCCAGCGCATCTCCCGGCTGATAGTTCAGGCCGGAGCCCTCCAAATCAATCTCGATATGGCGGACATCTTTGCCGGAATTGCGGCCAGTGATTTTCTGACTGGTCAGCAAGGTTGCAGCATAAGGATTCTGCTTGGTGTACTGACTCACCACCTGTTGGGCCTGGCCCACCGGTAGCTGAACGACTTCGGCTTCGCCGGTCGATAGCGTTTCTTTCACCTTGGTCAGGGCCTGCTTGCGCCACTCGGCAGCCGGAGCATCATAATCGACATCACAGTCGAGGCGCTCCAGCATAGGCTGACCACCGAGGCGACTGAGATAGCTGTCGAAATCCTTGGCGGTCTGACAGAAAAACTCGTAGCTGGAATCCCCGAGGCCAATCACGGCATACTTGAGGTTCGCCAGCTTCGGCGCTTTCTTCGATTGCAGGAATTCATGCAGCTCAATGGCATCGTCCGGCGCTTCCCCTTCACCATGCGTCGAGGCGACGATGATGACATGGGTTTCCTTGGCCAGGTTTTTGCCTTTGTAGTCACCGGCCGAAAACAGTGCGACGGCAACCCCTGCGGCTTCCGCTTCACTTTTCAGCGCTTCGGCAACCCCTTTGGCATTCCCGGTTTGCGAAGCATAAATAATGGTAAGTTTGCCTGCCGGTTGGACGGCCGCCACAGGCTGCGCAGCAGGCGCATGCTGGCCTGCAGGTTGAGTCTGGCTTAGCCCCCAGAAGTAACCGCTGATCCACGCCAGCTGTTGTGGCGAGAGTTCGGAAGCTGCCTGTTGCAGTTGACCTATTTGCTGATCATTGAGCGGGCTGGCTAAGGCCGAAAGTTCCTTAAGTAACATGACACGACGATCCCTTTACATTGCGTAGTGTTAGATTAGCTACTCAAGGAAATAACAAGAAAGAATAGATAAGAATGTTTTATAACTTTTTGTAAGGGAGGAGCGCGTGGTTATCCGGCGAGCCGGATCACCACATTTCCGCTTAAAACGTGTCGGCAATTCGCACCTGGTGGAAACCTACTTCAAACGCCCGCTCGGTGGCGGTATCAATATCGTGGTAACACTTTTCGCTGCCGGCACCGTCAGTCAGGGGGACAAAACCACCGCGGCGATGGCGAAACTCAACAATCCAGCCATTGGCCTGGATGGAGGGCTCGATCACCGCTTCCACAATATCCTTATTGGCATACAGTTGCTGTAATTCAGTAAGAGTCATTGCCTGATTCCTAGTCGCTGTATCCTTTTAAAAATGGTACAGAAACCTGAAAACAGGCAACAAAAAAGCCACGATACCTCGTGGCTTTTTGCTTCAAATGGTCAGAACAACAACTTAGAAGTCCAGTTCCAGCCCGGCAAACCAGCCGTCAATTTTCACATCGCCGGCAGAGTTCTTGATGAAATCCAGCTCGTAATCCATCACACGGTAGCCCGCACGCAGGTTCAGATCGGCTGCAACCAGAGGCAGTGCCCAGTTCACCCCAGCGGTGCCATCAACCGTATTGGTCCCGTCGAAGTTCCCCATGTTCAGGTCAACAAACACAGAGACCGGGGTCATCGGCAGGCCGACTTCGGCATTGCCGTACAGGCTCGGATGCCACTCGCTGAAGCTCTCGCCCGCGAATTTACCGTCATTGAACTTGGTCAGTGTGATACCGGCATCAAACGCAACCAGTTCATTGTCCAGGAACTCATAGTAGGCTGTGTAGTCGGTCTGGCCAAACGACACCGCACCGGCATCAACATCGCTATAGCGCAGGCGCGCATTCGGGACCAGCGGAATAAAATGCTCAAAAGCCAGGTGATAGGAGAAATGCGTGTCATCATCATCGCTCTTCACGTCGTTCACTTTTGCATTTGCAAACCAAGCGTCCGCCCCTGCCTTCACACCCAAAAGCACAGCGGCCTGCGCCGGTACAGCTGCAGCCAGCGCCACTGCTGCCGCGACAGCCGAAGTTGTCAGTTTATTCATTCTTCGAGTCTCCGCTCTTTATTAGAATATTCAAGTTCGGCCAGACTATACCAGATGCTGTACAAGAAAACCGCATTTCCTGCCATCATGAATAAGCATGGTTTTACTTGGCCCGATGGCTGGTGATACTGCTCCCAAAACCCACTTAGTAGCGACGACGGTACTGGGTCCGTCGGTCATGAGTCTGACGACACTGCGCCGGCTGATGACGACGATATAGCCATATCCCCACTGCAATCAGAATTAACCAGGGCAGCAACTTCAGCACGATGCCCAGCATGCCAACCAACGCCATCACCACAAAGCCAGCAAATACCGCCACCGCCATCCCCACCAGGCTGACCCCGGTAAACAGCAACACAAACGCAAATGCCACTAAAAACAGAAACTCAATCATGATCGGTCCTCTTTCCTGATCCACTGCCAACAACACAGCACAAACCAGGCCAACTTGGCAAGAAAAATACAAGCAACTGATTATAAAAAGAAAATAAAAAGCGCAGATCTTTTCAGATCCGCGCTTCAGGAAATGTTTAGCGACTTTCGCCACCTATTTAGTGAAACCCGCCAGCTCTTCAGACAACCGACTTTGAGGCTACCGGATATCAGGCAACCAGTTTACACATCCAGGTGCGCCGGGATTTTTGCCAGCGCCTGCTCCAGCACTTCAATGCCAGAACCCGGCTTATGGGCATTTTCACTGATGTGGCGACGCCACTGTCGCGCCCCCGGCATATTCTGGAACAGACCCAGCATATGACGAGAGATATGATTGAGGTAACTGCCTTTTGACAGCTCGCGCTCGATATACGGGAACATGGCTTGCACCACTTCACGACGTTTCTTCACCGGCTTGTCACGGCCGAACAGGCGCTGATCCACTTCGGCCAGCAGATACGGATTCTGGTACGCTTCACGCCCCACCATCACCCCATCAAGATGCATCAAGTGCTCAGCCATCTCCTCAAAGGTTTTCACGCCACCGTTCACGGCCATCGTCAGATGCGGAAAATCCTGCTTCAGCTGATACACCCGCGGGTAATCCAGCGGCGGAATTTCACGGTTCTCTTTCGGGCTCAAACCACTGAGCCAGGCTTTACGGGCATGAATGGTAAAATCGCGGCAACCGCCTTTGTCGCTCACCGTGCCGATAAAATCGGTCAAAAATGGATAGGAGTCCTGTTCATCAATCCCTATCCGCGTCTTCACCGAGATCGGAATATCCACCACCTCGCGCATGGCTGCGACGCACTGAGCCACCAGCTCCGCTTCGCCCATCAGGCAGGCTCCGAAACGCCCGTTCTGAACCCGATCGGACGGACAGCCGACATTGAG
Organism: Photobacterium atrarenae; assembly: GCF_024380015.1. NCBI lineage: Bacteria > Pseudomonadati > Pseudomonadota > Gammaproteobacteria > Vibrionales > Vibrionaceae > Photobacterium > Photobacterium atrarenae. The sequence goes on from NZ_CP101508.1 coordinate 3,131,614, forward strand.
GTTCACTTCGTCGTAGCCACGCTCCTGAGCCAGCTTGGCACAATGAGCCAGCTCCGCCGGGTTCGAGCCCCCCAGCTGCAGCACCAGCGGGTGCTCTTCTTCGTTGTACGCCAGGTAATCCGCTTTACCATGAATGATCGCCCCGGTCGTCACCATCTCGGTATACAGCTGGACATGCTCACTCAACTGACGATGAAAATAGCGGCAATGCCGATCCGTCCAATCGAGCATCGGTGCCACGGAAAAGCGGCAGGAGGGGATATCACCCGCGACACCGCGGTTTTCCTGTGTTTTATCAGTGTTTAGCGTCATTCTGAATTTCCTGTAACTTCATTGAAATTGCTTGAATTCCGTTCTACAGTACCCCTCACAGTACCCCTTTAAAAGTAGGACGACTATGGCCTCATTCACTATCGAAAAGCGACAGCTCAAAAACGGCGAACTGCGGTACAAAGCAACTATCTTCGTTAAAAAGCAGGGGCGCATTATACATCGTGAATCCAAAACTTTCAGGAAAAAGGATCTGGCCCGAACCTATGGCCGTAACCGTGTGAGTGAACTGGAAAATGAAGGGGTACTGAAGGATAAACCGGTCCCCCTGGGGGTACTGCTGGATAAATACATGGCTGACCGGGACTTATGGGACAAGACCGGGCGCACCAAACGCTATGTTATCCAAATGCTCCGTGACTGCGATATTGCCACCATCAACAGCGACCAGCTCAGAACCAGTGATCTGATTGAGCACTGCCGCAACCGACGCGCTGCCGGCGCAAAGCCGGCAACGATTTACCATGACATTGCCTACCTTCGCTCTGTGATGAAGAAAGCTAAGCCCGTTTTCAATATCAACGCCAATTACACCATCTTTGATGAAGCGGTGCCCGTCCTCGTCGATATGGACTTAATTGGAAAGAGCCAGAAGCGCACCCGGCGCCCAACTGAGAATGAAATTGATCGCCTGAAAGAAGGGCTAAAGAAGCGGCAGGAATCCAGACCAAACGGGCACACGCGGATCCCTTATCTCGATATACTCGATTTCAGCATTCTGACCTGCATGCGTATCGGCGAAGTCTGCAAGCTGCGCTGGGAAGATCTCAACGAAGAACAAAAAACAATTGTCGTCCGGGATCGGAAAGACCCGAGAAAGAAAGAAGGCAATCACATGATTGTCCCCCTGCTGGGCGAATCATACGACATTGTGGCGCGACAACCGAAACGCAACGCGCTGATATTCCCCTACAATGCCAAAAGCGTCACAGCGGGCTTTCAGCGCGTCAGAAACAGCTTAGGGATTGAAGACTTGCGCTACCACGATTTACGACGGGAAGGCGCGAGCCGTCTGTTTGAGATGGGATACAGCATTGAAGAAGTAGCGCAGGTTACGGGGCACAGGAACCTGAATATTTTATGGCAGGTCTACACTCAGCTTTTCCCGCACAAGCTACATGCAAAGTTTAATGAAGAAACGGCCCACTCATAGCGTGGGCCACTATATTTAGCTCTTTGGAGCATGACCCCACATTAACGAGGTTTCATTCCCAAGCAACCCGGCAATATAGTCGGTGCCGTTATATTTCACAGTCAGAAACGCACCAGTGTATGCCCCATTGAATGATGATGACGCACACGCTGTTGCGGTAGCGTTGACATTAAAGTAATCGCCGTTCCGCTGCAGCGTTCCCGAAATAGTACAAATGCCATTTACGGTGAATGAGCCATCCGCATTAATCGTCCAGGTACTGCCATCGTCTGGATTTGTATGGGTGCCGACTATCTGGGCCAACGGTAAAGATGCTGCCGTTTTGTCCATTGAATAGATCAGGTTTGCATCGTCGATAACTGCTGTCAGCGTAACCTGAGAATCAGTAAATGTCGCTGTCATTTCCTGTTCACTGAGGCTTACCGTTACCGTCGAATCAGAAACAGTGATCCCCTTAGTCACCATTGTGTTACCTGTCGTGGTCGCACTATCGACGAAATACACGCTGTCATTGGCAAAGTCGCCTACGGCCAGCGGATTCTCAGTCCGCGTTGAGTCAACAATCATCACAGCAAAATCTGAGCTGTTAAGATAAATCCCGTCGCCGACAAAGGATCCGCTTTTTGAAGACCCACTGTCACTACTGCCACCACAGCCAACCAAAGACGCAGAAGCCAACAAACCTAATACAATATGTTTATTTTTCACTGTTCTATCCCTTGCGTTCATATGCACCGGGATGCTACCAAGCCAAAACAATAAAGCCCACCGGACGGGTGGGATTTATCGAGATAAGTCATTATTTTCGCTTACTTGTTTTCCAGACGTGTTACTCTTTCATCCATTTTTTCTAACATAACCCGTAACCAACGTACGTCAGTTTTTAATGTGATCCCAACGCCAACGCCACTTGATAGGGCACTCACCACAGCAACAATCAGAGTTTGATACTCAGCCATCACTTAAACTCATTCCGTAGGGTTTCCCATAGACCTAAAGCTACCGGCACAACCGTACCGATTAGGCCACCATATTGAACACCCGCATCAGTGACAGTCGCGGTTAATAGCTCAGGGTGCCCCGAAGCCAAAGCGATGCCAGCTCCTAGAAGTGCAATCCCCTTTTTCGTTGATGGTTGCTCAAGGTCGATCTTCAACTTTTCTTTCAGAAATTTTTTCATAGTAACTTCCTTTTTTTCAGTTGTTTCACCGTGTAGGCCGCAATCACCGCCCCTACAACACTAATTACGATTGAGGTAGCCGCACTTTTCATGGTCATGCGAGTTTGACCCCCTTCATCACGTCGCTGAGCGGATACCGATGACCGACTTCCATCCGGGCCATGGCCTGAATAATCACCGCAGCGGTGTCGTCGTTTTCGACGTCGACCACTTGGTGCTTGCCGTAACCCGTCCAGCGGCTGACCAGATTGGCGTAGTTGTCGCTGTCGTTTTCGTGGCTGGGCGCGAAGGTATGCACAATGTCGTGAATGGTTTTCACGCCCCGGCGTTTGTAGCTACGCAGGATGCGGGCGGCGGCCCGGAATCCCCATTTCGGCTCTTCAAAAATGGCGAACCGTCCATCGGTGCCGACTTGGCCGCGCCAGTTGTTACGCTCGCTGTATTCGATGTTCAGCGGATTGTGGTTGCGGATGCCCCGAGCTTGTCCCATCGTCTTATCGTCCTGTGGTTTGTTGCGTGAAATCCCGAAAATCAGCGCCATGGCGGCCATGAGGTACAGCGGCCAGGCTATTTTCATGCGTAAATGCCCCGCGTCATCGGTGTTTGGTTGTAGCGCAGGTAGACATACATGCCACCGCAATTACGCACCAAGTCCGCATTGACTTGAGATAACTCGATGGTCAAGGCATCACCGTTGATTCCTGTTATTGTGATACCGTCATCGAGCTGCCCTGAGCTGTAACTACCACCGGACAAGGCATTCACGCCGCCCCAGAAAGAAAGGTTTGCGCAAGTTACATGCTGATGGACGCCATGCGGGCAATACAGTGACAAGCCGGGGTTTTCTGCCTTGAATGTGAACTCATTGCCGGTCACTGAGGTTTCGCTACAGGCAAATTCAATCGAGTCGTGGAAACGCAAATGGCCGTAACCGTCTGAATCCATGCTGATGATGCCGTTTTCAACTGGCTGGCCGTCTTTATCCACCTCAATCACCTGCATACCGAGCAACATCAGATGCGCCATCTCGCCGGATGGGCTTTGGACTTCCAAACACACCATTTCAGGGTCGTTGCGAGCACGGGACAGCTTGAGCGCCTGCGATTCCATGACCACCACGTTGTAACTGGTGCTTGGGGGTGCTTCATACCGCTCCTCGCTCGTCACTAGCGAGGTTTCAGAGCGGATAGCCCCGACACTGCTTGAATCCACATAACGAAAGCCCAACGTAACCGTCATTCCGGGCTCAGCTGCAAAGAAACAACGCGCCTTGTAATAGGTCTCTTTGCGCGGCAGGTTCAGCCCTTGGTAAACCGTCCCTTTGCAGTTTTTCACCGACACCCAAATATCACTGGCTTTAAACGGCACGCCGGTAAAGAACAGCGGAAAATCAAGGTTTCGGTGGGCTGAGAAGCTGCTCTCGATATTCGGGTCAAGCCGGTTACCGTCCTGCTCGAAGTGCCAGCCGTCCGCAAAGGTGCCGGTGTTTTGGTGAGGACTCCCCAGCAGCGAACCCGGCACATACGGGCCGGTAAAATTGGTCTGCTGGGCTTTGTTGCTGGCACTGTCGAGGAAAGCCGGGTTTTTCACGTAGTTGGTAATTTGGGCTTTTTCGAGCTGGCCGAGCAGTTCAAGGCCGTATTGCAGCTCATCAGCCAGAAACTCAATTTTGTTGCGGGCGCTGCCTGCTGGCAGCAAGTCGCGCAGTGTTTGTCCTGTCATCGTGTGACCTCAATCATCTGGATGGTGTCGCCGTCGGTTCCGGTGAATGACAGCGCGGCACTGGTTTCAAGTTTCAATTGCTCCCCGGCGGCCAGCTCCCAGCCGGTGCCGAGGACAATTGCAGCGGTGTTAGCCGGGCTGGCCTTGAGCAAGATGTGGCAGCGTGACGCATTGGCGGCGATGTCGATTTTCCCTGTCGCCACGGTCAGCACACGACTGGCCGCCTGCTGGGCAATCACCGGCTTGGTCATCAGCGGGTTATTGGCGTACACCTTCACCGCCTGCCCGGTTTCGAGCTGTACTTTAGGCAGCGAAGCAACAGCGACTTGTTGGTTGGCATCGAGCGTCACCGGCGGCAGTGAAGACACCGCGACTTGCTGATTGGCTGCGATTTGAACCGGCGGCTGCGCTGATACCTTCACCGCCTGCCCGTCGACCAAGGCCACTTTCGGCATGGTGCCGATATTGATCTCCTGCTCGGGTGAAAGCGTCACCGATGGCAGCGCCGTGACCTCAACTTTCTGGCCGTCGCTGGGCGGGATATAGCGTCCGTAACCACAGATAATGGTCACGGTGCCCGCCTCGCCCATGTTCTCGACCGTGACCATGCCGGTCAGCTTGGGGTCGATAATCTGTGCGCCCTGCTTGAGCTGGTAGCCGCCGCGCTCGGTGGTGATGCTCACCATGTCCGGGCTGGCTTCAATGTAGAGAAACTCCCCCACGGCCTGAAACTGAAGCCGCTGCCGGGATTGCATGTATTGATGAAAACTCACGGTTTACCCCTTCAACGCTAATAGACCCAGAAACACCAACACCAACCCGACGGTGATAGTCATTTGCTTAGTGGTGGCAATCTGCCCGCCGTCGGCGTTCACCTCGGCCAGCTCTTTAATGGCTTGCAGGTTCTCGCTGTTCTGCTGAGCCTGATTGCCTGCCAGCCCGGCGAGCATTTGCAGGTTTTCACCGTGCGCCTGGCTCACTTCGTCAATGGCCTTGCTGGAAATATCATTGGTGAGCTGCAAGGCATCACTGCCGAACGCAAAGGCTGAATCGAGCGCCTTGTTGTTGCTGTCGAGCGCGTCCCGGCCAAAGTCGAGCGAGGCGTCAATCGCATGCTCGCCCATATCGAGCGCAGCTTTCGAGACTTCGGTGTTGCTGTCGAGCGCCGCCTTCGACACAGCGGTGTTGCTGGTCAGGGCTAGCTCGCCCAGCTCAGCTGCCGCTTCCATTGCGCCGTGGTCGGTCATGGTCACATTGACGTTAGAGTTGTTGACGCCGGATACCGCGACCCCGAGGTTGTCACCGTTAATCGCATTACTGCCCGACGTATTGGTGCTGTTTTGGGTTGATTTAGAGCGTGACTTACCCATGACCCACCTCCACGCGGTGCCAAGTGGTCACCGCACCGTTGTCGTGTACCGTTTCGCCTGTCATCGCCGCTCCGAACGCCTGCCGATGAAAGCGGGCAATGACCGGCGAGCCGGTGCCGCAGGAAATGGTTTTCAGCCCGATATCGCGTACCCGTTTCATCAGCTCGGCCACCCCGGCGCGCATTCCCTTGCCGCAAATGGCCCAGGCGAAATAGTCATCGCCGTTGATTTCCCCGACGAAGGACAAGTCAACCTGATGGCCGGTGATGTGATACAGACTCAGGGCACCGGTTTTGAGACCGTCGACCATTTCCTGATAATCGTTATCCCCTTCATACACCCCGTTGAACGCCCGTTTCAGGCGTTCAAGGTGAAAGGCAAGTGCCGGATTGTCGGCATGAATTACTGCAAACTTCACTGTCATTTCTTCAACGCGAATACCACCACGCCCCCAATGATTAACGCGACCACCCACCACGGCATTCCGGCCCCGAAGGTAATATTTCCGGTGCGGAATGTGCCGTCCTGCTGCCCCTTGGCGGAGCTGGGTCCGCCGTTGGCACTGATGGGCATTGAGCCGGAGTTGGTCACCCCCGGAATTCCGCCCGGCATCATGCGCCACCCCCTGTCAGTTTGTTGTAGAGCCACAGGGCAATCAGCACGGCAATCAGCAGTTTCACGGTGCGGCTGACCGCCTCACCGGTGAACAGGCCGCCGACATAACCGATGCTTCCCGCCAGCAGCGGCCAGAACAATAACGGCATGGCTATTTCCCCCGTAGCATCAAGAAGGTGAAGCCCATCAGTACAAACATGCCCCCGCCCAGCAGCATCAGCGTGGTGTTGCTGCTCAGCCCGCCGGGATAGATGGGCTGGCCGGTCGGCTGTTTGGCGGGCTCCTCATGTTGCGGCGTGCGGTTTTCTTCCGGCGCAGACGAGGCCACGTTTTCGGCCTCGTTATCCATCCATGCGTCAACCCACTGCTCGCCACCTTCCACGGCGGAATCCCAAATACCACCAAGGGATTCGCCCCAGTCGTCAAGTAAACTCATGGCTCCCCCTTAGGCGGCTTTGGACGGTAGCGCGTTCACCTGCTCCACTGCTTCCACAATCACCGGCACACTACCGACAGCGTTTTTATCCAGCTCAAAGGCCAGTTGATTCCGGGCGGCGGTGTTCAGCATGCCGTCAGCCCCGAAGCCGTAGCGGATAAAGTCGAGCGAAAACCAGCCGGTATTCTGCTCTTTCTTCGATTGGGCCAAATCGAACGCATTGTCGGCCTTGGTGACGTTCAGCTCCTCGTAGCTGTCACGCAGGACACGAACCCGGTCAATCGAGTCATCGAGAAAGTGAATCCGCTTGAGGTTCAGCGCCGGGCTGCGCTCGGAGAAGTCGAACGGCGTGCGGCCGGTCGCCGAAGCAAACCACGTCAGCTCATAGACACGCGGCATGTAGTAACGGGTGCTCTGTGACGGCAGCACATGCGCACGGGCACGAATTGACGGCGGCGGTGTTGGGGTGCCCTGTGCGTCCGTGGCAGGTTTGGATTTGAGCGTGACGTAGACGAACCAGATTTCACCGGCCAGCGTGACCAAATCGGTCTGACGCACGCCGACTTTGGTGCGCAGCGTCGGGTCGCCAAACGACAGCACATAGCGGCCTGGCTCGGCGTAGTTTTTACGGTGGGATTGCAGTTTGACCAGCGTTTCGCCGGTGATGTTGACCTTGGCCGAACCATTGAGCGAGACTTCGACGCGCTCAATGTCTTTCGGGTCGGTGATATTGGTGACCAGCTCGATGCTGTGATAAGTCGGCCCGGAAACCAGACGCAGCGAGGCGCGATTGCCCCAGCCCACACCCTCGACCGGATCCAGCTCTTTCGGGCGTGGTGCAAACGGGGTTGCTAATAGCTCCATCAGCGCCCCCTTACCCGATTGCGTCTTCGACGGCGTCAACGTTGTTCGACGCCCAGACAACACCGGCAGCAACAACAGCCGCCACAACGGCAATTACGGTTAATTTCTTTGGTGTAAAACCAGCCATTTGTTTACCTTTAAAAAAGACCACCCGACATTAGGTGGCCTTTACTTAAACAGATGATTTGGTTTCGATTCCTAAACCGGATTTGGTTTGAGTTTGGTTTAAGTGTGATGAGATTCACAAATCACCACCGAATAATCCCTTTTTCAAACGCTTTTCCGTCCTGCAACAGATACTCAAGGGGATTGAGTTCATCGATTTTCTCAGCGGGGATCCCGGTCATCGATTCCAAATAAGCGGCACTCTTCCGGGTCTTCTGCATCATCACACAAGCCCGCTGGCAGTTATCAATGATGGTTTTGGAGACCTCCTGCCCGCGCTGAAACAAGTTGATTGAGTGCAGATTGAATTTCCGCCCTAAGCGCAAAATCTTGCCGTGATACCCCACGGCCTTCCCCGCGCTCTCACTGTGCTCTGCAACTTCTTCACAGATGATTTTTAATGGCTTGGGATGTTTACCGTTCCCCATCGCCCAAACCACCTGACAGAACTTATCAAAATCTTTGGGTTTGGTTTCGTGGGTCGGTTGATAGGCAATCTTGAACCCTTGCTTTGTCTTGCGTCCTGCAATCAAGGCAGCGGCAAACTCTTTGATGCTGGAATAACCGCGTACCACCCGCCCCGCAAGCTTGCCGGTGTAATCCCCCATCGGATCAAAAATAGCCACCTGATCGGTTGATTGAATGAATAGCTTTTTCGCGGCAGAAGTTTTACCGCTGCCACTCATACCCACCGCAAACACGTGACCGTTTTTAAGGGCATTATTCGGGTTAATGGGTTGCATTTATTCCGTCTCCCCTGATGGCTCCGATTCCGTTTCAGATTCCGCGACCTCCTTCGCAGCATCCGATGCTTTCAGCATTCGGAGTTGCATGAACGAGGTGAAACCCAAAGCGCCCGCTGCCACCACAAAAGTGAACTCTTCTTTGTACTGCGCCAGCCACGGCGGCATTTCACCGCCATACTTCACAAACAGCGGTGCGGCAGTGTTCGCCACGTTCTCGGCCTGCGATGGGTCAAAAGCAAAATCCTTGTGACCGAACTGCTTCAGCATTTGCTCAGAAATACCAAGCACAGCCATCACAGACGCCGCACCAGCCGCTAGTGCTTGCGCGTCATCAGCAGCTTTCGCGCCAGCCGTGCTTGGGTCAAAGTCCTGCTCATCACCGAGCTGTTGAAGCAACGCGGCTTCGTCTTCCTGCGTATGCACTTCTTCATTCAGTTCGATTTCGTTCAATTCCATTTCGTTTTCCATTTAAGCCACCATTTTGAATGTTTTCACTAAGCCACCAAACACAAGACCCATCACCGCACCAATCCCCACACAGGCAACGGTTCCCATGGGCTTTGATTCCGTTTCTTGGTTCGGTTTCGGTTCGGGATCCGATACCACTTCTTGCACAACCGGTTTTACTTCCGGTTTCGGTGCTTTCAGCACTTCAATTTCGCTTTGGATTTCATCAAGCGATTTGAATGCTTTCATTTCCACCTGGGCCGCTTTGCCGGTACGGGTATCCGGGCCACATTCACAACGGCCATGCACGAAAGCGGCGCGTTTCCCTTTCCCTTGCTTAATTGCCTTTGGGTTCAGGCAGGTACGGCACACCACATACCCCAAGATTTCGTTTTCATTTTCCATTAGCGGCGCTCCTGTTCTAATGCGTGAATGCGTTGGTTGAATGCCTTAAAAAGCCATACGGTTTTCAATAGCCAAGGCTTGATAAAGCCAAATCCCATCGGCGGCTTATAGGCTTTGGATTCCGAATCCATTTCGTTTAACAAACGGTTTGTTTCTGATTGCAGTGTCTTGTCTACGTTTTGGTTTTCCATGGGTATCCCTTACGTCACGATGAATCGGTTATTTCTGAGTTGGAGGGTCATATTTTTATCGATGGGGACTTTTGCCCCCTTCAACAGCGGATTAAACAAGCATTGAACTCCCTTAAAGCTCCATCCGGTCACTCGTTGGAGATGCTCTCCGAGCTGGGAGTTACAGTTATTTTCAGTGCTCCAAGGGGAGCCGCTCCGCGACTCTAAAAGCGCCCCCAACTCCGACTTTTTCACTAGCCGGTAAGATTCGTTGCAGGTCGAAATGAGTGTCGTCACCCCTTCGGAAAACCAGTGAAAGCCGATCGCCTTTTTCACTTTCTCTCCGTATTGGTTTTTCTTTTCCTCGTAGGCCAGCTTGGCATCCGTTGCGAGCTGACAGAAAAGCGCCCATTTTGAGGTATCCGCAGCCTGCCTCAGTTCTTCTAACTTCGGGTCAATCCGGGTTTGTTCTTCGGTGGCCCGGCGCAGATGTCGCCATAGAGAAACGGGCTCGCCACCAAACTGCTGAAACTGGCGGATACGATGAACAGACGCCCAGGCACGAACCCGAAACGCGCTTTCTTCAGCTTCGGTTTCGGGCATGTGCTTGCCGTTGATATTTTTGGACACGTATTTAGCGATATAGGCGGTTGCGCCGCCCTTGGCAGGATCTGCTTCCTGTACGTCAAAGCGCGGGGAAATGTCTTTTCCTAACTCTTCTCGGTCTTCAGCGGTTGCCACACCTGAAATGATGCTGATTAGCTTGTCTTTGTCCTTCGGGTTGCAGAACAGAAAGTAATGCCCGTGGCTGGTGCCGTCTTTGTGCGGCTCAGCCACCCGAAAACCGAAATAGTGAATATCTTCTTTGGCTATCAGGGCTCGCGCCTGTGCCCACTGCTGCATCAAATTGTTATGGCCTTCTTTGACCGTGGCACCGTTCCATTTGGGAGAGTTGCGGTGGTACTTGCTGGGCAGCGTCCACGTGATGAAAAGCGCGATGTAGCCTAAGTCCTGTGCAAGCTCCTCAAAGCCACGGGATCGCACCATCATTTCAATCCGGCGATTTTCCGGATTGGCCGTGGTCCGTTTAATCACTTCCTCAAGGTCGAAATGCTCGCCCGTGGCCTCGTTATAAACCACGGTGCCCTGAATGAACCGCTCTGCTTCACGCTGTTTGTTTTTCCAGTTCTGAAATGATGGATAGGAAATATGTTTAGTCTGGTGAGGCTTTACTCCGACACGCTCAAGGGCAATTTGCGCGTATTCGACGTACTGCGCCCGAAGGTGCAACAAACGTCGCTCAATCCACTGCTCTGACTGCATTTTCAGCACTGATGCCGTGAGCACTTCTTCGGCTCGCTCATCATCCATTTTCTCGCCCGGCATCACAGGCGGATTGATAGCAATGGTGCGGATATTCCGCGCCAGTTCTGAATAAATGTGTTTCATTGCATCCAGAAAGCTGTCAAAAGCATCCGGGTCAATGTCTTGCATTGCCAGCATGTTCTCATCAGCAACTAATCGCGCCAGCTTCTGAACGGCTTCATCACGCATCAGAATGTCATGGCTTAAACGCTCGACTTTGGCCTTATTGCGACTGTCCACAAAAGAAAACTTGTCCTCGATGTACGGCGCTATTTTCAGACCAAACTTAACCGCCTCATCGCTGAAGCGGTTGAGGTTATCGCGGGTAGCCGCACCACGCTGTTGACGGGCGGCCACTTTGACGCGAATGTCATTTCGAACAATTTTCGGGAGTCGCTTTAAGAATCGGCGAGTGAAGATCGTGCCGTATTGCATTACTCGTATCCCTCGATACAACCGGTTGATGTGCAGGTGTAGTTCAGTGGCCGGGCAGTACGGGTTCGCCTTCGGATCCCGTGCTTTTCCCGCAGTTTCCCCAGCAGGTAAATCGCACGCTGGCGCTTTTTTGGGTCAGGGTTAACCATGCCTTCCATATCCGGGCAAGGGGCGTGAATCGGATTTGAAACTTGCATACTCACCCCCTTAAAACGGCAAATGTTCGCCCCAGCGCTCTCCGTGACGCTTGAAATAAGCAAGCCTGCCTTGCAAGTTTTGTTGAATATTTTCAGTGCGGGCCCGTCTTGCAGCAATCGCAATGTCAATGGCGAACATTTGACCAAAGTCTTCACTTGCTTCGATACAGGCACCCGCAATTAATGCTGGGTGGCGGTTTTTCCGAACGGCTCGATACATGGCTTTAAAATGCTCTTTCGCTGTCTTTTTCATGATTAATCCCTCACACATTCACTGATTGCCATTCGGATTTGGCCTGCTCATATCGCTGGTCGATATAGGCCGCCAGATCATCAATCTTGATTAAGGTTGGGCTGCGCTCAGAGTCACGCAGCTTGAAGGTGGGAACGGGGAAGTCACATGCCTTAGCTTTCTGCTCGGCAGTCTTTGGGGTGATCCCGAAAAACTCCTGACAGACTTGCTTCAGTTCAACGGTGGGACTTTCGAATCGAGCTAACAGTGCAAAGTTTGTATTCATGGCTCACCTGTGCAATTCTGAATTAGTTTCTATCAATTCAAAGCAATTCAAATACTGCTCAATTGCTTTGTGAGCACTATAAAAGTTCTCACAACATTTGCAAGCAACTTTTGAGCACATTGGAGCACTCAATGAGCAACATAGATGAGCAAATCAAGGAATTAAAAAACCTCACCAATACGTCAAAAAACGTTGATTTAGCTAAGGTTTTAGGTGTTTCCACGTCCACAATTCAGACTTGGCGATACAGGGAACGGATCCCTGAAGATATCTTTACGAAAGCGAGACAGATATCACAAAACGGCGTAATTGCGCCGCCAAAGGGGTTTGTGAGCCTCGACTTTTATGAAGTAGCGGTCAGTGCCGGGCACGGGGCTTTAGTCGTCAGTGAAGAGAAGTCCAGCGATATCGTGTTCAGCGAGGCTTTCATCCACAATGAAATCGGCGTGAACCCAAACAACATTTTTCTGATGCCTGTCAAAGGCGACAGTATGTACCCTACGCTCAAAAACGGCTGTCTGGTGATGGTAAATCGAGTGGATCAGTTCACCGGGGATGGTATCTATGTGTTCCGCTTTGATGGTCAACTGATGGTGAAACGCCTGCAATTCTCCAAGCATGGCCTGAATGTCACCAGTGACAACACCAGCTATAAGCCATGGGAACTGAGCAAAGAAGAGATCATGAGTAGTGATTTTGAGGTGATTGGTGAAGTGGTTTGGTCAGGGCAGAGGATGTGAAGATGGAGAAAAAATTAATCCCGTATTCAGCCAAAAACGATCTTATCAATGCTTCTCTCGTAGATAGAGTTGTAATACTTTCAAACGTTTGGATGACACTTGTAGCTCCAATCATTGTCGGTGTCTTTGTATCTTTTTGGTTTTCGTTAAAAGATAAGGAAGAAGTTGGTTTAATTGTCTGGTGTTTTTTAGGAGCTTTTCTAATTACTCACTTTTGTCTTGCTTTAATCCAACACCAGCATAGCAAAAAGCACTTAACTCATGCTGAAGCAACTGAGCTCCAAGACAAATACAACGAACTTGCATTAAAATTCAACAAGTTGAGAATGTCTCATCAAGACCTCACAGATCTTTCAATATCACAAATCACAACACTTTATCTAATATCAGCAGAACTTGATAAAGCTGTCGGTGAGCTCAACAATGAACTTGATAAGGAGTTAGAGAATGATCCTGACAATCCTCCTATTCCTCTTCAAAACAGCATAGAGGCACTATTAAACAGTCACTTAACAAACCTTCTTTGGCCATTAGTAGTGAACAGAGAAGATCTTTTCAATTACCAAGAAAAATCGCTATATAACATTGCGCTATATGTGTACAACGACTCTTCTGGTAAGCTCGAGGTGAAAAAGCGATTTAATGATGAAAGAATCGCCACCCAAAATCGAGAATGGCGTCCCGGAATTGGACATGTTGGAATGACTTTTCTACACAAAGAGATAAAGTGTTGTCCCAACATCCAGAGCAGTACAGAGTTAACAGTTAAGACAGAGCAAGATAGTAAATACTATTGTTCTTTTATCTCTGTGCCTATACTTGCTTGTGAAGACAATGAACATACAGAAAATGAGCCTCATGGCGTTCTTGTCTTGACTAGTGCGAGTGAAAATCAGTTTCATCCACGACGAGATCAGATTTTTTTACAAGCAATCAGCAAAATGCTGGCAGTTTACTTAGACAAACAGGAGCACGCTCTCAAAATGGCAACCCTTATCGCAAGCGATAAAGGCTCTGCAAATCAGGAGTAGACATGAGAAGAATGATTCATATAAAAGGTAATAGTGAGATTGGTTATACCGTTTCAGTTGAATTTGAAAAAGATGTAACGTCAAAACGCAACCAAAATGCTTCTGCTCAAAATATTGATCTTCTGGTAGCTCAGCAAAAGAAAGCGGCCAAAAGACTGCTTGATAAGGAATTTCCTGAAGCAGCTACGATCTAGAAGAAGTTGAGAAAAGAATAAAGGCACCTCAAAAGGGTGCCTTTATTTTTTGACACCAGCCCCCCTATAGTCCCCCTTAAATACGCTCAGGCCAATAATTACGGGAAAGTCGGTTCAATCGAGCATCGGTGCCACGGAAAAGCGGCATGCAGGATAATCCGCATGGGGGGTTAAATCAGTTTGTACCTTGTCGTGCTCGACCACAGCATTCTCTAACATCGAAAAGCCTCGTTGTTACCCGCTTCCCCGTGTTGCAATCCCGCTACCCGGCCCGGAGAGCTCACCCGGTAGCGACGTTCACCCGGCCTGGCTGCCAAGGTGAATAAAAGAAAGCGGATTCTACCGCATTCCAGCGGTCAGCCCAACTCTCACCCTGCCGGACTCGGCCCATGGAGAACATCCTTTCAGTTAATGAAACATTACAGGCCAAAAAGTAAATTCCATAACTAGCTGTTTTTTAAACCTGAAAAAGGACACCTTGAACTTTGGTACAGAAAATTAAGCTTTTGACTACCAATAACCCAAAAAGCTGAACAGGCGACAAACCACAAAGATATCAGCAACTTAAAACACACCTAAAGCAGCATTTGTTATCGACAGGCCTTTTACATTTTCGCACAACAAAAAGCTGTACAAAACCAATACTGCCGAAAGAGAGCCACCGAAGAAAGCGATGAATTCCAAATGGAACACTATGAGACAATTGACCACCTTACTAAAGCACTGATTTTATTGAATAAAAATAATAAGACTTGGGAACTGTACAGCCTTTTTACCTTTTGGGTTATTATGTTCCAAAAGCTGCACAAGCTGATCTTTACTTATGAATCAAAGGATTATAATCTGCCCTCTCTGCACAAAAACCAGAGGCACAGCTTTTCGCTGATTCTAGGCATTAAAGGTGAACAAAATTCGGCTTCATTCAGGCCAACCAGAGAAACGGGGATGTCGTGATCTATGACACGGTTTTTCCGGCTGACTTTGTTCGAACCCGAGGAACAGAGATACGTTTCCCGAATGCTATGATAAACTATTGGACTTATCGCTGTTTTTTTGAGGTTATATGGCAAATCACACGCAATTGCTGACCAAAGCACAACAGATTTGCGAACAACGAGGCGTAAGACTCACCCCTCAAAGACTGAAGGTCCTTGAGCTCATTATTGAACACCATAGTTCCATCAGTGCTTATGAACTGCTTGATCTACTACGAGAGAGTGAACCTCAGGCCAAGCCACCGACGGTGTATCGAGCATTAGACTTTCTCCTCGCCCAGGGGTTTGTTCATAAAGTCGAGTCGACCAATAGTTATATCGCCTGTTGTGTCCTTGGCCATGCCGATCACTGCTCCCAACTGCTGATTTGTGATGAGTGTGGTACCGTCGAAGAATGCCATGACGATGAGCTGGCCAAGTTGCTGCGCCAGAAGGCAGAAAAGCACGGCTTTCAGATCTCCAACCATGTGGTGGAAAGCCATGGCATTTGTCAGCAATGCCAAAGCAGCAAGCAGTAACCTTAAACACTTACTAATTACAGTCATTATGAGATTATGCGCGCAGAATTTGTAAATCCTTTTCTAGCTTCACTGCTCAATGTGCTCAAGACAATGGCATCGATGGAACTCGCTCCACAGAAGCCGCGTCTGAAAAAAGACGAAGTTGCGCGTGGTGATGTCTCCGGCCTGATCGGGATGGTCGGCCCACAAACTAAAGGCTCCATGTCAATTACTTTTGATGAAGGCCTCGCACTCGAGATCATGCAGCGGATGTTGGGCGAGCGCCCCAATGCCATTAACGAAGAAGTGACCGATATGGTCGGTGAAATCACCAATATGGTAACTGGTGGTGCAAAACGGATCCTGGCTGAAAAAGGCTATGAGTTTGAAATGGCCACCCCGGCGGTTGTTTCCGGCCGAGGCCACACCATCACCCACAAGTGCGAGGGGGCCATCATCATCATGCCGTTCGACTCGGAGTACGGCAAAGCCTTTATTGAAATTTGCTTTGACGGCTAGCGCCCGCGTATGCCTTATCGCCCCAGCCAGCACGCTCTGGCTGGCGATCTCTCCGCCTGCAACAGCATTGACTATCACTTTGAATTTTATGTGAAGTCATCGTAAATCCCGGACAAAAAACTACCCACCTGTCTGGATTCGGTCTAGACTGGAATATGCTGAATAAGCATCCACGCACCTATTGCTCCTGTTTTTCAGCGCGTAAGTTTGCTGGCCGCCTCGGTCACGCAAGGAAATACCCTCATTCAAAGGAAAGATCGTAACATGAACAAACTGACTGGAACCGTTAAATGGTTTAACGATGAAAAGGGCTTTGGCTTTATTTCTGGTGCCGATGGCAAGGATGTATTCGTCCACTTCAGCGCCATTCAGGCTCAGGGGCGTCGTACGCTGCACGAAGGCCAAAGTGTTGAATTTATCGTGACAGAGGGTCAGAAAGGTCCGCAGGCAAGCGAAGTTGTCACGCTGTCGTAATACCGCTGGAACAGACTCATAAGAAAAACGCCGCAATCGCGGCGTTTTTTGTGGTCCGCTGGGTTAACCGCGCCACTGTTTAAAGGTGTTAATCAGGCCGTTCGTTGAGCTGTCGTGGCTACTAATCTGCGCCTCGTTGGTCAGCTCCGGCAGGATATTATTGGCCAGCTGTTTACCCAGCTCAACGCCCCATTGGTCGAAACTGAAGATGTTCCAGATCACCCCTTGGGTAAAGATCTTGTGCTCGTACATGGCGATCAGCGAACCCAGTACCGATGGCGTCACTTGTTTCACCAGGATTGAGTTGGTCGGGCGGTTACCATCAAAGACCTTGAACGGCACCAGCTCTTTTACCTCTTCCAGCGACTTGCCGGCCGCCAGGAATTCCGCTTCCACTTGCGCTTGAGTTTTACCGAAAGCCAGGGCTTCGGTTTGGGCAAAGAAATTCGCCATCAGTTTCGGATGATGATCGCTCAGCGGGTTATGGCTGATCGCCGGGGCGATAAAGTCACATGGGATCAGCTTGGTGCCTTGGTGGATCAGCTGATAGAAAGCATGCTGGCCGTTGGTGCCCGGCTCCCCCCAGATGATTGGACCGGTCTGGTAATCAATCGGATTTCCGCCACGATCGACAGACTTACCGTTCGACTCCATATTGCCCTGCTGGAAGTAGGCTGCAAAGCGGTGCAGGTACTGATCATAAGGCAGGATCGCTTCAGATTCCGCACCGTGGAAGTTATTGTACCAAATACCGATCAAAGCCAGGATCACCGGCAGGTTTTCCGCCAGCGGTGCTTCAGCAAAGTGCTGATCCATCGCATGGGCACCATCAAGCAATGCAATGAAGTTATCAAAACCAACCGCCAGGCTGATCGACAGGCCAATCGCCGACCACAGCGAGTAACGGCCACCAACCCAGTCCCAGAACTCGAACATGTTCTCAGTATCAATCCCAAACGCCGCAACAGCATCGGCATTGGTCGACAAGGCCGCAAAATGCTTGGCCACATGGGCCTGATCCCCTGCCGTCGCCAGGAACCAGTCACGGGCCGAGTGGGCGTTGGTCATGGTTTCCTGAGTGGTGAAAGTTTTCGACGCAATCAGGAACAGGGTGGTTTCAGGGTTCAGACCCTTCAGGGTTTCGGCGATGTGGGTACCATCGACATTGGAGACAAAATGCATATTGAGGCGGGTTTTGTACGGCATCAGGGCTTCCGTGACCATGTAAGGCCCCAGATCCGATCCCCCGATCCCGATATTCACCACATCGGTAATTTCTTTACCGGTATACCCTTGCCACTCACCATCCACGATGCGGGCCGTGAAATGCTTCATCTTCTCCAGCACCGCATTCACTTTTGGCATCACGTCTTCACCATCAACCATGACCGGCGTATTGCTGCGGTTACGCAGCGCCGAGTGCAACACGGCACGTTCTTCGGTGCGGTTGATTTTCTCACCGCTGAATAACTCGCCAATCGCTGACTTCAGCTCGGTTTGCTCAGCCAGGGCCAGCAGCTTGGTCATTGTCTCTTCGGTGATCAGGTTTTTGGAGTAATCCAACAAAATGTCAGTGCCGAATTGCGCGGAAAACTTGGCAAAGCGCTCGCTGTCATTGGCAAACAGCTCGCTCAGCTGCAGATCCTGGGCCTCTTCAAAGTGTGCAGTCAGTGCTTGCCACGCCTGCGTATGCGTTGGGTTAATGTTTTTCAACATGATGAAGTTCCTGATAATTTCATTTTAATCCATGGGCCTAGTCAGTTGCATCCAAGCCGTGGATCCCCGATGTGTATAAATGTTGTCAAGTGTAGCGCACCCAGTGCGGCTGGCTATAATTTTGTAATTTTACGACTTATGATGAATTATGACGTGAACCGTCCCCCACCTTCATTGAGACAGGTCACGAAAACCAAGCATAAATAATAGACGGAAAAAGATCGGATGAGTACTGTAATCATCTAAGATTACAGTCAGATGGTGACAATAGGGCAAAGATGATGTGGTTTCAGAAAACAATTCAGCTCTCCGCAAAGCGCCGGGGCTTTCATCTCGTAACCGATGAAATTGAACAACAAATTCCGGAGCTCCGGCAATATCAGGTAGGCCTGGCCCACTGCTTTATCCAGCACACGTCCGCCAGCCTGACAATCAACGAAAACGCCGACCCGACCGTACGCAGCGACATGGAAGCCCATTTCAACCGAGCCGTCCCGGAGCGGGCGCCCTATTACCGGCACACTGATGAAGGAGACGATGATATGCCGGCCCATATCAAAGCCTCCACTCTGGGCTGCAGCGTCTCCATTCCGATCCGCCATGGGCGCCTGGCGCTGGGCACCTGGCAGGGGATCTACCTCGGCGAGCACCGCGACTACGGCGGCAGCCGCCGGATCGTCATCACCCTCCAGGGGGAATAACCGCCGCAGCTGTCGGGTGGAGGACCACGCAGGCCGTCTGTTTCTGCCGCCCGAAGCCCAGCACCTGGCTCAACCCGGCCTTGGTCAGCGGCACATGTGCTCGATGCCCGCTGTCGGCCCGATCTTCAGCATAGGGGTCGTGAAAAAAGAAAAACTGCTCACTGACCCCGCTGAGCACTATCCAGTGCGGCTCCTTACAGCCGTTAAAACGATAGGTGCTGATCAGCATCAACAGGCAACACCCCTGCCGCAGCCAGGCTTCAATCTGGGATGCCGGCGGCATTGCTTCCACCACCGCCACCCCGGCCTCATCAAGCTGCTGACAAAAATCCTGGTGCACCAGCTCAATGATCTCTTTTTTCTTCACATCCCTGACACTGTCAATAAACGGCGTGGACTGGGACTGCGCCCACAGTGTGACCTTGCAGCCCCGACGGTTTGCCGCCAATGCCAGACCATGCCCGCTGCACCCGCCGTGGCCGGAGGCCATAAATATCGTCGTCGCCTCCCGCCACAGCTGCATCTCCAGCTGACGGCAGGGCTGATAATCCGGCTGCAGGTAAGCCAGGCTCATCATCAGGCAAGCCGGGCCGCAGGTAAACGGCGTGGTCTGCACATACAAAGGCAAAGGTAACAAGAACTTCGCTTCGACCGGGGTCAGACGCTTTTGCATCCTGAGCCCATCAGCCAGATCATCGTAGTAGTGGATTAAGACTTTTAATGGTGAGTAACCGCATTTTTCATAGAGATTTCGCGCCGGAAGATTGTCATGACGCACTTCCAGCCTTAATGTATTGAAACCGTTTTCCAGTGCCGCCGTTTCACACGCAGCCAAGAGCTGCTGGGCAATACGCCTGCCTCGAAAATCGGGATCGACGGCAAGGGAATACAAACGCGCCAGCTGGGTCCCCCGGTGAAACAACACCAGGCCATAGCCGGCCGTCCTGCCTTCCGCTTCCGCGAGAAACAAGACACTCTGGGATGATTTGATAAACCGCCGCATCTGGCGGGGCGAAATCCGATCCCCGTCGAAAAGCTGAGCCTCCAGAGTGTTTAACGCATCGAGATCATAAAGCTGTGCAATACGGACTTTCATAGACGGATTTGCCTGCAGTGAATTGGCTCGATTTAATCCCAAATTGAGCCGTAAGGCTAGAGGTAAGCTTCACGATGACCAAAGTTCTCATCATTACCGACAACGACAGTGACTGGCGGCAGTATTTTCCCTCCGACAGGGTGGTCACGGTCGATGCCTATTTACAGCAGGGCGCGTTCTGCGATCAGAAGGCAACCCAGATCATCAACCTGTGCCGGGACTACGGCTACCTGAGCAGCGGCTACTATTGCTCGCTGATGGCCGAAGCCCGGGGGCACCGGGTGATCCCCCGGATGATGACCATCACCGATCTGTCCCAGCCTTTCCTGCTGTCGGTGCCCTCCGATCAGCTGGAGAAAGCCTTTGCGGATCAGCCGCTGGCTATCGGGGAGTTACTGGAAGAGAAAATTTATTTCGGTCACGCGGCGGTCCCGGGGTTTGCCAAAATTGCCCGCCGGTTGTTCGAGCACTTTATGATGCCGGTGATGCAGGTGAGCATTCGCCGCACAGAAACACACTGGCAGGTCGAGCAGATCACGCCGTTTCCGTTCCAGGACTTAACAGACCCGGAGCAGGATCGGTTTGCCGATGCCCTGGAGCGATTTTCAAACAAGGTGTGGCGCGCGCCCAAGCCGAGCAAGAATGCCCGCTATGATCTGGCGCTGCTGGTCGATCCGAACGAAAAAATGCCGCCCTCTGACAGCACGGCCCTGCACCAGTTCAAGAAAGCAGCCAAGCGGCTGGGCATGCGGCTGCAAACCATCACGCCGGACGATTTATCCCGGCTGGGTGAATTTGACGGCCTGTTTATCCGGGCGACGACCAACATCGATAACTTCACCTACCGGTTTGCCAAAACGGCGGAGAAGCTGGGCCTGGTGGTGATGGACGATCCCGAGTCCATCATGAAGTGCACCAACAAGGTCTTTCTGACCGAACTGTTGCACCTACACCATATCCCGGCCCCCAAAAGCGCGGTATTAAAGCGGTTTGACCCGAACTGGCTGGCCCTGGCCGAAACCGAAATCGGCTACCCCATGGTGCTGAAAGTCCCGGACGGGGCGTTTTCAGTCGGGGTGGTCAAGGTCAGCGATCGTGAGCAGCTGCTGGTCCAGATGGACAGCCTGTTTGCCCGCAGCACCCTGATCCTGGCCCAGGAATTCCTGCCGACCGATTTCGACTGGCGGATCGGGATCCTCAACCGCCAGCCACTGTTTGCCTGCAAATATTACATGAGCCGCGGCCACTGGCAGATCTACCAGCATCACCAAAGCGGACGGATCAGCTCCGGCGGGTTTGAAACCCTGGATCTCAAGCAGGTGCCCAAAGCGGTGATCGACACCGCACTGAAGGCCGCAAACCAGATCGGCAGCGGCCTGTACGGGGTAGACTTGAAGGAAGTGGATGGCCAGGTGAGGGTGATTGAAGTCAATGACAACCCGAGTATCGATCACAAGGTGGAAGATGCGTTTCTCGGCGATCTGCTCTATGACCGGGTCATGACCGAGTTTTTGCGCCGGATCCAGCTGCGCGGGTTCTGAAGCGACGCGTTTCTGAAGCCGCGTATTTCTGAAGCAATGCTTTGATGAAACAGGCGGTGATTCGGCCTGCCCGGCCTGACACGAAGCCAGACCTAACAAGGCGAGCCTGAGCCCGCCTTGTCATATCGAAGGGCTCCTGGCCACTTAGCTGTAAGCCATAGCAACTCGGGAAGTCAGCTTGGTCACCAGCTCATAGGCAATGGTCCCGACATGTTCAGCCACCACTTCGGCCGGCAGACCACGCCCCCACAAAATCGCTTCGTCACCGACCTTATCGGTGGCATCCGGCCCCAAATCGACCGTCAGCATATCCATCGACACCCGACCGGCAATCGGCACCCAGCGGCCGTTGATGAGTACCGGTGTACCATTCGGCGCCGAACGTGGATAACCATCACCATAGCCAATCGCAACCACCCCGATCTTGGTATCCCGCTCGCTGGTCCAGGTCCCGCCGTAGCCGACCTGCTCACCTTGTTTCACCTGGCGCACCGCAATCACACTTGATGCCAGAGTCATCACCGGCTTCATCCCGAAGGCAGCTGCCGAATGGCTTTCGTCTGCAAACGGTGATATCCCGAACATGATAATACCAGGACGGATCCAGTCCAGATGGCTGTGGCGCCAGGCCAGGATCCCTGCCGAATTTGCCAGGGAGCGTTCGCCGCGACAGCCTTCGGTGAGGGTCATAAAGGTCTGGATCTGCGCTTGCGTCACCGGATTGTCCAGCTCATCCGCGCAACCGAAATGGCTCATGTAGCGCAGCGGTTTTTCGACGTTCGAACAGGCATGCAGCCGCTCGACAAATGTCTGAAACTCTTCCGGGCGTACCCCGAGCCGGTGCATGCCGCTGTCGATTTTCAGCCACACCTTGACCGGTGCTTCCAGGTTCGCCTGCTCCAGCGCTTCAAGTTGCTCCGGGGTATGGACCACGGTCTGGATATTGTTCGTCACCAGCACCGGCAGATCACCCGGGGCATAGAAGCCCTCCATCAGCAAAATCGGCTGCACCACCCCGCAGGTGCGCAGAGACAGCGCTTCCTCAATCCGCGCCACACCGAAGCCATCGACATCCGGCAAACTGGTCGCGACCTGCTGCAGCCCATGGCCATAGCCATTGGCTTTCACCATCGCCAGCAGTTTGCTGTCCGGTGCCTGCTTGCGCAGCTGGCTGACGTTATGACGCAGCGCTTGGGTGTCGATATAGGCGGTCGCGGCTTTCATTCACTGTCCTTCACTTACACATTATTCATCATCAAAGGCCGGGCCGGCGTAATTATCAAACCGGGAGAACTGGCCCTGGAACGTCAGGCGCACAGAGCCGATCGGACCGTTCCGCTGTTTACCGATAATAATCTCAGCAATCCCTTTGAGCGCACTGTCTTCGTGATAGACCTCATCGCGGTAGATAAACATGATCAAGTCAGCATCCTGCTCGATCGCACCGGATTCACGCAAGTCCGAGTTCACCGGGCGTTTATCGGCCCGCTGCTCCAACGAGCGGTTGAGCTGCGACAGCGCGACCACGGGAACATTCAACTCTTTGGCCAGCGCTTTCAAGGAGCGTGAAATCTCGGCGATCTCCAGGGTCCGGTTATCCTGCAGGCCGGGAACACGCATCAGCTGCAGGTAGTCGACCATGATCAGGCTCAGGCCGCCGTGATCCCGCGCTACGCGGCGAGCTCGGGAGCGGACTTCGGTCGGGGTCAGGCCGGAGCTATCATCGATATACATATTCTTCTTCTCCATCAGAATACCCATGGTCGATGAAATCCGGGCCCAATCCTCGTCATCGAGCTGACCGGTCCGGATCTTGGTCTGATCGACCCGTGACAACGAGGCCAGCATCCGCATCATGATCTGTTCAGATGGCATCTCCAACGAAAAGATCAGGACCGGCTTTTCCTGCTCCATCGCGGCGTTTTCACACAAGTTCATCGCAAAGGTGGTTTTACCCATCGACGGACGGGCCGCCACGATGATCAAGTCCGAACCCTGCAGGCCGGCGGTTTTCTTATTGAGATCGGTAAACCCGGTTGAGACTCCGGTCACCCCGTCCTGCGGCGACTGATATAGCAGCTCGATCCGCTCCAGGGTTTTCTCCAGCACACTATCAACATTCTGGGGACCTTCGTTCTCCGACGTGCGCTGCTCAGCAATGGCAAAAACTTTACTCTCGGCCATATCGAGCAGATCTTCACTGGTTCGCCCCTGCGGATCATAACCGGCATCGGCAATTTCATTAGCCACCCCGATCATGTCGCGGATCAGCGCCCGTTCACGCACAATCTCCGCGTACGCCGAGATATTGGCTGCCGAAGGGGTATTTTTGGCCAGCTCAGCCAGGTAGGCAAATCCACCCACCTCTTCCAGCTGATCACCCCGCTCCAGATGCTCCGACAGGGTGATCAAGTCCAGTGGCTGGCCGCTTTCGAGCAACATCGCGGCACTTTCAAAAATAAGCCGGTGCGGCCGACTATAGAAATCTTTGGCGACGACCTTTTCTGCGACCGTATCCCACTTTTCATTATCCAACATCAGGCCGCCAAGGACCGACTGCTCCGCCTCTAAAGAGTGCGGCGGCATCTTGATGGCGTCCATCTTCGAATCTTTTGGTTTATACGATTTACTATTTTCTGCCATAGGAGTTGCGTGCTTACCGGGAACCAGGCCGGGCATTATACCTTTTCATGGAGGAGCAATGTATCAATATCATGGGGAAAACATCGATCAAAAGCGCCCACCCGCTCTCCTTCATTATGACCTGCATCCTTTGCCAACCGCGAGATTCCTCCCATTTCTTGACGAAACGCTGACATTGCCCGGTTACACTCTGCGGAACGCTTTCCACCCTTGATAATCGATGACTGCTGGAGGATCCTTGGCAAGATATTTACTGCCCTTATTGCTGCTTGCCAATACAGCCGCCTTTGCCAATGATGAGGATCTGCCCAAGCGGCCCCGCTCGCCCTGGGCGAGCGAGCTGGAGCTGGGCTACCAGTCCCTGGGAGGCAATTCAGATTCAGAGTCCCTCAACGCCCGCGTCGGGCTGACCTATGTCAAAAACCAGTATCGCCATACCAGCGAGGCGAAATACCTGCTGGCCGAAAAAGATGGTGAGGAAGACAAGCGCAAGGGTCAGCTGGAACTGCAAAGTGATATGAAGATCAATGCCAGCACCTATGTATTAGGGAATATCAATTATATCGATGATCGCTATGGGCCATACTTTAGCGATTTTACCTTTTCGACCGGTCTCGGTTATCAGCTGTTGCGGCTGGAAAATTTTCAGAT